>CAYTVN010000200.1:0-6861 GCA_964441655.1 uncultured Verrucomicrobiota bacterium | reverse complement strand
CTCCTTCTGACAGAAGTAGGGCGTGCGGTACATTTCCGGCAGGCACACCACCTGGGCGCCTGCGGCGGCGGCTTCGGCGATTTTCTCCGCGGCCCGGCGGGTATTTTCCGCGGGGTCGGTGGAACACCGCATCTGGACCAAACCTACGTTGATTTTCATGGGGTCTTTTTCTCCTGCACCGGCCACAAGGTATACCGGTTGTTGCGCAAGATGCACTCCCGGCGTGCATCGGGATACACCAGGGTAACGGAGCGGACGGTCAGCGGGCAGCCATCCGCATAGACAATGTCGTGGTGCACCACGTGGCCGGGGGCCAGGAAGGCGTCGGGCCCGGTCACCCCGCCCAGGTGTTCGCTGCGGCCATAGGCCCAGTGGAATCCGGCCTTTTCGTCTTCCAGCACGCTGCCCAGCACCACCGCGTCGTCGTTACAGCCCAGCCCCAGCTCCGCGATGTTACGGCGGGCCGGGTCCACCTCGAAATGCGCGCGCAGGGAGTCGGCGTAGGCGCCGCCCTCGATGTCCGTGATGCGGTTGGCCTCGACATGGAGCAGGGCGGTGTCGCCTTGCCAGCGCACCGGGATCACTCCGCGGGTCCGGCTGGGATCGTCCGGCCGCTCGCCTTCGTAGGGCACGATGAACGCCTCGCCGCTGGGCAGGTTGATGAGGCGGAATCCGGTTTTGTCGCGGGTGCACTGGCCGTCGTCGGCGTGGCCGATGCGGTGGCGCAGATCGAAGGTGAAGGTGTGGCCGGTTTCAAATTCCACCTCGGCGGATTCGGCGTGGGTGAGGCGGTCGGCCAGCAGGTGGGTGCGGCGCGCGACCTCGGCATAGTCCGCGGCCAGGGCGGTGCGTTCCATGCGGCGCAACACGCCCGGCATGCTGGCCACGCGCAGATCATCGCGTTGCTTCACGTAGGCGGAGAGGGGCGCGGTGGCGGAGTTTTTGGTCATGGCCACCACGATGTTCGCGCGGGCGATGGCGGCGGGGACGGCCACGGGCTGGCCATCGGCCGCGCCGATCGCGGGCAGGTCCGCATTGTTGCCCGCGCTGGCCGGAATTTCCAGCAGGGGCGCCACGTCGCAGCCGAGGTGGACAAAGCCCGCGCGCCATTCCGCGGCCATGCGACGCCGTTCCGCCCAGTCCTCCGTGTCGGGCAGGCCGGGGCGGGGCAGATCCACCAGGACCAGCACGCGCTCGCCGGGGGCGGGGTCAAAAACGTCGCGCAGCAATTTGATGAGGTCGAAAGCCATGTCGCGGGAAAAGATAAAGGTCGCGCCGCGCTTGGCCATAAAAAACGATGGGAATTCATTCCCGGCCCGGAAAAAGTTCCAATCGTTGGAACTTCGAAAAAGGCCTTTTTCCAATCGTTGGAACTTTTCCGGTTGCCGGGGTGGTGGGGCTTCGATCATTCTCCAACCTTCGCCATGAGTGTGCATTTCTTCAACACGCTGACGCGCCGCCTGGAAGCCTTCCAGCCCCTGGAGCCGGGCCGGGTCCGTTTCTATTCGTGCGGGCCCACGGTGTACAACTACGCCCACGTGGGCAATTACCGGGCCTATGTGTTCGAGGACCTGGTCCACCGCTACCTGGAATTCCGCGGGCTGAACGTGACCCAGGTGATGAACCTGACCGATGTGGACGACAAGACCATCCGGGGCGCGATTGAAAACAAGCTGGCACTGAAGGACTACACGCGGCCCTACATCGAGGCCTTCTTTGCCGACCTCAAGGCGCTGAACATTACGCCGGCCGACCGCTACCCCGCGGCCACCGATCACATCCCGGAGATGATCACGCTGATCGCGCAGCTGCTGGACAAGGGGCACGCCTACCAGTCGGACGACAAGTCGGTGTATTACCGTATTGAATCGTTCCCGAACTACGGGTGCCTGGCCTGCCTCGACAAATCGGGCATGAAGGCGGGCGCGCGGGTGGCGCAGGACGAATACGAGAAGGACAACGTGGCCGATTTCGCGTTGTGGAAGGCGTGGGACGAGAAGGACGGGGACGTATGGTGGGATTCCCCGTGGGGCCGCGGCCGGCCGGGCTGGCACATCGAATGTTCGGCCATGAGCATGAAGTATCTGGGCGAAACGTTCGATCTGCACTCGGGCGGAGTGGACAATATTTTCCCGCACCACGATGACGAGATCGCGCAGAGCGAGGCGGCCACCGGGAAGAAGTTCGTGAACGTATGGCTGCACTGCGCTCACCTGGTGGTGGACGGCAAGAAGATGTCCAAGAAGCTGGGCAATTTCTTCACCCTGCGCGATCTGCTGGAGAAGGGCTACAGCGGGCGTGAGATTCGCTATCTGCTGCTGTCCACGCACTATCGCCAGACGTTGAACTTCACGCTGGAAGGATTGCAGGGGGCCCGCACCGCGTTGCTCCGGCTGGACGAGTTTCGCGAACGTCTGGTGAACGCGGCGGGCGGCGAGGCGGCGGGTGAAATGCCCGCGTGGGCGGCGCAGGCCCGGGAGGCATTTGTTGCGGCGTTGGATCAGGACCTGAATATATCCGAGGGACTGGCCGCCTTGTTTGAGCTGTTGCGCGCGGGCAACAAGGCGTTGGATACGAAGGCGCTGGCGCCCGCGGGGGCGGCGGCCGTGCTGGCCTTGTGGGGCGAGCTGGACCGGGCCCTGGGATTCCTGCAGCCGGCAGAGGAAGCGGTGGACCCAGAGGCCATGGAGTTGGCCCGGCAGCGTCAGGCCGCGCGTGCGGCCAAGGATTGGAAAGAGTCGGATCGGCTGCGGGATGAGATTGCCCGGCGGGGCTGGATGGTGCAGGACACGCCGCAAGGGCCGAAGTTGAAAAAGAAATGATGCCATGAGAACCGGACGATTCATCACGTTTGAGGGGCCGGAGGGCGGGGGCAAGACCACCCAGGCCAAGCGGCTCATCAAGCGGCTGAAGGACAGCGGGCGCGAGGTGCTGTATACCCGCGAGCCCGGCGGAACCCCGACCGGGGAAGCCATTCGCGACATACTGCAGCACGACAAGGCGGGCGAGCCGATAGCCGCGGAGGCGGAGGTATTTCTGTTCGCGGCCAGCCGGGCTCAGCTGGTGCGGCGGGTGATCGTACCGGCGCTGGAGCAGGGGGTCATCGTGGTGTGCGACCGGTTCGCGGATTCCACCACGGCCTATCAGGGTTTCGGGCGCGGTTTCCCGGTGGAGCAGATGCTGGCCATCAATGCCTTCGCCATCAACGGAGCGCAGCCCGACCTGACCTTGTTGCTGGATGTGCCGGTGGGGCGCGGGTTCGAGCGTATCGCCGAGCGGCAGCGCGTCCTGTTTGAGACGTCCGATCGCATCGAGCGCGAAGAGCGTGAATTCCATGAGCGGGTGCGGAACGGTTACCTGACCATGGCCCGGCGCTGGCCGGAGCGGTTCCTGCGGCTTGACGCCGATCGCGACCAGGACGTGGTGGAGCGCGAAGTCTGGGAGGCGGTGCAGCGTGTCCTCCCTTGACCAGTTCACCGGGGCTTTCGAGCAACTCAAGCGCGGGTGGGCGGAGCAGCGTCTGGCCCACGCCTATCTGATTGGCGGTTCGCCCTCCGGGGCCGGGCTGGCCCTGGTGCAATCCCTGCTGAAGCTGCTGTATTGCGAAGGGGCGGAAAAACCTTGCGGGGTGTGCGCGGCCTGTCATCGCGTGGAGCGGCGTCAGCAGCCGGACATCACCTGGCTGGAGCCGGAGAAGAAGAGCCGGATCATCAGTGTGGATCAAATCAGGGAACTGAACCGCACCCTGGCTCAGACGGCATTTTCCGGGGGCTGGAAGGCGGGCGTCATCCTGGCCTGTGACCGGCTTAAGGAGGAAGGGGCTAACGCCTTTTTGAAAACCCTGGAGGAACCGCCGGGTCAGACCCTGTTGTTGCTGGTGACCGACCAGATGCAGGCCATGATGCCGACCATTGTTTCGCGTTGCCAGCGGGTGGTGTTGGACGAGAAAGAAGAGGAGCCAGCCTGGCGTCCCGCGCTGCTGGCCATCCTGGCCCGGCACGAAACGGATGCCGGGTTGGACACTTTGTTGATGGCCGGGCGGTTGAAGGGACTGCTGGACGAGGTCAAGGTCGGCTTGCAGAACCAGGAAGAGGAAAAGGAGTCCGGTGACGAGGAATCGCGCGAAGTGTCGTTGGCGCGGGTTCAGGCCAAGCTGATCAAAGAGCGCACGGAGATGCTGCGCGCGGTCCAGTTCTGGCAGCGCGATTTGCTGGCCTGCCGTCTGGGGGCCGGGCCGGAGACGCTTCACTTCCGGGACCAGGCGGCCATCCTGCAGAAATTGGCCCGCGGCATGACGGTGTCCCGCTTACTGGAGCGGGTGGAGGCGGTGGAGCGTATTGTGCGCCTGACCGAAGTCAATGTGGCCGACCTCGTGGCCATCGAATCCAGTCTGCTGGCGACCCGGCCCGTCACCCCGGTCCGATAATTCCCCGCGCTCTCACATGGACACCGGACGGGCGGGTTTGCTAGATTGATTGCGTTCGTTCCAGCCCGGTGGGGGAACGAGAATCTCGAACAGGTAACGTTGGGAGGCCATTCTATGGATATCAAAGATATCAAACGCATCATCGAGCTCATGAAAGAAAATGAGCTGTCAGAATTTGAGCTGGCGGAGGAGGGTTTCCGTATCAGTTTGCGTCGCAAGGGGATAGGCTCAGAACCGCAGGTCGTTATGACGCCCATGCATGCCGCAGCCCCCGTCCATGCCCCGGCGCCGGTGGCCGCTGCTGCACCTGCCGCTGCACCGGCTGCAGCCCCGGTTCCGTCGAACCTCATTGAGATCAAGTCGCCCATGGTCGGCACCTTCTATCGCTCGTCTTCACCGGAGGCGGAGGCGTTTACCGGGTTGGGCAAGGATGTGGATCAGGAGAGCGTGGTTTGCATCATTGAAGCCATGAAAGTCATGAACGAGATCAAAGCCGAAGTCAAAGGCACCATCCGCAAGATCCTGGTGGAAAATGCCACCTCGGTTGAGTTCGGGCAGCCCTTGTTCCTCGTCGAACCCAAGTAACCGCCATGTTTGAACGCGTACTCATCGCCAATCGCGGCGAAATTGCTGTCCGTATCATCCGGGCCTGCCGGGAACTCGGGATCAAAGCGGTGGCGGTCTATTCCACTGCGGATGCCCGCTCCATGCACGTGCAGATGGCCGATGAGGCGATTTGCATCGGCCCGCCTGCGGCCAAGGACAGCTACCTCAAGATATCCAACATCATCAGCGCCGCCGAGGTGGCGGATGTGGATGCCATTCACCCGGGCTACGGGTTCCTGGCCGAAAACGCGCATTTCGCGGAGATCTGCCAGAACTGCAACATCAACTTCATCGGGCCCACGCCGGACAACATCCGCACCATGGGCGACAAGGCCGTGGCGCGCGACACCATGCGCAAGGCCGGGGTACCCATTGCCCCTGGCAGCGAAGGCATCGTCAAGAGCAAGGAAGAAGCCATTCGCATTGCCCAGGAAATCGGGTATCCGGTGCTGATCAAGGCGGCGGCGGGCGGCGGCGGCAAGGGCATGCGGGTGGCCCGCAACGACGTGAGCGTGGCCCAGGGCTTCATGATGGCCAGCTCGGAAGCCGAGCGCGCCTTCTCCAATCCGGCCGTGTATATCGAGAAGTTCATTGACCAGGCCCGTCACATTGAAGTGCAGGTGATCGCCGATCACCACGGCAATGCCTGCTACCTGTTCGAGCGCGATTGCAGCCTGCAGCGTCGGCACCAGAAGCTGGTGGAGGAGGCGCCGTCGCCCGCCATCACCGAGGAACTGCGCAAGAAATTCGGCAAGGCGGCCCTGCGTGCGGTGGAGGCGGTGGGCTATCGCAACGCCGGCACCATCGAGTTCCTGTTCGATTCGCAGACGGAGGAATTCTACTTCATGGAGATGAACACCCGCATCCAGGTGGAGCATCCCATCACGGAAGAAATCACCGGCGTGGACCTGATCAAGGAACAGCTGCGGGTGGCCTCGGGCGAGAAATTGAGCTTCTCCCAGAAGGATCTGAAGATTCACGGCCATTCCATTGAATTCCGGGTCAACGCCGAGAATCCCTACAAGGATTTCGCGCCGTCGCCGGGCAAGATTCATTTCGTCAACATGCCGGGCGGCCGCAATGTGCGGGTGGATTCGCACGTATACACGGGTTACGACATCTCGCCCCACTACGACAGCATGATCGCCAAGATCATCGTGCGCGGGGACAACCGGGAGGATGCCATTTCCCGCATGACGCGCGCCCTGGGCGAATTCATGATTGAGGGGCCGTTCACCACCGTGCCCCTGGGCCAGGCCCTGCTGGCCGATGCGCGGTTTGGACGCGGAGAATACACCACCACCTTCCTGGAAGCCTTCATGAAGGAAGGGTTCCTGGTCGGATCCTGAACAAGGGAGGAACTACCGTGACAGAACCTCATAGTCAGCCTCGGCGCGATGGCGCTGATACGTCGACCGATCATGCGGACTTTTCGTTTGAGCACGTGGAGAACGGCACCGAGCTCGGGTCCGTGCAGATCCACAACAGTGTCATTGCCGCCATCGCGCGTGAAGCCGCCCTGAAAATACCGGGGGTGGTCGAATTGAGCGGTGGGTTGGTGGACGGATTGGCCGGCATGATCGGCAAGAAGAGTTCCGATCGCGGCATCCGGGTCGAGCATCAGGACACCGCCGTATCCCTTGAACTGCATGTGGTCCTGGAATTCGGGACCCGTATTCCCCACGTGGCCTGGCAAGTGCAGACCGAAGTGCGGGCCTCGGTGGAGAAAATGACGGGCAAGCCGGTGAAGGCGGTTAATGTCATCGTGCAGGGCATCCGCCTGCCCGCGGCGGTAAAGAATGCCGGCAAGGAAGTGCTCCACGCATGAA
>CAYTVN010000199.1:0-6894 GCA_964441655.1 uncultured Verrucomicrobiota bacterium | reverse complement strand
CTCCAGCGCGCGCTGGTCCATCCGGAAGGCCTGGGCGACCGCAAGGTCCGGGCCGACGCCGACGCGCTGGCCCATCTGGCGGCGGTATGCGAAGGCGACGCCCGGCGCGCGCTGAACGCGCTGGAAATCGGGGCGCTGACCACCCCGCCGGAGGCCGACGGCGCCATCCACCTGACCCGCGCCGTCATCGAGGAATCCATCCAGAAAAAGGCCGTGGTGTACGACCACGACGAGGATGGGCATTACGACACCATCTCGGCCTTCATCAAGAGCGTGCGCGGATCGGACGCGAATGCGGCCCTCTACTGGCTGGCCAAAATGCTGTACGCGGGCGAGGACCCGCGTTTCGTAGCGCGACGCCTGGTCATCCTGGCCTCCGAGGACATCGGAAACGCCGACCCGCAGGGCCTGAACATCGCGACCTCCGCCATGGCGGCGGTGGAGTTTGTGGGCATGCCGGAGGCCCGCATCATCCTGGCCCAGGCCACCACCTACCTGACCACCGCGCCCAAGAGCAACGCATCCTATATGGGCCTTGAAGAGGCCATGAAGGACATCAAGGAAGGGCGCACCCTGCCCGTGCCCAAGCATCTGCGCGATGCCTCGCACAAGAAGGCGGCCAAAACCCTGGGGCACACCGGGTATCAGTACGCCCATAATTTTGAGGGGCATGTGGTGGATCAGGAGTATGTACCCACCGACAAAATTTATTATCATCCCACGGATGAGGGTTATGAAAAACGCATCCAGGAGCGGCTCGCCCGCTGGGCGGAGCTAAGGAGGCAGCAACGAAAACTGAAGCACGACGAATAGACGCCAAGGCGGTGGCGCGACAGGCCGCGCAACGCACCCGCAACAAACTTTCACTGGAATGGATCCGGGGAGCCGGGGAACAGATACAGCAGACCGTGCTGGCGCTGCCCGAGATCAAGGCCGCGCGCACCCTCGGGCTGTACCTGGCGCTACCGCGCGAAGTGGCCACGGATCGCATCATCGAGGCGGCACGCCAACGCGGGCAGGCCATCGCCCTGCCCACCTGGCAGAAGCAGGAAGGCGTTTATGGCATGGCGCGGTGGGAGGCGGGAACGACGCTGACCCAGGGTCACTACGGCATCCAGGAACCGGCCCAACCGGAGTGGCTGCCCATGACGGACATCGATGTTATGATCGTGACCTGCCTGGCCTTTGATCTCAACGGCTGGCGTCTGGGCCACGGTGGTGGACACTTTGACCGCCTGCTGGCGGCGCATGCCGGCCTGAAGCTGTGCCTGGCCTTTGAGTGCCAGAAAATGCTGGCCGTGCCCTGCGAGGAGCACGACGTGCCGGTGAACCTGGTGGTCACGGAACGCGCCGTCTATCGGGCGGCCGGCGGGCTGACCTATGCCGACCCGGAAGCGTGGAAGCACAAGTAGGGACCGAGGGGCAAAGGCACAGGGGCACCAAGGAAAGCACGAAATCCGAAACAAATCCGAAATCGCACATCCGCAATCCGACATTCATCATGACTCTTCATCCTTTTTGGTTCATGGCCGCCCTGCTGCTGGCCGGCGGGCTTGGTTATGCCATTCATTCCATCGTGGTCCGGCTCAAGCTGGCGGTGGCGCACCGCAACGCACGGATCATCGAGGAAAATGCGCGGCGCGAGGCGGAGGTGCTGGTACGCGAGGCCCGGGTTCAGGCCAAAGGTGAGGCCCTGCAGGCGCGCGAGCAGCAGGACCAGGAAACCTGGAATCGCCGCCAGGAATTGCGGAGCCTGGAGGAACGCCTCGTTCAGCGCGAGGCCACCCTCGACCGCAAGGCCGAGAACCTGGAGCGGCGCGAACTGACCCTGACCCTCAAGCAGCATGCCCAGGACGGGGCGGACACCCAGATGAAGGAGCGCGAAGCTTCGGTGACCCGCCGCGAACTTGAAGCGCAACGCCGGCTGGAGACGGTGGCCGGCCTGTCCGCGGAACAGGCCCAGGCCCAGTTGATGCAGCAGCTGGAAGAAGACCTGCGGCAGGAAACCGGCACGCTGATCCGGCGCTGGCAGGAGAAGGCCAAGGATGAAGCCAAGCGCGAGGCCACCCGCATCATCACCACCGCCATCCAGCGCTACGCCGGGGAGCAGGTCAGTGACATGACCACCAGCGCGGTCACCCTGCCCAGCGATGACATGAAAGGCCGCATCATCGGGCGCGAGGGGCGCAACATCAAAGCCTTCGAGGCGGCGGCGGGGGTGAATCTGCTCATTGATGACACACCCGAAGTGGTGGTCATTTCCGCCTATGACCCGCTACGCCGCGAAGTGGCACGCCAGGCCCTGGTCCGCCTGATGGAGGATGGCCGCATCCACCCCACCCGCATCGAGGAAGTGGTGAACAAGGTGCAGGCGGAGGTGGACGAGATGGTGAAGACTGCGGGCGATGAAGCCATCTATGAACTGGGGCTGGCCGGCCTGTCGGGCGAGGTGGCGCGCACCCTGGGGCGGCTGAAATTCCGGCACAGCTACGGACAGAACGTCCTTCAACACTCCAAGGAAATGGCGCACCTGATGGCGGTGATGGCCTCCGAACTGGGACTGGACCCCGCGCTGGCCCGGCGCTGCGGCTTGCTGCACGACATCGGCAAGGCGATGGACCACTCCGCGGAGGGCGGCCACGCCATCATCGGGGCTGATTTCCTGCGCAAGCATGGTGAGTCCGCGCTGGTCATCAACGCGGTGGCGGCCCATCACGAAGAGGAGGCGGCGGAAAGCCTTTACGCGGTGCTGGTGAAAGCGGCGGATGCCATCACGGCGGCCCGCCCGGGCGCCCGCCACGAGAGCACGGAAATCTATCTGAAGCGCCTGGAAAAACTGGAAGAGGTGGCCACCCGCTTCAAAGGCGTCTTGAAATGCTACGCCATCCAGGCCGGGCGGGAAGTCCGGGTGCTGGTGGAACCGGGCCAGATCAGCGACGAGGCCGCCATGGCCATGGCTCGGGATATCAGCAAACAGATTGAGGCCGAACTGGATTATCCCGGCCAGATCCGCGTCACCGTGGTGCGCGAGACCCGCTGCGTGGAATACGCGCGTTAATTCGGCCGCGGTTGGACAGGATTACAGGATCATCAGGATAAGGGGTTTCCCCATCCTGTTCATCCTGTGATCCTGTCGATTAGTTTACCCGGTCAATCAGGTTGTCAATCGTATCGCCGGACGAGGGTGCGTTGCCCCGCGGCTCTTCAGGTGCGGCGTCAGAACCCGCTCCGTCCTGCTCCGGTTGCCCATTGTTCTGCGCAGGCTGGGCCGGACGATCCGCCTGGTCGCGTCGATCCGGACGGGGACCACGCCGGTCGCGCCGGTCACGGCCACCGCGGTCACCGCCACCCCGCTCGCCGCGGTCAGGGCGTTCGCCTCGTTCGCGATTGCGGCCATCGCCACCGCCGCCGTTTTCGCCGTTGTTATTGCTGTCCAGGGCACGCCGCAGGGAGGTCAGACGCAGGGTGCTTCCGCCGCGCTCCAACAGGCGGGCTTCCAGCTGCTTGTCATTGGTCACCACCACGGCCCGGCCCCGCAGTTCGCGGTCCAGCACGTGGATGATCTGGTCGGCCAGGGTTTTCTCGGCCTCGACGTAAAACACGCGCACGCCGTTAAAGGCATCGCCGTGTGCCACTTCGCGCAGCGGGCGTCCGCCCACCACGGCCACCACGGTGATTTTTTCGCGTTCGGCAAAGCGGCTCAGGGTCTGGATGGCGTGGAAACGTTCCTGGGGGCCCATGCGGTTCTGGCCTTCGCGCGACTCGGCCAGCTTCTCCGCGTCCACCAGGTACACGCGGCTGGTATCCCGGGGGGCGCTGCCCACGGAGGTCTTGCCGCCAAACGCGGCCTTGATGCTGTCAAACAGGCTCATGTCGTATCCTCACAAGCGGCTTTCCTGCCGCAAAATTAGTCGGACAGGTTAGCGCAGCTCCAACCCGACTTCAAGCATAGTTCGCCGCATGGGATTGACGCCATCCGCCGGGTTGGCTAGCTTCGCCCACTTTATGTCCAACCAACGCCTCTATCCCATTGCCTGCCCGCGGTGCAAAGCCTCCCAGGAGGTCGAGCTCTACGAGTCCATCAACGTCAAGGAACAGCCGGAGCTCAAGGAGCGCCTGCTGGCCAACCAGCTGAACGCGGTGACCTGTCCCGGGTGCCAGTTCCAGTTCCGGGTGGACAAGAACCTGCTCTACAGCGACCCCGACCGCCGCGTGCTGATCTACTGGATTCCCGCGACCGAGCAGCAGTACGAGCAGGGCGAGGAGCAATTCAGCGAGCTGGTGCAAAACATGACCGCGCTGCTGCCCACCGACCTGCGCGCGCCCGAGGTGCACCTGGTGTTCAACCGGACCGAGCTGGTGGAGCGTATTTTCCTGCTGGAGGCGGGGTTGGATGTGCGCACCATCGAGTACATCAAGTACTCCATCTACACCCGCAACACGGGCAAGCTGGACCCGGTGCACAAGATCCTGCTGTTCAACGCCCAGGATTCCACGCCCGAGCACCTGTGCTTTGTGATCCAGGACGCGGTCACCCGCAAATTCGAGGCCATGCTGCAGTACGAGCGCGCGGTGTATACCGCCCTGAGCGAGGCGTTCTCGGAAGGCGAGAAAGCGGCCGACCTGCTGGAACTTTTCCCGGGGCCCCACCTAAATGCGCGGGCCCTGCTGGTGCAGGAAATTATGGCTGAAGTAGAAGAGGAGAACCCTCGGTCGGCGCCGCCACCGGAGGCGTAGCCGCCATCGGTTCCAACGCGGGCACCGGAGCCGGGGTGGCTTCCGCGGACACGCCACGCTCCTTGGCCCGGATCAATTTATCCACGTATTGCAGGGCATACTCCGTGCGCCCCGCCCAGCGCCCCTTGGGTTCCGCCAGCAGGAAATTCTCGTACACCGCGCGGGCTTCGCTCAAACGGCCCAACTGTTCCAGGCAGCGGCCCCGGCCAAATACCGCGGCGGGTTCAAGATAGCGCCCCCCGTTGGCTTCAATAAAAGAAGTATACCCGGCCAGCGCCTCTTCCAACTGACCCAGGGCTTCGAGACATTGTATCTGGCCCAGCTCCGCGTTGAGCCGGAAGCTGTGCTCGGGAAACTTCTGCACGAAGGTGGCAAAAGCGTTCTGGGCCATCTCAAACTGGCCCTGATCATAATACTCACTGGCCAGGGTCAACTGGGCCAGCGGCGCCACCGCGGTCTTGGGATACTGATCCACCACCTGCTGGAACTGCTCCGCCGCCTGGGAGCTGAACAACATGGAGGAGGCGGAGGATTCCTGGGTCTTGCGGAAATTGCGGAAGGCGGAAAAGCCCACAAAGAGCGCCACCGCCAGGCCCACCCCGATCAGGATGGACATGCCGTTTTCCTTGATGAAATCCAACACCTCGGGGACCTCGGCGCGCTCCAGGGCGGGGTCGGTGAGTGGGTTGTGCAAAACCGGCTTCGGTTCGGTGGGCAGAGGCTGTTGTTCCGTGCTCATAAGGGTGGCGAATGTAGGCGGGGCGGGGGCTGGGTTGCAAGTTGCAAGTTACAGGTGGCAAGTTGTCGTCAGGGAGCTGACGCCGTTGCCCGGAACAGGTCCAGCACCTGCTCGCCCACCGCTTCGGGGGTGAGCCCGTCGGTTTCGAGTTGATACGGCACGGCGGCGTAGAGGGCCTTGCGCTTGTCCATCAGGTCGCGGATGCGCTGCAGCGGATCGCCGCCCTGCAGAAGCGGGCGGTTCGGGTCCTGGCCGACTCGCCTCAACACCCAATCGGGGGACACGCGCAAATTGATGACCAGCCCGCTGGCCGCAAAATCGCGCACGTTGTCCGGATTCAGCACAATGCCGCCGCCCGGCGCGATGACCATATTTTCGCGGGTCGCGAGTTCCTGCACCAACGCTCTCTCCAACGCGCGGAAATAGGGCTCACCCTCTTTGGCGAAAATATCCGGAATACCGCGACCCTCGCGCCGCTCGATCTCCGTGTCCATGTCGAGAAACGGACGTCCCAGCTTTTCAGCGATATAGCGTCCAGTGGACGACTTGCCCGAACCCATGAAGCCGACCAGGATGATGTTGCGTGTGTCCATAGGGTAGAATTTCAGATGGCAGATTTCAGATGCTTGGAGTGACGCCCGTGATCCATTCCACGTAGGCCGCCCACAGTTCACGTCCGCCGAAAATCCAGGCCAGCGCGCCCACCGCCAGGAACGGCCCGTAGGGCAGACGGCCCTGCCACTCGCGTTTGCCGCACAGAATGAGGGTAAGCCCGACCACGGACCCGATCAGGGAGGAAACCAGCACCGTAAACAACACCCCGGTCCAGCCCAGATAGGCCCCGATGCCGCCCAGCAACTTCACATCGCCAAACCCCATCGCGTCTTTCTTCAACATCATGCGCCCCAGCTCACCCACCAGAAAAAGGCTGCCCGCGCCCGCGGCCAACCCGATCAACGAATCCGCCACCGCAGGCCCCACCCCGGTTTGCTGGTGCATCGCCGGCACCAGCGCGCTGAACAACACGCCGGTGACCATGCCGCCCAGCGACACGCGATCCGGAATGATGTAGTGCTCCAGATCCACAAAGGTGCCCAGCAGCAGGCCGCTCACCATCACCAGATAGACCGGCGTGCGCGGGTCCCACCCGTACTGATTCCACACCGCCAGGAACAGCACCGCGGTGAGCATTTCCACCAGGGCGTAGCGGGGCGAGATGCGCACGCCGCAGTGACGGCACCGCCCGCGCAAACGAAAATAACTCAGCACGGGCAGGTTGTCGTACCACGCAATCAACTGGTTGCAGGCGGGACAGTGCGAGCGCGGGTGCACAATGGATTCCTCGCGCGGGATGCGATAGATGCACACGTTCAGGAAGCTGCCGATGCATGCCCCGAAGAAGAACGTCAGCAGGGTGA
>CAYTVN010000198.1:0-6973 GCA_964441655.1 uncultured Verrucomicrobiota bacterium | reverse complement strand
AGGAATTATTGGACAGCATCTTCTCCCGATTCTGTATCGGGAAATAAGAAGTCCAGCTGCAGCCTCAACGTGATTGTGTTCGGCATACATGAAAAACTTTGATGTCATCGTCGTTGGTGCCGGACATGCCGGTTACGAGGCCGCGCTGGCTTCGGCGCGTATCGGCGCCGAAACGGCTTTGGTCACCATGGATCGATCGGCCATCGGACGGCTTTCCTGTAATCCGTCCATCGGCGGCATTGGAAAGTCGCATATTGTGGTCGAGTTGGACGCGCTGGGCGGCGAAATGGCCCGCAACGCTGACTACAGCGGAATTCAATACCGAACACTCAATACGCGCAAAGGACCCGCGGTTCAGGCCCATCGTCTACAGTGCGACAAACAGGCCTTTCCGGCACGAATTCAGGCGGTTATTGAGCAAACCAGGCATTTGACCGTCGTGGAGGCGCAGGTTGCCGAGCTATGGATCGAAAACGGCCGGCTGCGCGGAATCGGCCTGGCCGATGGGTCGCGGCTTGAGGGAAAAGCGGTTGTTTTGGCCACAGGAACCTTCTTATCCGGCAAAATCCACGTCGGAAAGGTAAACTGGGAAGGCGGACGAATTGGCGAAAAAGCAGCCTATGCGCTGAGTGAATCCATTCGTAAACTTGGCTTCCGCATGGGACGACTCAAAACGGGCACGCCGCCCAGGCTGCACAAGGATAGCCTCGATTACCATCGGATGGAACTCCAGCCCGGATTCGATCCGCCGCCGTTCTTGTCGAAAGCCGCGCAGGCGGATTGGCGAATGTTCCACGGGGAACAAGCAGGCGGAATTGCCAATTGCCAATTGCCAATTGCCGATTGTGGAGAACTTGGAACTTGGAACTTGGAACTTGGAAATTTCCCGCAGCTGTTCCACGTGGAACAATTCACGCCTGCGATGCGTCCGTGGGTGCCGGGGTCTGATCAAATGTCGTGTTGGCTGACGCACACGACGGCGGAGACGCACGACATTATCCGCTCGAACCTGGGCAACAGCGCCATGTACGGCGGCATGATTGAGGGGACCGGCGTCCGGTATTGTCCTTCTATAGAGGACAAGATCGTAAAATTCAGCGATCAGCCCCAGCACCATGTTTTTGTTGAGCCCGAGGGTAGGGCGATGGTGGATATCTATCCGAACGGCACCTCGAATAGCCTGCCGGAAGACGTGCAGCACGCGATGATTCATTCCATTCCTGGCCTGGAGCGGGCGGTATTTTTGAAGCCTGGCTATGCCATTGAATACGACTTTCTGGATCCAACTCAATTATTTCACACGCTGGAGTCGAAGGTGGTGGAGGGGCTCTTTCTGGCCGGTCAAATCAACGGCACAACAGGATATGAAGAGGCGGGCGGGCAGGGGTTCGTCGCGGGGGCAAATGCAGCGCTGAAAGCGCTGGGGCGGCCACAGCTGGTGCTGGGCCGGGACGAGGCGTATATCGGCGTGCTTGTGGATGACCTTGTTACCAAGGGAACTGAAGAGCCGTATCGGATGTTTACCTCGCGCGCCGAGTACCGATTACTCTTGCGACAAGACAACGCGAAGTATCGTATGTATTTGCGCTCAAAAGAGTTGGGAATATTGAGTGGCGCCGTTTTGGGAGAAACAAAGCAACAGATGGATGAGTTGCAGGCGGAGATTCGACGATTGCGGCAGACCTTTGTGGATGGGACGGCGTTGGATCAATGTTTGAAGCGTCCGGAGGTGACGTATGCTTCGTTGCCGGGGGCGCGTACGGATCTGCACCCAGACGTGGTGGAGCAGTTGGATGTGGCGGTCAAATACGAGGGCTATATTGAACGTGACGTACAGCGGGCGGGAAAGGCGGCGCAATTGGAGCATATCCGCATCCCGGTGAGCCTGGACTATTTCGCCATAACCGCGCTGCGGCGGGAGTCCCAGGAGAAGCTGGCGCACATTCGGCCGGAGACGCTGGGTCAGGCGGCGCGCATTTCGGGTGTAAATCCTTCCGATATCGCGATCTTATCGGTTTGGCTCAAGCGGTGCGGGTAGGGGATTGCCGCGCGTCAGGCGTTGTTTCAGACGCCTGGGGTCAGGTCTTGACTTATGGTCCCGGCGGAGATGCGGGTGATGACGTCGGTGAGCACGGCTTCGCTGACGGGTTTAATAAGAAACGCCCGGGCGCCATTCCTCAGCAGTCCGTTGATAATTTCGGAGTCGTCGAGGGAGGAGAGCAGGATTACCGAGGTGACCGGCGTTTTTGCGCGGATGCGCTGGAGGATCTCGGCGCCGTCCATGCCGGGAATAAACAGATCCAGAAAAAGAATGTCGTAATCGTTCTGCTCGATTTTGTTGAGACAGGCCGCGCCGTCCACCACACCTTCATAGAGGTGACCGTGGCCGCGCGCGATGCGGTCAATGGAAGAGCGCACCTCGACTTCCTTGTCCGCGACCAATATTCGCAGGGGGCGGGCGTTCATGCTGAACTTTATAAAGGCGCCGGATGGCGCTTGTCTCCTTGGCCGAAAAAACTAGCGTAGCACCTGAATGAATCCAAGTCCGATTTATCTCGATAACAATGCCACCACCGCATTGCTGCCGGCCGCACGTGAGGCGATGGCGCCGTTCCTGGATGCATGCTACGGAAATCCGTCCAGCCCCTACGCTTTTGCGCGTCCTGCTTCGCGTGCGCTTGCTCACGCTCGCGATCAGGTGGCGGCGCTGGCCGGCGTGGATCCGGCTCGCGTGGTTTTCACCTCGGGCGGGACGGAGAGCAATAATCTGGCCCTGCATGCGGCGTGGATGTCGCGCCCGGAGCGACGTCATCTCGTGGTGTCCGCGGTGGAGCATATGTCCGTGCTCGCGCCGGCGCGACGCTGGGCCGCGCGGGGCGGTCGGCTCACCGTGATCCCGGTGGATGGTGAGGGCGCGCTGGATATGGATTCGCTGCGGCGCGTGTTGGATTCGGATACGGCACTGGTTTCCATCATGGCGGCCAACAACGAAACCGGGGTCAGTTATCCGGTGGATGAAGTGGCGGACCTGGCGCGGCAGGCGGGGGCGTGGTTCCATACGGATGCGGTGCAGGTGGCGGGCAAGGGGCGGGTGCCGGACGCGGATTTTGTTTCGCTGTGTGCGCACAAGCTGCATGGACCCAAGGGGGCGGGGGCGCTGGTGGTGCCGCGTAACCTCGAGGCGCAGCCGCTGCTGGCGGGCGGCGAGCAGGAATTTGGCTGGCGCGCGGGCACGGAAAATGTCGCCGCGCTGGCCGGTTTCGGCGTGGCGGCAGAGGCAGCGGTGGCAGAGGGCGCTCAGCTTCCGGCGCGTATGCGCGAGGCGCGCGATGCTTTGGAGGCGGCCGTGATTTCACATATCGCGGGGAGCGCGGTGATCGGACGCGGGCAGCCGCGTTTGCCCAACACCACGCTGTTTCAATTCGCGGGTGTCGCGACGGAGGCCCTGCTGGCCCGCCTGGATGTGGAGGGTTTCTGCTGTTCGTCCGGGAGCGCGTGCGCGGCGGGCGCCCACGAAGTCTCGCATGTACTGCAGGCGCTGGGCCGGGTGGGGCAGGGGGCCGTCGTGCGGGTCAGCACCAGCCGGTTTAGTCAACCCGCTGACACGGAAAGCCTTGTCGCTGCCTTGGTTAATGGTGTAAACCAGCTTCGGCAGATGACGCGGGATTGACGACGCATCACGTCGCTGAATCCGCCCGCGCCGCTGTTCAACATCATGGCCGACCCGTTACGAGCAAAATTTCATCAGTGGCAGCTGATCTTTGTGGTGCTGCCCGCGGCGCTCTTTCTGGTGGTGGCGTGTGTGTTGCTGGCGCGTCTGCTGGGGCAGGACCAGACCCGCTCCATCCAGCAACTGGACACGGCGGCCCAGCTGCGCGTGGAGCAGGTTTTGCACGCCGAGGCGATCCGGGTGATGACGGCGGCCAATCAACCCGGGGTGGCCAACCTGGTCACCATCAACCAGCGCCGCGACAGTCAGGATGATCGTCCGGACGAAATTGAAATCGCCTGGACGCGGGCCGAGCGCGACGACCTGATGATCCGGGGCGTGCTCGACAACGACGTCGCGGTGGCCTTTGCGCGACTGTGCAAGCAGACGCCGCAGGTGGAGAACATGCGGCTGACCGACATGCGGGGCACCCTGCTGGCCGCCACCGAAAAGCCGTCCCGCTTTTTTCAGATTGATCAGCCCTGGTACAAAATGGGGCGGGTGGTGCCGGCCGGGCTGGTGGCGGCGGAGCCGGTGGATGCCTTCGGGCGGGTGAATCTGGTGGCGGGGGTGATGCGGCCCAACTACACCAACGTGGCGGACGGCCTGGTGCTGGCCGAAGTTAATTTGCGGCCCCTGCTGGGCGGGATCAAGCTGAGCGATCGCGCGGATGATGTGGTGTACCTGGTGGGCAAGGGGATCTTTCCCGTGGTGGGCGAGGTGGCGGCGGTCACGCGGGCCAACGAGCAGCTGTCGCCGTTCCTGCGCACCGGGGCCACCGAGGGCTGGATGAACGGCTATCAATTCCGCGTGCGCCCGGTGGACGGCGGGCTGGCCTGGCGCGAGCCGGTGACCCTGGTGAGTGCGGTGCGGCAGCCGCGCATGGCCCCCAGCCATTTCCTCATTGTGCTGGGCGTGCTCGCGGTGGGCGGCGCCCTGATCGCCGGCATTCACCAGCTCGCCCTGCGCATCGGGCATCGCCAGCTTTTTGATCCCATGCGCGAAACCACCGAGGCGGGCATCTGGATTTTCCGCACCGCCTATGGCGAAGAGGCGAAGTTGCGTCCGGCCATGCAGCAGTCGTGGGCCGCCTCCATTACCGAGCGCACCTCTATTGTGCAGCGCGAACTGACCCGCTGGTTGAACAAGTGGCGCCAGGAGCTGCAGGCCCAGGATTCCACGCTGTCGCTCGAGCTGCGCCGCGACCTGGAGATGGCCACGGAATTTCAGCAGGCCTTCCTGAGCCGGCCCTATCCGGTGATCCCCGAGGTGCACGTGGAAGGCCGGCTTCGCCTGGAGTTCAATCACCGCTATCTGCCCGCGCTGGCCATGGGCGGCGACTTTTTTGACATCACGCAGGTGGGTCCCGATTGCGCCGGCATCCTGGTGGCGGATGTGATGGGCCACGGCACGCGCAGCGCGCTCATTGTGTCCATCCTGCGTACCCTGATTGCGGAACTATCCCGGCGTGGCCGCAACGCCCCGCATTTCCTCCGCGAGCTGAACAATAATTTTTGCGCCATGCTGAAAACCCTGCCCAGTCCGTTCTTCGCCTCCGCCTCCTATTTCGTGGCCGACACCACCTCGCGGGTGGCCAACTACGCCTTCGCCGGCCATCCGCCGCCGTTCTATCTGCACCGTGCCACCGGGCGGGTCACGCGGCTGGATATTCCCAAACCCCAGGGCGCGGCCATGGGGCTGATCCCGCACGAGGAATATGGCGGCGCCACCGTGCGGCTGAATCCGGGCGACGCCTTCCTGTTCTTCACCGACGGCGTGTACGAGGCGGCCAACCGCAGCGGGGAGGAAATCGGCCTGGCCCGCATCGAGAAGATCCTGCGCACCCACGTCTACCAGAGCACGCCCCAAATCCTGGACGCCATCATCAAGGGCATCCATGAATTTGCGGACGGCGAGCCGGTCGCCGACGACATCTGCCTCGTGGTGGTGGATGTCACCACCGACCTCGTCAAAAGTTAACCGGCCGCAGAACAATTTAATCTGCGCCAAAAGTTCCAACGATTGGAAATCGGCCTTTTTGAAAGTTCCAACGACTGGAACTTTTCGCCCGCAGATACCTCCCCCGAGCCTTCAGGGGGCATTCAATATTGCGTGCAGGGCGGAGCGCAGGTCGGCAGGACGGTAGGGCTTGAGCAGGAATCCGATGTGGGGTTCCTTCGCAAATCGGGGCACTACATCCTGTTCGCTATAGCCGCTGGTAATGATGATGCGCAGGTCGCGCTGAAGCTCACGGAGGGCGCGGAATGTCTCTTCGCCGCTCAGGTGGGGCATGGTCATGTCCAGCAACACGCATGCGATGCGCTCCTGCTCCGCGGCGGGCGGGTGGGCGGTGTAGGCGCGAAAGAGATCCACGGCCTGGCGTCCGTTTTCGGCCAGCAGGACGCGGAAGCCCAGGCGCTCCAACACCGCCTGGGTAAAAGTGCGTATGGCCTCTTCGTCTTCGACCACCAGCACGGTGCCGTGTCCACGCCAGGCTGCGTTCGCCACCGGCGCGGGCGTGTCCACCGCGGGGGCTGCCTGCTGAATGGTGGGAATCAGTATCCGGAAGGTGGTGCCCTGGCCGATCGTGCTGTCCAGCTTGATGGCGCCCTGGTGGCTGCGCGTGATGCCATACACGGTGGCCAGGCCCAGGCCGCGCCCGGTGAATTTGGTGCTGAAGAAAGGATCGAACACCTTGGCCATCGTGTCGGGCGACATGCCGCTGCCGGTGTCGGAAACTTCCAGGTAGGCATAGTTTCCCTCCGGGAGGCCGGGTCCGAGGATGCTGCCCTCGAGGAAGGCGTGGTCGCAGAACTGCGTCCCGGTGGTCACCACAATCCGGCCCTCCTTATCCCCCAGCGCTTCGGAGGCATTGATGACCAGGTTCATGATGATCTGCCGCAGCTGGGTGGCATCGGCATGCACGGCGGGCATGGCATTCGCCAGTTGATAGTGCAGCTCGGCCTTCTTGGAGACGGAGGCTTTGAGCAGATGCTCCATGTCGCGCACCAGATCGGTCAGCAGAAGGGACTGCACCAGAAAATGCGCCTTGCCCGCGTAGGCGAGCATTTGCCGGCACAGGTCGGCGGCGCGGCGGGCCGCGTGGTCCACTTCCTTCAAATAGGTCCGGGCGGGGGAGGTGGGCGACACATTGAGGCTCGCCATATCGACGTTGCCGAGGATGACCAGCAACAGGTTGTTGAAGTCGTGGGCGATGCCGCCGGCCAGCACGCCCAGGCTCTCGAGCTTCTGGGTCTGCAGCAG
>CAYTVN010000197.1:0-6980 GCA_964441655.1 uncultured Verrucomicrobiota bacterium | reverse complement strand
CGCGCAGGATCTCATGCTGTTCACCATGCCGGAGTTTGCCTATTTCATTCTGCCCGATGCCTATTGCACCGGCAGCAGCATCATGCCCCAGAAAAAGAATCCGGATGTCCTGGAGCTGGTACGGGCCAAAGCGAGTCGGGTGGCCGCCGCTTCTGAGGCGGTCTTTGCTCTCCTGAAGGGTCTGCCCACCGGTTACAACCGCGACCTACAGGAGGCCAAGGAGCCCTTCCTGGAGGGCATGGCCACCACCCGGTCCTGTCTGCGCATTATGAAGGGCCTGGTGGATGGGATGGCCATCCGCAAGGAAGCCTTGATTCGAGGCTTCACGCCTGATGTTTTTGCCACGGACCGGGCTTTGGAACTGGTCAACCAGGGCATGCCGTTCCGGGATGCCTATCACCATGTGAAGTCCCATCTGGATGAGCTGCGTGGGCGGGATCCGGTTTCCGCCATCCAGCTCAAACGTCATCTAGGCGCCCCTGCGGGACTCGACTTTGCATTTCTGAGGCGGGGCGTGCAGGAACACACCCGGTTCGCGAATCGCGAAAAGGCCTGCATTTTAAAGGTTAAGCAGCATTTATTGGGGGTTTAGACCCTCCCCGGGGCAACCCAGCCCCGAACTGGCATCCTTCTTGCTAATAGAAGTTCCGTACGACGGCTTACCCAGCGGTTGTACGGTGAAGCATGAAGGCCATACGCCAAAACAAGATCGACTGGTGGATCGGAGGCGCGTTTCTGGTCGGCTTGGGTGCGGTGGCCTTGGATGCCCAGGCAACGTTTTCCGGCTCGCTGATTGTATTACTGGGCTTGATTGCCGTGATCGTCGGATGGCGCATGCCAACCAGCCCGGAGTTGGCCCGCCAACACCTCGATCAATTGCGCGATGCCGCCACCATCCTGTGTCGTAACCTGCCTTCGGGTATGATGCTGGTGGATCAGGATCACCATGTGCTTTTTGCCAATGATCAGGCGTTGGCCTTGTTTGGCGGAAAACCGGATGAATTCCAGGGCAGTTCGCTGGCCAACTGGACGGCCAACATGACCCAGGACAGTTCCCCTGATCAACTGTTGTCCGCCCGGCGATTTCGCAAGGCGGATGGCTCTACCTTTTATGCCCATGTCAGCGAGGCGCCGGTGGAGATTCCGAATTCTGAAGCGGGGCGTGTTCTGCGTATCCTGATCATCAGTGATATTTCATCGCTGGTGGACATGCATCACCGGGTCCAACAGGCGGCCCGGCTTCGCACCGCTGCCACCATGGCCACCCAGTTCGCCCATGAGGTGCGCAATCCCGTAGCCGCGATTTCGGGCTCCGCTCAAGTTCTGGGCAAGCTGCAGCGCCAAGTAATGGCACCTAATGCGCCGAATTCGATCACGGATGCTGACCGGGCTTTGCTGTACGAATGTATCGTAAACGAATCAGATCGACTGGACGGAATTATATCCAAATTCCTGTCCGTTAACGAATTCTCCGACGACCGCCTGGAAGAGCTAATTCAGGTGGCAGAAGATGTGGCCAATATGAGTCGACCCATGTCTGGGCGATCCGTCCGGGGGCCGCCCGAAACCATTCACGCCGCCTGACACCGTTACTCCATAGTGATCAAGTTGCGCATGAACCTTGCGTCATGCGACTTTTTCTATTTTCCTATATTTTAGAAAATAAGCGTTAACAACTCGATCAGCGTGCGTTATGCTGCAAGGCAGTGGTAACAGGGGTGTTACTCAATTCTGGAGTCTTGCGGTATGGCGCGAATTCTACTGGTGGATGATGAGCCCAGCATCTTAAGCGTGCTCACCACGCTGATGAAATCGGAGGGGCACGATCCTGTTCCGGTCCGTGGGGGTGACAAGGCGAAGGATGTACTGCTTTCGGATTACTTTGATCTGATGATCACCGACATCCGTATGGATCCGGTGGACGGCATGGAGTTGCTCAAGATTGCCCATCGCGAACGGCCGGGCATGGCAGTGATCATGCTGACCGCCTATGGCTCCGTGGAAACCGCGGTGGAGGCCATGAAAGCCGGGGCCTTCGATTACGTCACCAAGCCCTTCAAAGTGGATGAATTGCTGATCACGGTGCAGCGGTCGTTGGAATACACCCGGATTCGCAATGAAAACGAGGATCTGCGCAAGCAGCTCGATACCCGCTATGGATTTGAAAACATTGTGGCCGAGAGCCCGGCCATGCGTAAGGTGTGCGACATGGTCCGGCGGGTGGCCTCCACCGACACCACGGTGCTGATCCTGGGTGAAAGCGGCACCGGCAAGGAGCTTGTGGCCAAGGCCATCCACGCAAACAGTGCGCGCAAAGGCCGTCTTTTCCTGCCCATCAATTGCGCCGCGTTACCGGAGCCGCTGCTGGAATCGGAGATGTTCGGGCATGTCAAAGGCGCGTTTACCGGGGCGACCTCCAATAAAGAGGGTCTGTTCGAAGCGGCCCACGGGGGAACCATTTTCCTGGATGAAATCGGGTCCATGCCCGCCGGCATCCAGGCCAAGTTGCTGCGGGTACTACAGGATCGCCAGGTGCGCAAGGTGGGCAGTAACGAGTCGGTGTCGGTGGATGTGCGGGTCATCGCGGCCACCAATGACCGGCTCGACAAGCTGATCGAGCAACAGCGTTTCCGGGAGGATTTGTATTACCGTCTGAGCGTGATTCCCATCGAGCTGGCACCCCTGCGCGAACGCCGGGAGGACATCCTCCCCATGATCAATCACTTCATCCGGCGCGAACTGCGCGACATACATCCGCTGCCGCAACTGACGCCGGAGGCTCAGCTGGTGATGGAACGCTATCCCTGGCCGGGCAACGTCCGTGAACTGGAAAATGCCATCCGGCACGCCCTGACCTTTGCCCAGGGCGGGGTGATCTCGCCTGACGTGTTCCCAGCCAAGATTCTCAGCGTCTCCTCCCTGCCGTTGCCTGCGGTCGGCGTATCCGCGGATGATGTGCGCGGAAAATCGCTGAAAGGATTTCTCCGCCAGAAAGAGCGGGAGTTCCTCGGCCAGGTGCTGGCCAGTTTTGGCGGGGACAAGGAGCAGGCCGCCAAGGCATTGAAGATCAGCCTGGCCACTCTTTATCGCAAGTTGCCGGATCCGGTGGAATAGCCCGAACCTTTTTCCCGCGATTCAACATCGCGACAAAAGGAGGTAAAGGTATTCCCGCGGCGCTGCAGGGGCGCGGTGACTTCCTGGCGACGACGCTCCACCCCGCTGCTCGTACGGTACACCACCGTGTAACGGGTCAGGTCGGGAGGGCAGGGTACCCGTGCCACCTGAAAGTAGCGGGGCAGTGTTTCCCAGCGCCGCAAGTCGGGTTGCTCCAGCAGACCAATCAACACAAACCGCACCAGCGCGCCCAGCAACTCGTTATCCTGCTCAATCTGGTAGGCGATGCTTTCCTTGGCGGCCACCCGGGCCACCGTCTTGACCATTTTCTTGGCCATTTCTTTTTGTTCGGTCGTGAAGGCCAGATCCATGGTATCGGTCAGGGCATAGGAACGCCCCAGCAGGCGGTCACCCGCATAGATTTCAGCATAGCCGGCGCCATCCAGGCTGAAGTCATCTTTCCACACGTGTTCGCCGCGCGGCGCCTGGCCGGTCATGATGAAGCACACCAGTTCTGCGGGCCACGCGGAGGTGTCCGCCCGCACGGTCGCATTGCTGTCCGTCCGCGCACTCAGGCGTCCCGATTTATCATCCAGCGCGACATGCTCCAGCAGGCGTCCGGCTTCCCGGTATTGCAGGGAGGCATTCGAAGGATCGCCAATCATTTCAAGCCCGAACCCGGCCAGATAGCGTGCATAGGCGCAGTCCGGATAATCGCCGCGAACTTCCGGGGTCAGGGTCTCAATGGCGCGCCGAGACTCCACGGCGCAGCTTTCCCAATCGCCGCGGGCCAGATGGCTTTTGGCGGCGAAGGAATGGAGCAGGGTGCGTTCGTAGGGAAAGCCTCGGTACGACTGGACATTGTCGTTCACCACCATGGAGGCGCTCCCCCGGCTCACGCTGAACGTGGCCAGGGCCTCGGCTTCGTCGGCCGCGGTAATGAGATCTTTGGCGCTGTTCGTGTAGTCGCCCAGAAACAGGCGGATGGTGCCCCGTTCCATCAGGAAAAGGACCCGATCCGTGGAAGGTATGGAGCGATCCAGCGCGCGGTTGGCGGCCTCGAAGCGGCCCGCATAGAACTCACTGCGGGCCGCATTCAGTGCCTGGGTGGCACAGCTGGCCGTGAGGGCCAGCGCGGCCACCACCAGCCCGCAGCCGATCAATCGGCCTGACGGGCGCAGCTTCATGTTACCAGCCGATCAGGGGCTGACTGGCCTGACGCGCGAATTCCTTCTCGGTGGTCCAGGCCAGCAGGCCGGATTCGAGGTCGGTCACCTCAAAGGTCAGCTTGTAGTAATTCAACTTCTGCTTCGAAATGCGCACCTGTTTGGGCGATACGGTCTTCATTTCCACGAGCGATCCGCTCAACAGGTACTTGGCGCCCAGCTGGCGGCCGATGGCGGCCTGGGTCTCGGGCGTCGCATTGGCGGCCTGGAAACCCTGTTCCTTGAGCAGGTCCTCCCGGCGCGATTCATTCACAAACTGCGCCTTGCCGGACTTGAACATCAGGGTGCGGATGCGGTCGGTCAGGTTCTTGGTGTCGACATAGTCGCTGGTCCGGTTTTCCACCCCGGCCACCACGAAAATGGGGGCGGGCTGATGCTGGTCCAGGAAACCGTCAATTTCCGTGGCCACTTCCTCGGTAATCTTGCGCAGATCGGAGTAGTCAAACTTCTCCTTCATGTGGATTTCCTGGTTTACATCCACCGTGGTGGTGGAAGCCCGGAACATCGCACACCCGCTGCCGGCTACGACAAATGCCGCGGCTCCCGCGGCGACCATCAGACTGGCAAAACGCTTCATGACATTCTCCTCACTGGTTGCGCTATCTGTACCTCTTTCCGTCCGCCCATTCAAGCGCATCCAAGAACGGCGGGCTAAACCTGTAGACGCACGGACCGGGCTTTCTATTCAATCGAGAATTTACGCAGGTTTGGGATTGCGGAAGTCGCCCCGCCCCCCTATCTTTTCCGGCTCATTCAAGGGTCCCCATCGTCTAGAGGCCTAGGACACCAGGTTTTCATCCTGGTAACACGAGTTCGAATCTCGTTGGGGACGCCACGAACCAGAACCTCGCCGACTCGGCACGGTTCGTGGCAGGCCCAAAGTGTGCGAGGTTCTGGTTCGTGAGTCCCGCACCGTGGGCGACGCTTGGCGTCGGCCTCTTCATGTCGTGCGGATGCGGTTCGACGTGAGCAGTATTTGAAGTCCAGCAAAGGGCATCGGACCCTGAAGATTATGCTAGGCAACGCGTTGGCCGCGAATCCAGCGCCTGCTGATGATTGAGATGATTTTTTTAAGGAGTACGAACATGGCAAAGAGTTACAGTGTGGCATTGATCGGTGGCGACGGAACCGGCCCGGAAGTGGCCCGGGAAGCGGTCAAGATTTTGAGCGTGGCCGAGGCCAAGTTCGGTTTCAAACTGAACTACACCCCGTATGATTTTGGCGGCGAGCGCTACCTGCGCACCGGCGAGACCCTGCCCGATTCCGCCATCGAGGAATTCCGCCAGCACGACGCCATGTTCCTGGGTGCCATCGGACACCCCGACGTGAAGCCCGGCATCCTGGAAACCGGCATCCTGCTCAAGACCCGTTTCGCCCTGGACCAGTACATCAACCTGCGACCGGTCAAGCTGTACCGCACCGAGGACTGTCCGCTGAAGGACAAGGAACCCAAGGATGTGGATTTTGTTGTGGTTCGCGAGAACACCGGCGGCATCTACACCGGCGTGGGTGGCGTGGTGCAGAAGGGCACCCCCATGGAAATCGCCACCCAGGTCATGGTGTACGGCCGACCGGTGGTGGACCGCTGTGTGAAGTTCGCCTATGAGCTGACCCGCAAACGCAACAAGAAGAAGATGCTGACCCTGGTCCACAAGTGCAACGTGCTGACCCACGCCGGCGATTTGTGGGTGCGCGCGCACAAGGAAATGGGCGACCAGCAGTACCCCGACATCAAGCAGGACTATAACCACGTGGATGCCTGCACGATGTGGTTTGTGAAGCAGCCGGAGTGGTACGACGTGATTGTGACCGAGAATCTGTTCGGCGACATCATCACCGACCTCGCCGCTATCATCCAGGGCGGGCTGGGCATCGCCGCCGGTGGCAACATGAATCCGGAAGGTGTCTCCATGTTCGAGCCCATGGGGGGCAGCGCGCCCAAGTACACGGGCAAAAATGTGATCAATCCGTTGGCCGCCATTGCCGCCGCGGGCATGATGTTGGACAATCTGGGTGAAACCGCGGCCGCCCAGGCGGTGGATAAGGCCCTGACCACCGCATTGAACAGCGGCAAGATCAAGTCGCTGGCGGCTGGTCGCATGGGTCTGGGCACCACCGAGGTGGGTGACCTGGTGGCAGGGTTGGTCTAGTCGTAGGTTTCAGGATGGTCGTCTGCTCGACGACAGAAACCCGACATCCATTGGAGTAGCAGTATGAAGCAGTACAACGTTTGTGTGGTGGGCATAGGCGCCGTCGGTACCGAGATGGTGCGCCTGCTGAAGAAGCGTAATTTCCCCATGAAATCGCTGACCATCCTCGCGCGCAGCGAGCGTGTGGAGGTGATTGACGGCGAGCCGGTGCAGGTGAAGGTCGCTTCACCGGAAGCATTCGATGGAATGGATTTCGCCTTTTTTGCCGGCACCGAGGGGGCCAAGGGCGCCTCTCAAACCCTGGGTTGGGAAGCGGTCAAGCGGGGCTGTGTGGTCATCGACAACGGCGACGATTTCCGCATGGACCCCAAGGTTCCGCTGGTCATTCCGGAGATCAACCCGGAAGCGTTGGACGGTCATCAGGGTCTGATCGCCAATCCCAATTGCAGCACCATCATTGCCCTCATGCCGCTGGCTCCCCTGCACCGGG
>CAYTVN010000196.1:0-6981 GCA_964441655.1 uncultured Verrucomicrobiota bacterium | reverse complement strand
TTTTTTTTTGCGGGTGGGGTGTGTTGGGTTTTTTGGCGTGGGGGGGGGGGGGGGCGCCCGCCCACACGGCGGCGGCGGGCTACCAATACATGTACTGGCCGAACTTCAGCACATAGGCGCCGAGCAGCAGGTTGGTGAGCACATGCGCGAACACGGCGCTCCACAGGTCGCGGGTCCGCACATAGAGCCAGCCGTACGCTAGGCCGGCGATCAACCCGGCCAGCCATTCCTGGTGTTCCGCGGCAAACACGGCGGCGGTGGCCAGAAACGGCACCCAGGCAAATTTTCCGTGCGGCACCTGGGTGAATTCCAAGCCGAGCATCCAGCGGTACAAAAATCCGCGCCAGAAAAATTCCTCGATCATGCCGATGACCAGGCC
Source organism: uncultured Verrucomicrobiota bacterium (assembly GCA_964441655.1). Classification (GTDB taxonomy): domain Bacteria; phylum Verrucomicrobiota; class Kiritimatiellia; order CAIVKH01; family CAIVKH01; genus CAYTVN01. The sequence goes on along the minus strand of CAYTVN010000196.1, from coordinate 6,602 downwards.
GGAACCCAGCAGGCGCACGATGGCCAGCGGCCAGCCGCACACTTCGGGCGCAAAGGGCACTTTGGAAAGGGGTTCACGTCCTTCGCCCAACGGCAAGATGCCCCACTTCACATAGACGTCGCGCACCGCGGGAAACGCGTCCATCCACGGCCCCTCCAGCCCGACCCACGCCACCAGCACGCCCACCCCCACCACCGCGGCGAGTGGCAGGGCCTTCCCGCTGGGCCGTCCGTACCAGCGCCAGGGCCGGCAGACAAAAAATACGCCCAGGCAAAGAACCGAGCGAATGGCATAGGCCCACGCGGGCGGGAGTTGGGGCAGGTCCAGGAAATGCATCAAGGCAAGCCAGGCCACGAAAGGGGCGACATGGGCGGCGGTGGGATTCATCCTCCACGAATCCCCGATTTTCCGTCCGCTGGCAACTCTGTTCCGGCATTGCATCCCGATCAGGCTTCCGGCATATCTCATCCTTTCGAGAAACACCATGTCCACTCTTCCCATTTTCACCTCCCCGGATCTGCCCGACTGGATGCAGCGCGCCCGCGCGCCCCACCAAGCCGGCTACTACGCGATGTTTTCCAGCCTGTATGGCGGCATTGTGACCGAACCGCTGCTCATGCAAGTGCCGGTGGACGACCACCTGGTGCACCGGGGCGACGGCGTCTTTGAAACCGTCAAGTGCGTGGATGGACAGATTTATCTCCTGCACGAGCACCTGGCCCGCCTGAACCATTCCGCCACCGCCATCGGACTGAAGTGCCCGTGGCCGCGCGAGGTGCTGGCCGACCTGACGCGGCAAACCGTGCGGGCGGGCGGACGGGCCAACTGCTTGATCCGCATCCTGCTCTCCCGCGGGCCGGGCAGCCTGGGCGTGAATCCGTACGACTGCCCCACCCCCGGTCTCTACATCCTGGCCCACGAATTGAAGCCGTCGTTTATGGCGCTGCATCCAGGCGGGGCGCGCGCGGCCATCAGTCGCATCCCGGTCAAACCATCCTTCTTCGCCACCATCAAAGCCTGCAATTACCTGCCCAACGCCCTGATGAAAAAAGAGGCGGTGGACATGGGGGTGGACTTCACCCTGGCCTTCGACGAACAGGGTGCGCTGGCGGAAGGCGCCACCGAAAACGCCGGCATCCTGACCGCCGAGGGCGATCTGCGCGTGCCCAAACCGGAACGCATTCTGGCCGGCACCACCATGCTCCGCGTGCTGGAACTGGCCCGCCCGCTGGTGGAAAGCGGCCTGCTGCGCAGCGTGGGGCCGGGCGCCATATCCCGGGTGGACATCAGCCGGGCCCGCGAGATTTTTATTTTTGGCACCACCCCCGACGTTACCTCGGTGGTGGAATTCGAAGGCCATCCGGTGGGCGACGGCAAGCCCGGCCCGGTGGCCCGCGCCCTTACCGCCTGTCTGGAGCGCGATCTGCGTGAACCGTCCCCCCGACTAACCCCGACTTGACGCGGGACGGCGTTTGACGAAGATTTGCACCCAACCCACGGAGATCGAATGCCATGAAGAAACTTCTATTCACCCTGATGGCGACCACACTGGTCAGCCTTTCGGCCCACGCCGTCACCCTGACGACCGGCACCATGGAAACCCGCCTGGCCGGACAGCTGGACGCGACCACCGCCAACGGGACGCTGGTGGAAGCCAATGTGTCCTGGGGCTACTTCTTCGCCGATAATGCGCAGGCGGGCGCACGGGCCACCTTTTTCGATAACGACAACCTCACCGTGTACGGCGCGGGCGCGTTCGCGGAATACAACTTCGAGATCGGCAGCGACGACTGGCTGCCCTTCGTCGAAGGCTCCCTGGCCCTGTCGTCGGGTGACTACGAAGGCGGCAAATCCGAAGTGGCACTGGTGGCGGAAGCGCAGGCGGGTCTCAAGTACTTTCTCGCCCCGAACGTGGCGGTTTCCGGCGCCGCAGTCTTCGATTACGCCACCGAAGAAATTTTTGCCGATGACGCGAAGCTCGACGACACCGACGTCAAAATTCAGTTCGCCATTCGCTACTACTATTAACCCTTCTTGCGGTTGATTGAAAAAACCGGCCCGCTGGGGCCGGTTTTTTTTGTCTGCGCCACGCCTCAGGGCAAATGCACCTTGATGCGCAGGGCTTGCGCCGGACCCGTGTTGGTCGCGTTCAGCAGGAGGACCCCGCCATTCCCCGCGCCGGTGAGGTTGGACTGCACCGGCCACCAGGCGGATTGCAGGAGGTTCGTGGTGACTTCCAAATCGTATTGCCGGCTGTTGGTCGTCGCAGGACCCGCCGAAACACCCACTCCGTTGGTGACGAACAGCACCATCACGCGCAACGGCTCGTTCGACGTGGTGGGCGATGTGTCCGCCACAAACTCCTGCGTATTCAACCACGCGTCACCGTCCGGATTGTTGGTGGCATCGTTCACACCCACCAGCAAACCGTTTGCGGTTTCCCAGACATCCGCCATCCCGTCTGCATCGCTGTCCTGCAAGGCGCACGTGACATAGGCGGAAAGGTCGCTGGCCATAAAATCCGCCGGCGTACCCAGGCCCTGCGACAAGCCGGCCAACCCGTCCACAGAGCCCAGGCCCAGCCAGGTCAGGCGAATCACGCCATTGCTGAACAGCTCGAGCTGGAAGCTGTTCTGATCGCCCTGGCTGTATTGCGGAACATTCTCCCACGTCACAGCCACGCGATCCGTGAGTTGCTTCCAGGTGATGGTTCCGCCGGACGTCGGATCCAGGTCATCAAAAAGCAGCGACAGGCGCGGTAAATCGAAATGGCTTTCCAGGCTTTCCACATACTCATCATCACCGGACCCAAAAGTGATGTAGCCGTTGCTGCCCACAAAAAGCGAATTGCGCTCCACGCCGTAGACGGGAACTTGAAGCCCTCCCGTAAACGAAACCTCAACCGAATCATCGTCGCCCAGCGTCAACGCGGAACCGCCGGTGGGGTCGGTCGGAAACGCGGCAACCGCGTTGCTGGAGCAAACGGTGTAATACGGAGCGCCCATCCGCGGCGTGAAGGTCAGCATGCGATACGCCAGATCGTTGTCGAAGGTGAAGAGCTCCGTGAAATAATCGCGAATGGCCAGCCGCACCTCCCGCTCCTGTGTCATGCCGCTGGTGGCATTTACAAAATGAAGACGGGCGGTATACACGCCGAGCGGCAGGACGTTCGCGCCTGCATTCAGAGTGGCCGACACCGCGGCGGACGAGCCCGCGGACAGCAGGCCGCCGGTGGTGGAAAGCGTGATCCACGATGCGTCGTTGGTGACGGTCCACGCGATCGCGCCGCCACTCCAGTTGGTGCAAGTGAAGATGTGTGCGGAAGGCGCGACCGGCCCCGCCGCGGGACCGGTCGAACTTACCGGATCAAACGGCAGCACGCCCAGCGCATCCGGCACGACCACAAGGGTCACGGGCAGCCGGGGCGGCGTGTTGATGAAGTTTCCGGAGAACACCACTTCGCCCAGATTGGTAGAGGGCCTGTTCTCAAGCGGCGTGGTGTCAAAAAACACCGGGGCGCTGGCGGACGTCGCGGCCGGAATGGCGGAGGTGGGCGTCGGGAACGAAATCCACTCGGGCTGCGGTTCGGACACCACCGCCATGCACAACTCCGCGCCACCCTGAAACACGCCGATCAGGGTTGTGTTGCCCGTATTCAAATCCGCCGTCCGCAGTTCGCCCCGGCTGGTGGTGGCATTGTAGGCCGCGAGATACAGCACGTTGTCCGCCTCATCAAAATCCATGCCCTGGGCAAAGTTTGCGTCAAAGCCGACCGACCCGATCACCGTGCCGGCGCCGGTCGCGGCGCTCACCAGCACCAGGTTGTCGCCGCTGATATCCAGCCCGTACAACTGCCCTGCCGCATCGCACGCCAGCGCTATGATGCCCGCCGCGCCGGTGATGTTGCCGACGAAGGTGGCGGCCCCGGTGTTCGGCTGGACCGTGTAGAGTTTTGAATTGGCGCCATCCGTGGAGGCAGCGTACAGCGTTCCATCCGGCGCGGCGGCCAATCCCGTCCACGACTGCCCCGCCGCTGGCGTGGCCGGCCCCACCACGGTGACCGCGCCGCTGGCGACGGAAATCCGCACCAGATTGTTGGCGTCCATATCCAACGCGTAGAGCTGGCTGATGTCGTAATTCAGGAAGTCCACGCACGGAATGAGATTCGCACCCGTGCTGCCGATGGTGGTCAGCGTTTCGGGCGCATCGGTATAAAACGACACCAGTGTGCCGGCACCCAAGTCGACGCCATAGCACAACCGTCGCGTGGGCGCGGCGACGCCGGGCGCCTGTTGTTCGGCGCGCTTGGCCGTGTTGGTGTCCCGGCGAAGCGAAGTTGCCTGCGCCGAAACCGGAATAGACCCCGTGAAGACCGGGATCTGGACCGGGCCCTGCGCCTGCACAACGCGCGCCGCCAGTTGCACGCTGAGATCGAGCGGGCCCGAATTGGTCAGCCACACGGTATTCGTCTGCTGTTGTCCGTAGTTCAACACGACGTACATCCCGGTGGGCGCGTAGGTGAGTTCCGAGCCCGTCAGGACGAAGCTGGCCGCGGTGTCGGCCTGATCGCTGACGACGACCCCGCTGAGCGAGCCGGTGGTGTAGTGACCCAACTGCGCGGTCACATCGTAGGTCCCGGCCAGCACCGGCAGACGATAGGCGCCGACCCCCGTGCTGGTGGCCGTCCAATTCGTGATCCCGTTGTTCGCCGTCACCAGCGCACCGCCCAGCCCCGCGCCCGTAGTAGCCGAGGTGATCAGGCCCGTGATGGCGCCCTGGGCTACGCGTCCGCTCAATTCCACCAGAACAAACGGCTCCTCGTTGTCATCACTGTGCAACGTCACCACATTGCGATTTGTGCCCAGCCCCGTCGGCGCATAGCGCACCTCGAAGCCGAAGGAGGAACCGGGCGTCAGCGTGACCGGCGTCGCGGGCAGATTTGTGATGGCGAAAGGCGCGGCCTCGGCGCCCGGTGCGAGCGGCTCCACCGGCCCCTCCGGATCCTCCTCGGCCGGCGTATGACTGGCCCGCGCGGGACCCGTGGGCTCGCTGTTTTCCTGCGCCAGGCCGTTGAAATACACCTGCTTCCGGCCCACGCCCGCCACAGGCCGGCGCGGCGTCTGCACCTGAACGCCGTCAAAGGCATACGCGGGCTGGCTCGCGCCATCGTCGTAGCCCACCAGCGCGACGCGACCGGCGCTGATCCGGCTGTCGTCGCCCGACCACACCAGCGTGTTGTTGATGAAAAAGCGCAGGGTCGTGCCTTCCGCGCTGGCGACCAGCCGGTTGGTCTGGCCCGCGAGCAAGGCGGTGCTGAGCGCCCACCCCTGCAGCACATCCGTGTCCAGGCCATCCACCCAGAACACGGCAAACGTATTGCTGCCATCCACGACGAACAGATAGGCCCGCCCCGTGCCATCCGCATCGAAGTCATCGCTGGCGCGCAAGGCCAGGCCCTGGGCGTAGCCCGTGTCGCCCACCCGGCTGCACAGCGCCTCGATGGAAACATCCGCGCGCGCCACGGAATCCGTATACACCGAGGTCAGGTAGTTCGCGCCCGGCGCCTGGGCAAGGTAGCGCCCGCCGGAAACCGTCCACTCCGCGGGCACATCCTCGCGCCAGCCCTGGGCGAATCCGTCATCAAACGTCTCGGTGAGAAAACCGAGATAGATGTTCTGAATCGTGAGATCGCGTCCGCCCGGCGGGTCGCTGTTCACCACCGTCACGAACTGGGTCGCCACGGCGTAAGGCGCCACCGTGCCAAACGGAATCTGCAGATCGTTGGTTGGCGCGACGGAATCGTACACGGCAATATCGCCGCGGATTTCCACGACCGTCACGACAGCGGTGCGGGTTTGCCAGACCCCCGTCAGCTGGTTGGAGACCACGAGCTCGTCACCGTAAAGGCCGGGAATAACCAGCGCAGCCGTGGTCAACGTTCCGGTCAGCGTCGTCGCGCCGCCCGCCGCCAGCACACCGCCGGTGGAGGACAGATTAAACCAGGCCGAGGTGATCGCCGCGGAAAAGTCAATCGCTTGCGACGCGGCATTGCTGACCACGTACACCACCGAGGCGGGCGTAAACGGGCCGCCCTCCAAACCTGCGGCCGCGTAGCCGGTCATCGGCGAAAGCTGCAACGGCTCCAGCACCTCCAGCTGCAAGGTCCGGCTTTGCGCGAGGGTCTGGGTGAGGTTGCTGAATGCAAGCGATCCGGTATAGAGACCGGGCAGCTGGGAACTGGCGGCGGTGCTGACCCGAACCGTCACATCCAGCTGACTCTGTCCCGCCAGCGTGCCCGAGGCGGGCAGCACTTCCGCCCACGCAACATCCGGGGTGGCGCTCCACGTCAGCGACGACACGGAAGCATTGGTGAGACGATACACCCGCTCGGCCGGAAAGGGTCCACCCGCGTACCCGCTGACGGAAAACCCCGCGAGCGGCTTCACCGTGAGATCGCCGCTGTCCGGCAAAAAGACGCCCTTCACGCACACGTCATCCACCTGCCACCACCAGCCCCACGAACCGTTGTCTTGGTAGTGAAAGCGGATTTGCAGATTGGTTGCCCCGGCAAAGGAGGCGAGGGAAACGGATTCCGCGCCACT
>CAYTVN010000195.1:0-6984 GCA_964441655.1 uncultured Verrucomicrobiota bacterium | reverse complement strand
GGCCAGCGCACCCGCACCAATGCCCGCACCCGCAAGGGTCCGCGCAAGACGGTGGGCGCGGTGCGTGGCAAGGAAGCGCGTTCCGCCACCAAGGCCCCGGCTCCTGCCGCCAAATAATTGGACAAGAAGGATTGATGTATGAGCGACGATAAACAGGCGAAGCAGGATCAGGAAGCCAAGCCGGCCCCGGTGGAAGCCGTGGCCGCGGAAGGTGCGGCCCCCGCCGAGGGTGGGGAGGCCAAGCCCGCGAAGAAAGCGAAAATCAAGGGCGGCAAGCATGTGCCGTTCGGCATTGTTCACGTGAATTCCACCTTTAACAACACCATGGTGTCCATCACGGACATGAAGGGTGCGGTCATTGCCTGGAGCACGTCCGGGCGCAGTGGTTTCAAGGGTTCGCGCAAGAGCACGGCATTTGCCGCCACCATGGCCGCCCAGGATGCGGCCCGCCAGGCCCTGGGCCACGGCTTGCAGGAAGTTGAAATTCGCGTGCAGGGTCCGGGTTCCGGACGGGAATCCGCCATTCGCGCCATTCAGTCCGCCGGCATTTCCATTTCCGCTATCAAAGATGTAACGCCCATGCCGCACAACGGTTGCCGGGCGCCCAAGCGTCGTCGCGTGTAAGAGAGAAGAGGATTAGATTTATGGGTCGTTATACGGGTGCTTCCTGTCGAGTCTGCCGCCGCGAGGGGCAGAAACTGTTTTTGAAGGGTGATCGCTGCTACATGGCCAAGTGCGCCATCGAGCAGGGCCATCCCGCGCCGGGCGTGCATGGCATGCGCCGGTCCAAGCTTTCGGACTACGGTGTGCAGCTGCGGGAGAAGCAGAAGCTCCGCCGCATGTACGGACTGCAGGAAGAGCAATTTCATTTCATGTTTGAGCGGGCCCTGCGCCAGCGCGGCGTCACGGGCGAGAAGCTGCTCCAGATGCTGGAGCTGCGCCTGGACAACCTGGCCTACCGCTTCGGTTTCGCGCCGTCCCGCAAGGCGGCCCGTCAGTTTGTCACCCACGGTCACGTGGAAGTGAATGGCCGCAAGGCGGATATTCCCTCCATGATCCTGAAGGAAGGCGACGTGGTCAAGGTGCGCGATCGCGCCCAGAGCCGCGAGTACGCGGGACGCTGGATGGATACGGCGGAAAGCCGCGGCATCTCCCCCTGGCTCAGCCTGAACAAGGCGGCCTTTGAGGGCACGGTGCAGCGGGTGCCGTCGCGCGACGAAATTGCGCCCATCGTCAACGAGCAGCTCGTGGTCGAGTTGTACTCGAAGTAAGCGCCAGATTTTCTGCAAGCAACACCATACGGACCGGCTAACTACCGGTCCTGGGAGAGAGTAACATGCCAAGACGCCTAGGGCGCTTCGAAATGCCGAAGCGCATCACCAAGGAGGAGGCGGACGCCACGCCTACCTACGCCAAGTTCATCGCCGAGCCGTTTGAAGCCGGCTACGGTCGTACCATCGGTAACTCGCTGCGCCGCGTTCTGCTTTCCTCGCTGGAAGGCGCCGCCATCTCAACCATCCGCATCGAAGGCGCACTGCACGAGTTTTGCTCGCTGCCGGGCGTGGTGGAGGATGTCACCGACATCATTCTGAATCTGAAGAAGGTCCTGCTGAAGTCCTATGCGCGCGAACCGCGCCGGGTCAAAATCAGCGTCAAGGGACCGGGTGAAGTCACCGCCAAGGACATCCAGACTGACGGCACCCTCGAGGTGTTGAATCCCGATCATCACATCTGCACCCTGGACAAAGACGGCAAGTTCGAAGCCGAGCTGGAGATTCGCATCGGCCGTGGCTATTGCCAGGCGGATTGGAACAAGAAGGACGACCAGGAAATCGGGCTGATCCCCATTGACTCGCTGTTCTCCCCGGTGCGCCGCGTGGCGTATCATGTGGAAAACACCCGCGTGGGCCGCCGCACGGATTACGACAAACTGGTGCTCGAAGTGTGGACCGACGGACGGCTCACCCCGGACGATGCCCTCACCATGTCCGCCGCCATTCTGCGCCATCACCTGGATGTGTTCGTCAGCTACGACCGCGATCTGGTCGAGTTCGAAGAGAACGAGAAGCAGGTGGATGCCGAGCGCGAAGACCTGCGCAAGAAACTCGCCATGAGCGTAAATGAAATCGAGCTCAGCGTGCGCGCCGCCAACTGTCTGAACAACGCCAACATCACCACGGTGGGTGAGCTGGCCCAGAAGACGGAAGCGGAAATGCTGAAGTACCGCAACTTCGGCAAGAAGTCCCTGAACGAAATCAAGCAGAAGCTGACCGAGCTGGGTCTCAGCCTGGGCATGACGTTTGAAGCCGACGTGCTCAAGCCGGCCGCGTCGGGCGATGCCGCTCGCAAGCTCTAATCCGACACGAGGTTTGTCATGAGACATCGTAAGAAAACCATCAAGCTGGGCCGCACCTCCGCGCATCGCGAGGCGCTGCTGTCCAGCCTGGTGTGCAACCTGATCAAGGCCAAGCGCATCACCACCACGCTGCCCAAGGCCAAGGCGGCCCGCAGCCTGGCCGAGCGCATGGTGACCCTGGGCAAGCGCAATACCCTGGACGCGCGGCGTCGCGCCACGTCCATTCTCCGCAAGCCGGAATCGGTGACGGATCTTTTCGCCACGGTGGCCCCGGCCTTTGCTGATCGCGCGGGTGGCTACACCCGCATCATCAAGCTGGGCACCCGCATGAGCGACAGCTCGGAAATGGTGCTGCTGGAGTGGGTCAACTTCGTGCCGGTCGCGCCGAAGAAGAAGGAAGCCAAGCCAGCTCCCGGCGCTGCCAAGGCGGAAGACGACAAGGGCGCTGCGGGCGAAGCCCCGGCGGCCAAGAAACCACGTAAAACCAAGAAGACCGAAGCCGCGACCTGATCGCGGGCCGGTGTGACTTCCAGCCCCCCGCCGCAAGGCGGGGGGCTTTTTGTTTGATGCACCGCGCTTGTCACAGGCGCCCCCGCAGGGCATAACTTCTTCACCCATGCCTGCTCCCGAATATTTGGTCGAGGTCCAACATCTGGCGGTTCATTTTGGTTCTCTGGCCCGGCCGGTGCCGGCGGTGCAGGACGTTAGCCTGCATATCGCCCGCGGGGAGTCGGTGGGGCTGGTGGGCGAGAGTGGCTGCGGTAAAAGTCTGACCGCTCTTTCCCTGGCGCGATTGATTCCGGAGCCGCCCGCCCGGGTGGCCGGTGGAGCCATACTTTTTGACGGGCGCAATCTGGGGACCTTGACGGATTCGGAATTGCGCGCCTGGCGGGGCCGCCGCATGGCGTACGTTTTTCAGGATCCGTCGTCGGCTTTGAACCCCGTTTTATCCATCGGGTCGCAGGTGATGGAGGTGTTGCGCTTGCATCGACCGGAGGTGGCAACGGATGGCGAAGTGGACCGCCTGTTGGGCCTGGTTGAATTACCGGTGCCGGCCCGCGTGCGGCGCTCCTATCCCCATCAGTTGAGCGGTGGCATGCAGCAGCGGGCGGTGCTGGCCATGGCACTAGCCGGGCAGCCGGATCTGTTGATTGCGGATGAACCCACGACCGCGCTGGATGTGACCGTGCAGGCTCAGATCATGGCGCTGCTCGGCTTGTTGCAGCGCGAAATGGGCATGGCTCTTCTGCTGATCACCCACAATCTGGGCCTCGTTGCCCAAGCCACCCGGCGTTTATATGTGATGTATGCCGGGCGCATCGTCGAACAGGGGATCACTCGCGAAGTGTTGAGTCGGCCCGCTCATCCGTATACCCAAGCCTTGCTGCGGGCGGTACCCCGGTTGCGCGGACAAGCCACGGCGTTGCAGGGTATTCCCGGAACGGTGCCACAGGCGCGGGACTGGCCGTCGGGCTGCCTGTTCCATCCCCGGTGTGCACACGCGCAGGCCCGGTGCGCGTCCGAAGATCCGGGGTGGGAACAGGCGGGAGCCGGGCACGAGGTCCGCTGTCACTTCTGGAAATCCCTGCCGTGAATATGATTGATGTTGATCAAATCCGGGTAAGCTTCAGGTCCGCCTCGGGGACCGTGGACGCCCTGCAATCGGTATCGTTCCATCTCGCGGCGGGGGAGCGCGTCGGGCTGGTAGGCGAAAGCGGTTCCGGCAAGACGACGCTGGCGCGGGTGATCATGGGCCTGCAACCGCCGGAATCCGGTCGCGTGCAGGTGGCGGGGCTGGATCCCTACAGCGCCGCACGCGCGGACAGGGCCGCCCTGTGCCGACAGGTGCAGTTGGTGTTCCAGGATCCCTATGGTTCGTTGAATCCGCGCGTGACCGTAGGTGATGCTCTGGCGGAAGTACTGGCGGTGCACCGTATCGTTCCCCCCGGCCAGCGCGCGGCCCGGGTGGCTGATCTGTTGCAACAGGTTGGCTTGGACCCGGGTTCCGCGGCCCGCTATCCGCACGCCTTCAGCGGCGGTCAGCGGCAGCGCATCGCCCTGGCCCGGGCCCTGGCCGTGGAACCGAAGGTGTTGGTGGCGGACGAACCGGTGTCCGCGCTGGATGTTTCCGTTCAGGTTCAGATCCTCAATTTGTTGTCGGATTTGCAGCGCCAGCGCGGGTTGGCACTGTTGCTTATTGCGCATGATCTAGCGGTGGTGCGCTATTGCTGTGACCGAGTTTATGTCATGCATCGTGGCTGCGTGGTGGAGGAGGGGCCCACCGCCGTCGTGCTGGATCAGCCGCAACATCCCTATACCCGTCAATTAATTGCCGCGGTGCCTGACCTGGACGCGGCGCTTTCTGTTCAGGAGCCCATGCCATGACCGAATCTAACGCCGCCCCCATTCATCCCCCCGGCCACTTCGAAGTGCTGGCCCGTTCTCCCGGATCGGCCGCCCGGCGGGGTCGTCTGTGGACGGCCCACGGCCCGGTGGAAACGCCGGTCTTTATGCCTGTGGGCACCCAGGGCTCGGTCAAGGCGGTGTCGCCGCTGGAATTGCACGAACTGGATTGCCGCATTTTGCTGGGAAATACCTACCATTTGAACGATCGGCCGGGCATGGAGGTCATGGAGGCGGTGGGCGGACTGCATCGTTTCATGGGCTGGGACAAGGCCATCTTGACCGACAGCGGCGGCTTCCAGGTCTTCAGCCTGACCCGTTTGCGCAAGATGACGCCGGAAGGGGTGGAGTTCCGTTCGCCGACCGACGGGACCAAGCATTTCCTGGGCCCCCGGGAAGCCATGGCCATCCAGCGCATTCTGGGCTCGGATATCGCCATGTTGTTCGACGAATGTCCGCCTTATCCCTGCACCCGTGAATACGCTTGTCAGGCTGTGGAGCGAACCCTAGCATGGGCGGCCTTGTGTGTTCAGCAGGCACGTGCGCCTGGACAGTTGTATTTCGGAATTGTCCAGGGCGGCGTATTCCCGGATCTGCGGGAGCGCTGTGCGCGTGAGCTGGTTGCCTTGCAGTGTGACGGTTATGCCATCGGCGGCGTGAGTGTCGGTGAACCCGACGAGCTCATCCTGCCGGGGGTGGAGATGGGTGTGGTGGGCCTGCCGGAGGAGAAGCCGCGCTACCTGATGGGGGTGGGCGGACTGGTCCAGATGGTGGAGGCCATCGCCCGCGGGGTGGACATGTTTGATTGCGTGCTGCCCACCCGGGTGGCCCGCAATGGAACCGCGGTCACCCGGCGCGGCCGTTACTCGCTTCGCAATGCGACGTACAAGGTGGATATGCAGCCGATCGAGGAAGGTTGCAGGTGCTATGCGTGCCGGAATTTCACGCGGGCATATATCCGGCATCTGCTGAACGTGAACGAAATCCTCGGGGTGCGGCTGCTGACCCTTCACAATTTGTATTGTTATTTGGAGTTGCTGAAAGAAATACGCGAGGCGATTGAAAACGGCCGGTTTGAAGAAATCCGGGCGGAGTATCGCGCGCTTGAGTCAACATCGGCTGTCCTCTAGGCGGCCACAGGAGTCCCCATATGCTGAACACCTTCCTATTCCTTGCCATGGGCCAGCCTGCGGGCGGCCCAGGTCAGCCCGTGCAGTCACCCTTCTTCAGCTTAGGGTTTATGGCCATCATGATCGCGCTGTTCTACTTCATGCTCATCCGCCCCCAGCGGCGGCGCGAGAAGGAGCGCCTGCAACTGCTGGAGGCCATCAAGACGGGGGACCGGGTGTTGTTTGCCGGGGGCCTGATCGGCGTAGTCACCAACGTCAAAGAGAAAACCTATGTGATCAAGGTGGCGGACAAGACCAAGGTGGAAGTAGTCCGGGGTGCGGTCACCCAGGTGCTGGGCAAGGGCGAATTGCCCGCCGATGTTGATCAGGAACCGTCGAACGCGAGTCGCTAACTTCAGTCAGGTGTAACATGGAAAAGAAAAACGTCTGGAAATGGCTCATTTTGGTGGGATTGACCGCGTGGTCGCTGGCCATCGTGTATCCCCTCAGCGAAAAAGTGAAACTGGGCCTCGATCTGCAGGGCGGCACCCGCTTTGTGTTGCAGGTGGACACCAGCGAGCTGGACGCCGATGCGGCGCGTGATGCGCAATCGCGCGCGCTGGAGGTGATTCGTAACCGGGTGGATGCCATGGGTGTCTCCGAGCCGGTGATCTACACCGAGCCGGGCAACCGCATCATCGTGGAAATTCCGGGCTTGAAGACCGAGGATCGCGAGCGCGCCATCAAAAACATCCAGAGCGCGGCCTTCCTGGAGTTCCGCATGGTGCATGCGGACAACACGCGCTTGACCGAAGAATTCCTGAACAAAGGGGTGGCCCCGGAAGGCTATCGTATCGTGACCGTGGACGAGCCCCGCCAGGGTGGGGGCAGCGAGCCGGTCAAGTACCTGAAGCGCGACAAGAGCAAGGATGCGCCGGGCACGGAGGAGGCCGATGTGCGCAAGCGGCTGGCCGCGTTCAAGGCGCCGGCCGGGCACGAGTTGATGCTGCAGCGCGCGCGAAATCACGAACAGGATTTGTTCCTGCCCAACTTTGTCAGCAAGCGCCGCGAAATCACGGGCGATGTGCTGTTCGATGCCTTTAGCCGCGGGCGTTA
>CAYTVN010000194.1:0-7045 GCA_964441655.1 uncultured Verrucomicrobiota bacterium | reverse complement strand
TCACCAGACGGGCTTGAACATGGCCATAGGCGGACAAATCCCAGGGGCCGCCCTTGGGTTTGATATGAACGCCTGGATAGGACTCCTTCCCGGACTGAACCTTCACCATCAAACCGGGCAGCGCCGGATTTTCGCCAGGCACCGCCTCCACCTCACCGGAAGTTGGGGCTATGTCGTACTTCTGTGTGGTAGCTCCGCCTTCCATGACCATAAGGGCAAAGTTGCCAGCCTCCACCGAGTCATCAGCCAATAAATACGTAGGGACATGCACTCCAGACCATAGACAAACAGCGGCGATCAAACGTAGGGTCTTCATGGGTTCGGCACCTTCTCTTCCGTGTCATGGCATGGCTGCATGCCGGTTTATGTGAATCAGAGTACAGTATAAAAAGGCTATAGCAACCATAAATGTTACCGGTAATAATTTTACTTGCAATATCCTTGCCTTAGCTTATAGGTATCTTAACTACAGGTGCTGGGTGCGGCCCTGAACAATTGGCTTCGGCGGGGATGAGCGCGAAAGCCATGGGCACCGTAGAAGGAGAAATGGAAAATGCATCAGGTCACCAAACTCACGCTCAATGCGGTTCTGGGCTCCCTTTTAGCCTTTAGTCTCAACGCCCGGGCCATCACGCTGGCCTCGGACAATTTCTCCCTGGCCGTGGGTACCAACCTGTCCACCGTGACGGACACCGAATCCGCGGGGGTGGGTACCTACACCGTCATCCAGGGCACCCCGAGCACCGCACTTTCGATCACGAACTTCACCGGCTTCGGCAGCGGAAACGTTTTGCGCTGGCCGGGCGGCGGCCAGACATACTATCGCGCGTTCAACGGTGGCGCCGCCTTTGCCCTGAACAACCTCGCAACGGACGAAACCCTTCGCCTCTCGTTTGACATCCGATTCGCCGGCAGCCTTAACGGAGCAGACAACTTCAGCTTCGGATTCATCAGTTTTCCGCAACCCACCTCCATCGCCTACGCCAATCTGGACCTTTACGACGCCGGAACCGGACTCAACTCCGACTTTCGCTACCGCTCCAGCAGTTTCAACCTGTCCGAGAACGGCGCGCAGATTAACAACACCTTCACTGAACCCGCCACCGTGTTGGGCACCGGGTACGCCATGAAGCTGGAGGTCACGCGGCTCGCCACTGGATTTCGACTCGACTACTACCGGGACAACACACTGGTGGGCAGCACCACCGGACTCACCGCCAGCGCCTTCGTCACCGCGATGGGAGGCACAAACATTACGGGCATCGCCTTCCGCGGCATCGCCACCGCAACCATCTACATCGACAACCTTCTGGTTGAACGGACGCTCAACCTGCCGACGCCCACGATCTCGGGCGTTACACCGAGCCAGGCCATCCCTTACGGAACCAGCAGCGTGACACTGACCGGTCTGGTCAGGTGCGGCAGGGCCCGTCTACCCCGTAGACGGCGAAGTCGTGGCAGTAACCATCAACGGCGTAACCAGCAATGCGACCGTCTCCGGCGGAGCGGGCGGCTTCACGGTGGAATATCCCACGGCCACCCTGGACACACTCGGTTCGCCGTACACGATAACGTATGCCTATGCAGGCGGGATCAACCTCAGCGCGGCAGCCGATGACACCTCCACTACGCTGACCGTGCTGCCTTCCGGTCCGGAACCGACGGGTTCCACCAATACCTCGATGACCCTCTCCAGCGGACAGATTCGATTCGATTTTGCCTTGGCCAGCGGCGCGGTCTACCGGGTGCAGGCAAACACGAATCTTCTCGATGGTTCCGGCTGGTCCGACCTCACCGACCCGCTCACGAACGACGCCGGAGCCAGCACGTTCTTCATGGACACGAATAGCAGCGCCTTCCCGGCGCGGAGCTATCGCGTCACGTCGCCGTAAGTGGAAGGCTCGGGGCCGACGTTCCTGGAAAGCAGCATACGTACATGTTGAAACCCTTTCTGGTATGCGTGCTAGCCATGGCGTCGGCCTTCCCGCGGACCACTCACGCGGCGGCGGTCACGCCCAATCCGGGCCTCAAATACTACTATGCCGCCCCCGCAGCCCCGGTGGTGGACAGGGATGCTGACGTGGTGGTCTACGGCGGCACGTCCGGCGGAGTGGCGGCGGCGGTGCAGGCAGCGCGCCACGGAAAATCCGTAGTACTGGTGGTGTTTGGGCGGCATCTGGGCGGCATGACCAGCGGCGGATTGACGGAAACCGACGGCGTGAATTTTTCCCAGCACGGAGGAATCACCCGCGAGTTCTTCACCGTCACCGGCACAAGTTTCTTCAAGCCCGCCAAGGCTGAGGCGACGTTTGAAGCCCTGGTGGCCGACCCGGTGCCCGGCCAGACGGGCGACGCACCCATCCCGGTCTACTACGAACAACGGTTGGACCACGTGGAGAAGGTCGGGGCCCGCATCACCGCGCTCCACATGGAAAATGGCAGCGTGTTCCGCGGCAAAATGTTCATCGACTGCACCTACGAAGGCGACCTGATGGCGCAAGCCGGCGTGCCGTACACGTGGGGCCGCGAATCCTCCGCGCACTACGGAGAGTCGCTGGCCGGTCGCCGCGCCTCGGTGGCCCTGCCGGGCGTCAACCCCTATAACACGTCGGGCGTCACCAACAGCGGGCTCATCCCCACCCTGGTCAACGAGAGCGAAGGGACGGTGGGTCAGGCCGATCAACACGTGCAGGCCTACAACTTCCGCATGTACACCGTGCAGTCCACCAATCCCGCGAACCTGCGTCCGCTCTTTGCGCCCGCCACCTACGATGCAAATAAATTTGAGATTCTTTATCGGTACCATCGCAGCGGAGGGAACACCTCCATGCAGGTCGGCAACGACATCAATAACCACGAGATGTTTGACCCGGGCTGCTCCACCGACCACATCGGCGGCAACCGCTGGCCCGACGGTTCGGGGGGCTGGATTCCGTGGTGTGAGGCCGACTACGCCACCCGTGAGCTGATGTACCAGGACCACGTGGCCTGGCAACTCGGCATGTTGTGGTACATCAAAACGGACGCCCGTTACCACGCCCTCACCAACGATCTGGCCCTCAGCAGCACCATCCGCAGCAATATCGCCAGCCTGATCACCAAGGTCAGCCAACTCGGCCTTCCGACCAACGAATATCCCGAAACAGACGGCTGGCCGCACGAGTTGTACGTGCGGGAAGCCCGCCGCATGGTGTCGGACTTTGTGCTGACCCAGGCTCATCACGACGGCATCGCGCCGGTGTTGGATCCGGTGGGGCTGGCCAACTACGCGATCGATGCGCACTACTCGTTCCGATTCCCGGGCAGCAGCGGCGGCACGCGGGTGGAGAGCGGCACCTTCGGCGCCACCGCGAACCCCTGGCCCATTTCGTATCGCGCGATCATCCCACCCGCGAGTGCCGCGGAGAACCTGCTGGTGCCCTGGGCCATTTCGGCCTCCCACGTGGCCTTCTGCTCCATGCGCATGGAACCTGTTTTTATGGTGTTGTCACAATCCGCCGCCACCGCCGCCGCTCTGGCCATCGACCGCGGTGAATCCGTACAGGCCCTGCCCTACCCGCTGCTTCGCACGCACCTGGTGGCGGGCGGACAAATCCCCGGCGATGATTCGTCTACCGACGTCAACGAAGTGATTGTGGACAACCAGGCGACGAACAACGTCCAGCTCAATGGCGCCTGGACCGTCAGCACCACCACCAGCGGCTACTACGGGCCGGACTACATACACGACGGCAACCCGTTGACAAAAGGCACCCTGTCGGTTCGGTACACCCCCAACCTTCGTACCTCCGGCGCCTACACGGTCTTTGCCCGCTGGACCGCACATACCAACCGTTCCACCGTGGTGCCCATTGATATCGTTCACCTGGGCGGCACCAACAGCGTGGTCGTCAATCAAACCACCAACGGTGGATTCTGGTATGAGCTGGGCACGTTCACCTTCGATGCGGGCACGCAAGGCTGGGTACGAGTGCGCAACGATGGAGCCACCGGATATGTCATTGCCGACGCCATCCGGTTTCTGCCGACGGGTAGCGTCGACCGCGCGCGGGAAGTCGAGGTGGTCGCGGTGGACCCGCATGCTGATGAGGCCGATAATTCGCCGGGACGATTCAGGTTCGTGCGGGAACAGGAGGACAGCGGCACGGCGATAACACTTCAACTGCGGGTGGATGGCACGGCGCTATCCGGCACGCACTATCTGGCCCTCCCCACCAACGTGGTGATGGGAGTCGGTGAGTATACGAAGGAGCTGTCAGTGAAGCCGGTGACCAACCTTCTGGCCGAAGGATCGCGCACGATCCAGGTGAACCTACTAGCCCATGCGGACTACACGGTGGGGGCACAATCCAATGCGATGATCTTGTTGCGGGACCGCCCGTACGACAACTGGCGCTACACACACTTCTCCGGGGTCGGACTTGAAAACGCTCCCGACAGCGGACCCACGGCCAATCCCGACAACGACGGCAGCGTAAATCTTGTTGAGTTCCTGATGGGCAGCGATCCTCGCGACAACTCATCCTCCAGCGGTGCGGTATTGCGGGTGGAAGGCACCAACACCGTGTATGAGTATCTGCATCGGGGGGAGGCCAACACGCTCCAAACCGAAGCGCAAATCAGCGAAGATCTGATGTCCTCAACCTGGCAGGCCAGCGTCGTGGGCTTCGTCACCACCGACTACCAGCCCGCCACCGGGGACCGCCTTCAGCGGATGGTTCTTCCCATCGGCAACACGACCAACCGCTTTTTCCGCCTACAGGTTTGGTGAAGGCGATCGGAATACGCCCTCCAACGTGGCATTATAACATGCATATCATAAACGCCTTATGATGCAGAAACCGCCTGTACACAAAGGCGCAATTTCGCAACGAGGATTCATCCGATTCGGTCCAACATTGAGTATTGGTTACCGGTAACTATTTGGGTTGCATAATCCCCCAGTGCGCCTATATTTTCAGATAGCAAAGAACGGTTGATTCATCTCTCGTCGTCATATTGAGCATTGGTTAATCCAATAAGAGGTCCGGTCATGAAATACCTGCCGAAACAAACGGTGCTCGCCGTCCTCACGCTCGTTGTCATCTGCGCGTCACACGCCGACATCATCACCTTCGACGATAACGCCAGTTACGATAATAATTTCGTCGAACGAAATAATGGGGTTTACGTATCACGCGATGCGGGCGGCTATCTTACGCTCAATAACACGGGGGCCGGAATTGCCACCGCGGATATTTACAATACGGCTGCCTCGGGCGGATCGGGCGGGTCGGGCGGAACGACGATCAACTCGCCTTACAACACCTTCGGCGGAACCACCGCGTTCACCATCCAGGCGGATTATCTTCAGTCCAACCCGCAGGGCGGCCCGGCCGGCACTTCGTTTGGATTTTATATCAAGGCAGCAGCCAGCGCCACGCCGACCACCGCCTATGCCGCCCTGTTTCGCCTCACGGATAGCGCCGCCGATTTTCGCGTTTTCGACTCCAACGGCAATCCGGGTACCTCGGGCGTAGGCACCCAGATTGGAAGCACGTTGACGTACAATTCAGGTTTCGCCGCCGACACCTACTACACCTTGAAACTGGAGGTCGTGGACGTTGGCGGCAATGTTCAGTTCACCGGTTCCATCTGGACGCAGGGCGGCACGGAAATCAAAACCTTCGCCTCGATTACCGACACAACGAGCCCGGTTCTTGGCGCCGGACAAGTGGGCTTTCGCTGGGGCAACGACGGTGGCTCCAACACACGGATCGACAACTTCAGCATCTCGGTCGTCCCCGAGCCCGGCACCCTGGCCATCCTGGGCGGAGGACTTGCCGCGCTCATCGGTTTCCGCCAACGCCGTCACTGCACCCGGATACGTCCGGTCAGCTAGCCACCTTGCCTATGCGCCATCATCAGGGTATCTATCCCCGTATGGGTGACACGTGAATCCTCTCTGCATCCAGGAGCGTGAAAAGGCCGCACCTGTCCGGGCGAAACTACCGCGGGTTACGGGTCGATGCGCAGGGCGCGGGTTCACGTTGATCGAGTTGTTGGTTGTCATCGCCATCATCGGCATCCTGGCCGCCCTCCTGTTTCCCTCATTAACCAGGGCCAGACAGCGCGCCCTGCAAACCAAGTGTTTGAGCAATCTGCGGCAGATTCAAATCGCCTGCGTAAATTATGCCTCCAACAACCGGGGCAACTTCCCCACCGCTACGCGTGACTATGGATTCCCCCATGAATTTAAAAATGTAACCGAGGTCCTCGGGCCGTTCCTGACCAGCCCGCGCGACAAGATCATGTTCTGTCCGGGCCCCCTGCAACGCGTGCGCAGTCCCGCCACCCCGCTGTACGACACGCATTACATCACGTACCAGTACTTCAATTTTAACGCGTCCTTCCTGGGCACCTACGGGGGCAGCAAACCAAACCTGACCACGCTGGAAGAGGTGCCGGCGGGCGTCGCCCTGTGGGGCTGCCTGTCCGTTAAACGCGCCGACGGGACCAGCATCGCACACAACGAGCCGGGCGTCGCTGGCTCGCCCAGCGGAATGAGCGCCGCCTACCCCGATGGTCATGCCAGCTGGGTTGACATCGCATCGATGGAAGTCTACTGGAAGGGTGGCGGGTCGGATTATTATTGGCCCATACCGCCAGCGCCCTGACGACCGCACATCCAGCATCCACGTCATGAATACGACCATGGAAGACATTGCCCGCGAATGCGGGGTGACCAAAATGACCGTATCGCGGGTATTGGCCGGCAAAGACAATGTCAAGCCCGCCACCCGCGAGCGCATTCTGGAGGCGGCCACCCGCCTGAAGTACGAGATCAACACCCTGGCCCAGAACCTGAACATGAACCGCTCGGGGTTTGTGGCCGTGGCCACGCCCTTTGAAGGATTGCTGGGCTCCCCCTACTTTTCCGAGGTGGTCCTGGGCTTCGATCAGGTTTTTAAGGATGCCGACCTGGACCTTGCCCTGTTCAACACGCATTCCGAATCCTTCAATGACGGCGCCAAACTGGCCAAATTGTACCGCCAGCGCCGCGTGG
>CAYTVN010000193.1:0-7069 GCA_964441655.1 uncultured Verrucomicrobiota bacterium | reverse complement strand
CGCGCGTTCAGGAAGGCTTACATAAATCAGATTGGCCGGTGGTATTCCGCGCAGGCGGGCAAAGTGATTCGCCACTTCCATGCTGCGCTGGGACTCAGCATTTACAAGCAACACGATCTCATGCGGGCCCAGCGCGCGCGCGGTCAGGGCGGAAAGGAGCAGCAGGGAAAACGTCCATCGAAGCAGGCGCAACATGGACGCAGTGTAGGTCAGGCCGGGTCGGACGGAAATCCGAATCTGCCTCAGCGCGGGGCCGACTGGGTTTCGCGGGGGAGCACGACCTGGGGATGGAAGTCAGCCAGGAACGCATCCAATTGATCCAGATAATCCGGCGCGGCGGTCCCACGCGGGCCGGAGATGCTCAGATAAGCCCATCGGTGGGTTACCCCGCCCAGGATGCGCTCCATGCCCATCCAGAACATGCGCACCCAGTGGGAGGCGGTTTCGTGATGGGGTCCGACAAACCAATAGGCGAAATAACGTTCGCGGGAAAGGGTGCGCCCGCCCGTGGCCTGGCCGCGCCACAGCAGGTCCAACACCGTGACCGTGGCGAATTGACCGTTTGGAAGCGGAACGCGCCGGGTGTGGGTGCCCACGATTTCCTGGCCGCCGCCGACCAGGCAGATTTGTGGGCGGTGTATGCTGGTCCGGTCGGCCCCGCTCAGTACGATGGAGGCCACCAGCGATGGCTGCCCCGGCTGTTCATACAGTTTCTTGATCACGGCGGTGTCTGCGGGCAGCAGGGACCATTCCACGGCACTGCCGGGCGACAGGGTGCCCTGGCACCGTTGGCACAGGGTGTTGGTGCCCAGTTCGGTCCGGGTATAGGTCCATTGGCACGTCATGGTCTGGCAGAAGAACAGATCCACGCCCGTCCACGCGCCGACCTGCACGGGCAGCGTTTCCTTCACCCCTGCCAGCGGGCTGACGCGGACGCCAGCGTAATGCGCTGTCAGATAGGCTGCCGCGCTCACCACGCCGAGCAGGATCAGCCGATGGAGGGTGGCTCGGGTTGCAGGAGTTTCCATAACCGTTCTTTGTTCCAGGATCGCATGAGGTAGTCGAGCAACAGAAAGAAAGCGCCCGCGATGATGGCCACCATCCAGCGGGCTGCACTGCCGTTGACCGTTTGGGCCAGTGCCGGACCGGCGGCGGCCTGTAGCACAAAGAGGATGATCAGTCGCAGGGTGTTGGCCAGTACATGAAGGAGCGGAACCGACGCCAGCAGAATCAGGCGTGGTTTCCAGGCGCGCCGCTGCCAGCCCAGCCAGAACGCGGCGGCCAGCAGCAGGACGAGCAACATGCCGATTCCACCCGCGGCGTCGGCGGCGTCCAGCGGGATGAGTTCACTGTGCGGTTCATTCCCCGGCTGCGGCAACACCATGGAGCCCTGACGCGACACGGCCAGGCCCAGGCCGATCAGCAGGCCACTGGCCAGGGTGGCGGCGAATCGCATGAGCGGGAAGGTGAGTACATCGAGAAAATTCAGCGGCACACAGAAGGCCAGCAGGCCGATGGGATAGACCAGACGTTTCGCGATGAGCCAGCCGTAGAGGTAGAAGGGAATGGCTTCGATCAGCAGCACCAGGGCCAGCAGGGAGAGCCGGGTTTGCTGGGCTCGCAGACCCATCCAATGCAGGAACAGCGCCAGCACCACCAGGGCCAGGCCCCAGACGGATGCCCGGACCGGAAGGGCGCGCAAGGCCGCGCGATCATGCCAGATGAGGAGCAGGGTGAGCACCGGCACCAGCCAGCCGAAGGACAGTGTTGTACCGCCGTAGATGCGGGCGCTGCTCCACAAGCTGGTCATCCAATGCAGGGCGGAGTGACCATAGCTCGCCACCTCGGTGGTATTGCCCCACCCGTGATACATCTGGAAAATGACGACCGCGCTGGCCGCCACCAGCAGCGGGTTCAGGATCCGGCGATACGGCTTTTCTTGAAGCGGTGATTCCATAAGGTCTCATCCACCGTCCGGATGTGGACGGGTACCGCATAGGCGGGCAATTGCTGGGCACACGCGGCCCGAATGCGATGACGCAAGGTACCCGCCTCTTCCGGTTCCCGCAACAGGAGCCGCGCACTCACCACCTGGCCCATCAGCGGATGGGCCTCGCCCGTGACCACGGCGTCGCCGATATTGGGCAGGCCCAGCAGCACGTTTTCCACCTCGGCCGGATAGACTTTGTGCCCGCCCACATTGATGAGATCGCTGTCGCGGCCCAGCACGCGGATATAGTCGCCGTCCACTTCCACCCGGTCACCGGTGCAGGTCCAGCCATCTTGTTCCACCGGGGGCGGGGCATTCAAATAGCCCAGCATGGACTGGGCCGTGCGCACCCACAGGCGGCCGTCCACCACGCGTATGGCGAAATCATCCTGATCAATGCGGAACCACAGGGAGCCATCCTCCCTCGAGCGGGTGCGGGGCGATCCGAATTCCGTGGTGCCGTATTTCTGGAGCAGGCGGCAGGCGGGCAGCCTCGCGCGCAAGGCGGCCAGGGTGGTGGCGGGCATCACTTCCGAGCCGTAGGTGATCATCCGCAGGCTGGAGAGGTCGGTGGTTTCCATCAGCAGCAGGCGCAGGAACGTCGGGGTGGCGGGCAGCAGTTCGACTTTGTGCAAGGCGATGGCTTCCGCAATGCCCGCGGGGGTTCGGTTGGCGGGCAGGATCAGCAGCCCGCCGCTGGTCAGGGTGTAGAACAAGGTGTCCAGCCCAGCCATATGGTCCACGGGTGGCGCCATGATGGTCCGGAGGGCGGGGCGTTGGCGTCGGTATTTTTCGAGAAAACGATCGGCCTGGTGCAGGCTGGCTTTGGGCTCACCGGTGGAGCCGGAGGTAAAGATTACCAGACCGCCCGCGCCGGCTTGTCGCGCCTGAACAAAGAGGGGGTGTTGTCCGCGCCCTGGGCCGGGTTCCTCGGACCAACCGCCATCGCGGGCGAAGTGAACAATCCGGGAAGCTTGGGCGATGGCGGCACAGGTGGCGACACGCACGGACTCCACCGGGGCCATCGGCACCGCGAAGTCGCCGCGGTCCAGCAAGGCGATGAGCAGGGCCAGCAGGGCGGGGCTGGCTTCGCCTTGGACCACAATGACGCGCCCGGCCGGTTCCCCGGCGTACCGATCCTGCCAGCCGTGGACGGCATCGGCCAGCGCTTGGTAGGAAATGATCTCCGCCCCGCCTTGCAGGGCCGGTTGCGCACCGAAGGAGGCCAGGCGTTCCGCCAGCCAGCCGGTTGCCATCAAACGCCTCCGAGATAGATGACCTGCCCGGTGACAAATTCGCTTTCCGGGCGGATGAAAAAGTCGATGACGTTGCTGACATCTTCCATGCGGCCAAGGCGTTTGATGGCCAGCCGGTTGATGAGGGCCTTCATTTTGTCGCCGGGTACGCCGCGGATCAGATCCGTCTCAATCGGAGTCGGCCCCACCAGGTTCACGGTGATGCCGAAGTCGGCGAGTTCATAGGCCAGGATTTGGGTCAAGTTGACGAGGGCCGCCTTGGACGTGGCGTAAATGGCTTCGCCTTCCAGCTTCAGCGGAGTCGCCACGGAGCCCAGATTTACGATCCGGCCAAACCGGCGCTTCTGCATCAGTTTGACACTTTCCCGGATCAGGATAAACGAGCCCAGATAGTTGGTGTTCCAGATACGTTGCACCGTGCTGGTGGGCGTCAACAGGGTGTGGTTCATGGACGCGATGCCTGCGTTGTTGATCAACACATCAAGCCGGCCGTGCCGTTTGCGAATGTCGGCCAGCATGGCTTTGACCTGGTTCTCGTCCGCCACGTCGGCGAGGTGGTGGGTATAGCCCTCCCGGGTCCACCCCGCGGGTTCGCGACTGCATCCCTCCACAAGGTAGCCCTGGCCCAGCATGTGCTCGACGAGGTATTTGCCGATACCCTTGCGCGTCCCGGTGATGAGGGCGATGGGACGTTCAGCCGGCATGAGTGGTCCCCAGGTTTTGCAGAATGTAATCGGCCAGCGTGCCCACGCTGCGGAACGGCGAACTGCGCTGGGACATGGCGCGGTCATCGGCCAGGGTCATGGTGATGTTGAAGCGATCGGCCAGGGCTTGTTCCACCTCGACGATCAAGGTGACCAGGCCCATGGAGTCGAGCAATCCGTTCGTGCCGAACAACGCCGTGCCGGCATCCAAGGCGGCGGGCACGGGTTTGCTCTGCTGGGTCAGGACGCCGCGCAGGGCATCGGCGATGCAGGTGGTCAGGGCAGCGTGGTCAATGGCCATGTGAGTCATTCTCCCAAAGTTCGATGGGCCGGGTCGGTTTCAGGCGACCTTCCGACAACACGTAGGCCCGTCCGCATTCCGCGCATGTGGCCTGTCCATCCTGCACCGACAGGTTGGCGGAACAGGCGCATACAAAACCAATCTGGCGGGCCGGGTTGCCGATCATCAAGGCGTGGTCGGGCACCGACTGCAGCAGGGCGGCGCCCGCTGCGCTGAACGACCAGGCTCCCACCGTGATGCCGCAGGAGACCGTGACGCCGGCGCCCAGGGTGGCCCCGGTGCGGATGCGGGTGGGCAGCAGCCATTTGTCCTTGCTGGCGTAGCGCGGGGAGGCCAGGGCCAGGCGTGGGGAGCGGGGCCGCAGGTCGTTGGTAAACATCACGCCGGGGCCGATAAAAACCCCGTCTTCGATGGTGACTCCTTCGCCCAGGGCGACCATCGGCTTTACGGTCACGCCGCGCCCGATGACGGTTCCGCTTTCGATAAAGACGCCGTCGCAGATATTGCAATGGGGTCCGATGGTGACCCCGCGCATGATGTGGGCGTGTGCCCATACGCGTGTGCCCGGCCCGATATCGGTTGTTTCCACCAGGGCCTGGGGATGAATAAAAATGGTTGGTTCGCTCATTATTTTCCACCCCGGCTGGTCAGCACGACCAGCACGGTCCGGGCTAAAATACGCAAATCGAGGGCCATGGACCAGTTCATGATATAGAAAATGTCCATCAGGATGGTATCCACGTGGGAAACCGCGGAGCGCCCGAACACCTGCCAGAAACCGGTGATGCCGGGCTTCATGTCGTGCCGGGTATGCTGCCAGGGCTTGAACAGCTCGACTTCGTAGCAGGGCAGGGGACGTGGTCCCACCAGGGACATATCGCCCTTCCACACGTTGATCAGCTGGGGCAGTTCATCGAGGCTGGTGCGACGCAGCCAGCTGCCCAAACGGGTGACCTTGCTGGCGTTGGTCACTTTGAGTACCCCCGCCTGTCCGCTATGCGCTTCGATAAACGCGTGATCGCCCTCCACCAGTTTGCGGACGGCCTCCTTGTGTTCTGCTTCGGTGTTTTCCGCCATGGTGCGGAATTTGAAGACGGAGAAAATGCGACCGCCGCGCCCGACCCGGTCCTGGCGAAAAAACACCGGGCCGCGCGAATCGAGTTTGATCAACAGGGCCAGCAGGGCGAATAAAGGGGACAGCACAAACAGGCCCAGTCCGCCGGCCAGTCGATCCAGGCCGTACTTCAGTTGTTGCTCCAGCGGGCGCAGCGGGCTGGCGTTGATAAACACATAGCCATGCTCCACCTCGGGCAGCACGGGCACGCGGTCCCGCAAGGCGCCGAAGTGGGAAAGGCTGAAGCGCATGCGGACGCCCAGGGGCAGAAGTTCGTGATACAGGCGTAAAAGGTGATCCAGGTCGGGGTGCGCCAGCCGGATGAACACCTCGCTGATGTGGTGTTCCCGAATCAGCTCGGACAGTGAACGGTCCAGGGGCCTGGGCGGGGCGCTGGCATCCCCGAAGGATACCTGGTTCTGTTCGGGATCCAGGCAGGCCACCAACTGGTTGCCGGTGGCCTGGGTGGGATCGCCCAGCAATTGGATGAGGCGGTGAGCTTCGGCGGCCGGTCCGATGAACAGGGTGCGACTAGGCCACAGCCCAGCCTGGATCAGGTGGCGTGCCACAGCGGGAGCCACGATGAAACGTCCCAGGTAAAGCATGAACAAGCCCAGGGCGATAAAGAGGAAGACCGTGATGCGATGTTCGGTGAACAGGCGGACCTTGAAAAAGAAGCTGATGGTGATGAACAGGGCCACAAAGGCCAGCCAGGATCGGATCAAAATCTCCAGATGCTCCAGGCTGGCCGCGAAGGCCAGTCGCCGGTAGAGGTAGTTGTGCCGAAAATAGAAGAAAATGGCCGCGCACAGTCCGATGAAAAAGACCGTATGATTGACGGTGGGCGTATAGATGCCGCCCCGCCACGCGAAAAAATAGTTGCGCAAGGCATTCGACAGGTAGAAAGCAACGGCCAGGGCCAGCAAATCTGCCGCCGCCAGCAGCAGTTTATGCCCGAGAAAATAATTGGATTTGAACGGGTGGCCAAGCATGCTAAATCGTTTGAAAAGGGCGATATTTACACAGACCACAGGCCTCGTCAACGAAGGCCACGAGAAGCCGATGGCAGCCTAACCCGAGGCTGCTTGGGCATAGTCACGTTTGCGTGCCGCCACCGCGGAGCGGATGGTTTCCACCGGCCAGCTCTCGATGGTACCGCGGTAGAAAATCTCATATTGGTCGGCCACCAGATCCCACGTGAACGACGAGCGGATCTGGCGCACGCTGGCTGCGGAAAGTCGCGCGGCCAGGGCCGGGTCCTGTTCGAGGGCGTGAATACCGTCGATGATGTCCTGTTCTTTTTCCCACGGGATGCCACACAACTGCCCGTCCGGCATGACCAGGACTTCCCGGTTGAAGATGGAATTGTAGGCGATGGCGGGACAGCCCGCACCCAGCGGGCGCAGCAGGGCGGAATTCACCCCGCCCAGGTAGGGACCGTGCAGATAGGCGAAGGCGTTGGCATACAACTCGTCCATCAACGATTGATCGGAGACCAGACCGAGGAAGCGGACGTGATCACCCGCGTTGGCCTTCATGGTCTGGTAATACTCGCTGTTGTTGTGACCGCCGCCAGCAATGGCCAGCACGCGCGATGAGCCGCTCTTTTTGAAAGCCTCCACCAGCAGGGCGATCTGGTTGCTGGGGACCAGGCGGGCGGCGATAGAAAAGTAATGTTTCGGCGTCAGCCCGAAGTCCGCGTGG
>CAYTVN010000192.1:0-7076 GCA_964441655.1 uncultured Verrucomicrobiota bacterium | reverse complement strand
GTGCCAGGCCTTGAGGCGATCGAGCGCCGCGGGCGACAGGCGGGGCTC
Source organism: uncultured Verrucomicrobiota bacterium (assembly GCA_964441655.1). Taxonomy (GTDB): domain Bacteria; phylum Verrucomicrobiota; class Kiritimatiellia; order CAIVKH01; family CAIVKH01; genus CAYTVN01. The sequence continues at coordinate 7,028 of CAYTVN010000192.1, read as the reverse complement.
GGCCTTCAGCGAGTGGCGCCGCGTGCTCGCCGCGATGAAGTGGCGCGCGAGGCGTTCGAGGTCTTCGGGGCCGCGCTCGCGCAACGAAGGCATCACGAGCTCGACCACCTTGATCCGGTAGTAGAGGTCCTCGCGGAACTTTCCTTCCTCGACCATCTTCTTCAGGTCGCGGTTGGTGGCGGTGATCAGACGCACATCCACCTCCACCGTCTCCTGTCCGCCCACCCGCTCAAACTTCCGTTCCTCGAGTACGCGCAGAATCTTCACCTGGGTCGCGGGCTCGATTTCACCGATTTCGTCCAGAAACAGCGTGCCGCCGTCCGCCAGTTCAAACCGCCCGCGCCGCCGCTCGGTGGCCCCGGTGAAGGAGCCCTTCTCGTGGCCGAACAATTCGCTCTCCAGCAGGGTGGGCGAAAGGGCCGCGCAATGCACCGCCACATACGGGCCGCGCGCGCGTGGACTCAGGCGGTGAATGGCGTGGGCCACCAGCTCCTTGCCGGTGCCGCTCTCCCCCTCCACCAGCACGGTGGTGCGGGCAGGCGCCACCTGACGCACCGTTTCATAGACCTCGTGCATCGCCGGTGAATTGCCGATCAACGCCTCCAGCCCGTAGCGGACATCCAGTTGCTCGTGCAACTGGCGGTTCTCCACCTCGATGTCGCGCGTGCGCAGGGCTCGCTGCAAAACCATCTCCAGCCGGTCGAGGTTGATGGGCTTGGTCATAAAATCGTAGGCCCCGCGCCGCATGGCCTCCACGGCCAGCTCAATGCTGCCATAGGCGGTGAGCATGATGCACAACGGCTGCGGCGTGCGGGCCAGCGCGCGTTGCAGCAGCGTCAATCCATCCATGGCCGGCATGCGCACATCGCTGAGCAGCACGTCCACCGGCTTCTCGCCCAGCATCTCGAGCGCGCGCTGCCCGTTGTCAGCCAGCAGCACCTCGTAGTTTTTCTGCAGGGCGCGGGCCAGGCCTTCACGCGCGTTCTTCTCATCGTCCACAATCAGAATGACCGGTTTTTTCATGAGGGCTCCGCCACACCTTTCGCCTTGAGCAGCCGGATGCGCCGCTCGTCGCGGGGCAGGAACAGGGTGAACGTGGTCCCCTTGTTGGGCTCGCTGCGCACCTCGATTTCGCCCCCGTGGTCGCGGATGATGCGCTGCACAATCATCAGGCCCAGCCCCGTTCCCTCGGCCTTGGTGGTGAAGTAGGGCTCGAACAGGCTGCCCAGGTTCTCCGGCGGGATGCCGGGTCCGGTGTCCTTGAACGCGATGATGACAAAGCGGTCGTTGCTGGTAATGGAAATCTTGAGCAGGCCGCCATTGGCCATGGCCTGCATGGCGTTGCGGATGATGTTGAAAAAGGCCTGCTTGATCTGATTCCGGTCCAGCAGAGCCGGCGGTACGTCGTCCGCCTCCTCCACCTCCACCAGCACATCGCGGTCGCGAATTTCGTGCTTCAGGAAATCCAGCGTCTGCTGCAGGACCTCCTTCAGCGACGACTTCTCCAGCGCGGGCTGACTGGGCCGCAAGGCGCGCAGGAACTGGCTGATGATCTGGTCCAGCCGGGTCACCTCGCGCTGGGCCACCTCGAGCAGCTCCTTCATGGAGGACGACTGCTCCGCCGGCACCTCGCGCAGCTCCCGTTCCATTAATTGAAGATGAATGGTCAATGAATTGAGCGGGTTGCCGATCTCGTGGGCCACCCCCGCGGCCAGCAGGGTGATGGCGTGCAGGCGCTCCGACTCCAGGGCGCGGGATTCGCTTTCGCGCTCGCGCGTCACATCGCGCAGGATCACCACCGCGCCCTTCTGCTCCGCCTCCACCGCAGTCAAGGGCACGATGTAGAAATCCACGAAGCGATGTTCGGGATAGGTGATTTCGATTTCGCGGCTGACCAGCTTGGACCACTCATCCGCGTCCAGCTCCATCACCAAGTCCCAGTCAATCTCCCGCAGGTAGCGGGAGATGGCGTGCCCGGCGGCCGACTCGGCGGAAAAGCCCAACAGTTTTTCCGCGGCGCGATTCGCATAGCGGATCAATCCGTCCGCATCCAGCACGACCAGCCCCTCCTGAATGGCGTGGAAAATGGTCTCCAGCAGGCCCTTCTCGCTGGCCAGCCGCAGAAACTGCGATTGCAGGCTGCCCGCATCCAGTCGGTCCAGCCGGCCAATCAACTTGTCTAAAAAGGCGGATTTCATAGGGAACAATGCGCGACAATTTGACCCAGTATAAACTTCCGTACGCGCGCGTCAATGAACGTGCGGGTTCGCCATCGTAGTCAGGATCGAGGTCGGCATCGGTATCGAGTCTGCTCTACCGTCTTCCCGGGGAAGGTTCTGGACGTGATCACAGGATGTTCAATATCAGCCACCGAAACCCGTCGCCCCCATCCCGAATATCCTGTTCATCCTGTCCACTATTCGGAAATCTGACTTCCGATTCCAACCCCGATATCGAATTCACGCGACCCCTGACCTGCTTCTCACATTTCGCTGCTTTGACAGAAGGCGCGACGCTTTGCTACGTTGCGCGGCAATTGCAGCGGTATTCGGCCATGAAGGTAACTCTTGAGCGGCCGGTCCTCGTGTTGAACCGGCTATGGCAGGCGGTAAACGTGTGCTCGGCAGAGCGTGCGCTGACCCTGCTTTTCACCGGCCACGCCCAGGTGGTCTATCAAGACGGCGACGACTTTCAAACCTACTCCTTCCGCGAGTGGTGTGATTTTTCCGACCGGCAGGCCGCGGAGGATACGGTGCAGACCATCCGCATCCGCCTGCGCGTGCCCCGCGTCATCCTGCTCCTGTTCTTCGACCGCGTGCCCAACAAGGAAGTGAAGTTCACGCGCCAGAACGTGTTTGAGCGCGACAAGAACACCTGCCAGTACTGCAACAAGAAATTCGACCGCAAGGACCTGAACATCGATCATGTGGTGCCGCGCCAGCACGGCGGGCTCACCAGCTGGACTAACGTGGTGTGCAGTTGCATTGAATGCAACCGGATCAAGGCCAACCGCACGCCGGACCAGGCCGGCATGCACCTGCGCCGCAAGCCCAAAAAGCCGCGGTGGCGGCCTTTCCTCGACATCCAGTTCACCAAAACGGTGGATCACTCGTGGCGTCATTTCCTCGATCTCGCCTATTGGAACGTCGAATTGGGCGAAGACACCTGAAGCTTCACGGGACCAGCGCATACCATCCAGTGGAGGCGGCGTGCCCCCACGCCGTTCTGCCAAACTGCGGGACGAGGGCGTCCCGGCTCCAAGCTTGGTATTGCGCAACGGAGACTTGCCTGACCGCGCAGGTTTTTCGTAGGAATCTGGCACATCAATATCCGGGAGGATTCCATGCCCCGCAATCGCAGACACAGTGATGACGATGACGCTTTCGAGGATGGTGGCGAACAGTGCCCGGTCTGCCACCAGGAATACAGCAACGGCATCTGTCCCATCCGCTCCTCGGAATGTCCCTACCAGGAAGACGAACTGGACGAGGAGAAGGATTTAGAGGAAGAAGAGGCCGACGAGTCATCTGACGAAGACGACAAGAATTGAAGGCTGATTGAATCCCCTCCTGCAACGACGCGATCAACTGCTGGCCGACCTTCAACTGTGGCCGGACCCGCACGCCCGCCTCGAATATCTGATGGACTTGGCCCGCGAACGGCCCGCCCTGGCGACCGAATTTCAAACCGACGAAAACCGGCTGGAGGGCTGTCTGTCCAACCTGTGGATTCGCCCGGAATTCCGCGACGGGCGCTGCTGGTTTCCCTGTGCTGCCGATTCCCTGGTGGTGAATTCCATCGCCGGGCTGCTGTGTGATTTTTATAGCGACGCCACGCCGACGGATATCCTGGCCCTCGACCCCTCCTTCCTCAAGGAGGCCGGCATTGCACAACACCTTTCCTCCAACCGGCGCAATGCGCTGACCCGGGTGTGGGGCCTGATTAAGAATTTTGCCACCCAGCATCTCGCCTCGTAGCGCCGTGAACCTGTACGACGCCCATAATCACCTGCAGGACGAACGCTTCGGCGGCCGACAGGACACGCTGGTCGCCGAAGCCCGCGCCGTCGGTGTGACCCGCATGGTGGTCAATGGATCCTGCGCCGAGGACTGGCCGCTCGTTGCGGATTTGGCTCAACGCTTCCCCGGCCTCGTCATCCCGAGCTTCGGCCTGCATCCGTGGTATGTGCCTGAACGGAAAGACAATTGGCGCGAGCAACTCGCGCACCGCCTCGATACGCCGGGCGCCGTGGTAGGCGAGATCGGACTCGACCGCTGGAAGGCGGATCTGCCCTGGGAGGATCAGGAAGAAGTGTTTGTTTTTCAGCTGGATGAAGCCGCAACCCGCAACGTGCCCGTCAGCATCCATTGCCTGCAAGCGTGGGGCCGACTCGTGGAGTTGCTCGAGCAATTCCCGCGCCCAGCCTGCGGCTTCATCCTGCACAGCTACGGCGGCTCCGCCGACCTGATCGACCGGCTGGCTCCGCTGGGCGCCTACTTCTCCCTGCCCGGCTACTACGCGCACGAACGAAAAGCCAAACAACGCGACGTCTTCCGCCACGTCCCGCCCGACCGCCTGCTCATCGAAACCGATGCGCCCGACCAGTTGCTGCCCGCGGAACGCCAACGCTTCGCCCTCGCCGACACCGCCGGAAATCCGCTAAATCATCCCGCCAACCTGGCCGCCGTGTATACGTTCGCCGCCGAACTCCTGGGGAAACAACCGGACGAGCTGGCGCAACAGGTGGAACAGAATTTCCAGCGGCTGTTCGGGGTCTGAAGGCGGCGCTCGGACGCGCTACTGCTTCAGCATCGCGCGCGCGTGCTGCATGGTCACCTTGGTCAGGTCTTTGCCGCCCAGCATACGCGCGATTTCCTCCACGCGGGCTTCCCCATCCAGGGTGTCCACCTCGGTGAAGGTACGGTCATCACGCACGCGTTTGGTCACCGCATAATGCTGGTTGCCATGCACCGCGACCTGGGGCAGATGGGTGATGCACAAGACCTGGTGGGTTTTACCCAGTTGAGCCAGCTTACGCCCCACCGCGTTCCCCATTTCACCGCCGATGTTGGCGTCCACTTCATCAAAGACCAGCACCGGGATGTGATCGTGTCCAGCCAGCACGGCCTTGGTGGCCAGCATGACACGCGATATTTCGCCGCTGGATGCGATGTCGCGCAGCGGTCGCATGGGCTCCCCAACATTGGGAGCAAATCCAAACGATACCGCGTCCAGCCCGCTGGCCTGCGGCTCGCCCTCCTGAAGCTCCACGGCAAATCCGCCGCGCGGAAAACCCAGCTCGCGCAATTCCGCGACCACGGCCTGGGCCATCTTGTCGCCCGCCGCCCGCCGCTTCGCGGACAGCACGCGACCCTTCTTCAGCACCGCGGCATGGGCCGACGCGATACGGCCCTCCAGCTCGGCCAGGCGCTCGCCGCGGGTCTGCAGCTTTTTCAGGCGGTCCTTGTTTTCCGCCAGTACGGCCAGCACGTCGGGCACCGAACCGTATTTGCGCTTCAATTTCTGATAGGCGGCCAGGCGTTGCTCCAGCCACTGCAGGCGCGCGGGATCGGCCTCCACGCGGTCCAGAGTGCTGATCATGGCCTCGCTCAAACTCTGCAGCTGGACGGCCAGAGCGCGGGTTTCTATTTTCCATTCCTCCGCCTCCGGCAGCAGGCGGGCCAGCTCCTCCAGGTTGCGCTGCACGGCGGCCAGCAGATCAAAGGCGGAACCTTCGCCCTCCAGCAGGGCCTTGCGCGCGCCGTCTCCCAATTCAAGTATGCGTTGGGCGTGGCTCACCGTCAGGTGCTCCTGGGCCACCTGCTCATCTTCGCCCTCCACGGGCGCGATATCCTCAATTTCCTTCACCCGGAACGTGAGCATTTCGATCTGTCCCGCCACATCCCGGTCATCGCCCTGCAATTCCGCGCGCTCGTCCTGCAAGGTGGTCCAGGCGCGATACGCATCCTGGTAGGCGGAGCGCTCGGCCTCGACGTGTCCATAGGCATCCAGCACGTCCAGCTGGAAGGCCGGGCTGAGGAGCGATTGGTGATCGTAGGGCCCGTGCATATCCACGAGCAACTCCCCCACTTGTTTAAGACCCTGCAGGGTGACCGGACTATCGTTGATCAGATTCTGGCCGCCGCCAGCGGCCTTGACGATGCGGCGCAGGATGAGCTGGCCGTCTTCGCACGGGGCCACGCCGAGCGATTCGAGCAGGTCGTTCATCGCCTTGGGTTTCGCCAGCTTGAACAGCGCTTCCGCCCCACAGGCGTCGGCCCCGGCCCGGATGTACTTCTTGTCCGCGCGGTCGCCCAGCAGCAGATGCAGGGCCCCGATCAGGATGGATTTGCCGGCGCCGGTTTCGCCGGTGATGACATTGAGACCGGACTCGAAATCGAGCCGGACATTTTCCACGAGAGCAAGATTTTTGACTCGCAGCGTCGCCAACATGTCCGGAATGTCCAACGATTGGAAATCAGCGGCAAGCGTTTTTCCAATCGTTGGACATTTTACCGGCCGACATCATTCCGCCGGCTTGTCTTTGCCTGCGCACTGCTTCCCCTTGCCATGCGCCGCCTTCAACTCCTCGCGGGTCAGGAATCCATCGCCATCCGTATCCGCGGCGACAAAGCGCTTCTCTGGATTACCCCTGGCGAAGCCCGCGGTGAATTCCGCCAGCGAGAGCTTCTGATCGCCATCGGTGTCAGCTTCCTTGAACTTATGATGCTTCGCCCCCTGCCCGTCCTCGGCAAACGCCGCCGTCCCCATCGCCATCGCCGCCACCACACCCAGCACTATCGCATACATCTTCATGTGAGCATTCCTTCCGACCTGTTTCCGCCTCGAACCACCCTCCAACAACGCCCCACCCCTCCATTTATTGCACACCCACCGGAACGCTCGGGGTCGAGTCTTGACATTTGACAAAATGGCCGGCGCCTGGAAATGTCAAATGTCAAGACTCGACCCCCGTGCTTCTAGTTTTCGAGGAGGGGGCGGAGGCCTGCGTCGGCGTCTCGGTAGGC
>CAYTVN010000191.1:0-7087 GCA_964441655.1 uncultured Verrucomicrobiota bacterium | reverse complement strand
ATCCTGCCGATGTCGTAAACCGTGGCGAAGCGGAACTTATCCACAATGGGAATGGTGTATTCCGCGGTGGCCGACCAGCCGGACCGACCGCCGACGGGCTCGCCGTTTTCATCCTTGGGTCCCACCTCGCGGTATTTGAATCCGCGCAGGGTGCGGGCGCCGCCCAGAAACAGCCGGTCAAACAGGGGCACGCGGTCCTCCGACCCGTGGCTGTCCACCACCGAGGCCCACCCGCGCAGGTTAAACACGTGATCAAACCAGATGGGCCAATAGGCGGTGGACTGCGCCTCCAACTGGTAGATATCCACATCGCCCGCCAGCGGACCGCCGGCGTACATGGTGGAGAAACTGCTGCGCATGCCCCGCGTGGCCACAAACGAGCTGTCCCGGGTGTCCCGGATCAACTCCACCGTGAAGGAGCTCTTGAGGGAGGAACCCTCCTCCGCCCGGATCAACTCGGAGGCGTTGGTATCCACGTTGTAGACGTCAATATTTTCCAATCCATAGATGAAATTGATGCGGTTGAAGGCGCTCAGCGGTTTGCCCAGGGTGATGGCGCCACCGGTGTTGCGCTGCTCGTATTCATCGCTGTAAAAGCGCCGGTCGCGGTCAAACAAATCCACGCCCAGCGACAGCTTGCGGTCCAGGAACCAGGGCTCGACAAAGGAGAATTCAATGTCCTGGCGCTTGGTGCCCACGGTGCCCCGCAGGCGCAGCTTCTGGCCAGCGCCGACCGGCGGCCAGCCCAGCACGTCAAAATTGCCGTGCGAAAGTTCGGCGAAGCCGATCAGGTCGTCCACGCTGGAAAATCCCGCGCCCACCATGAACTGCCCCACCCGCTGCTCGTTGACCTCGAAGGCCAAATCGTACTTCTCCGGGTCAGGCGTGGCTTCGGGCACGGCGTTTACAAAGTCGAAGAACCCCAGGTTGCGCAGGCGGCGCTCGCTGTTGCGGACCTTGACCTGGTTGTAGATTTCGCCCGGGAACACCGTCAACTCGCGCCGAATGACCTTGTCCTTGGTCCGTGTATTGCCGCGAATGCGGATGTCGCGGATGTACGCCTTGTCACCCTCCTTGACGGCCACATCGAGATTGACCACCGGTTCCTGGCCCTCAGGGTTCAGCTTGTATTGCACTTCGTTGCCAATGTAGCCCCGGCTGCCGTAGAAATCGCGCACCGCCTGGCGGGCCTGTTCCACCGCGGCCAGCGATGCCACATCCTGGGGTCGGCTGGTGATCACCCCGCTGACCTCCGTCACCGGAAACACCTTGGGGCCCTCCACGGTGACCCGGCCCAAGCGGTACTGACGCCCCTGCTCCACTGGAATTTCCACCCGCACCTTCTTGGCGTCCAACGGAACAATCTTCGGTTCCCCGACCCGGGCGTCCAGGTAGCCGGCGTCCATGTAGCGACGACGAATCACCTCGCGGTCGTTGTCCAGTTCGTCCGGCTTGTACGTGCCGTGGCTGGTGATCCAGGAGAAGATGTTCCAGCGCTTCTGCTTCATGGCCTTGCGCAGGGCCTTGGGCTCCAGCGCCTCGCCACCGATAAATTCAATTTCGCGCACGCTGGCCCGGCGGCCTTCCTTCACCGTGATCGCCACATCCGCCGTACCGCTGGCCGCATCCTCGTCGATGACCCATTCCAACTCGGTATAGGGATAATACTGCTTCTGGTAATACTCGCGGACCTTGAGCGCCTTGAAGGCCAGCACGGCATCGTCCACCGGATCGCCCGCGCCGATTTCCATCAAATCACGCACCTTGCGGTTGCTGATCTCATCCGCGCCATCCACCCGCAGGGAGCGAATGAGCGGCTTGCCCTTGACCACGTACGTCACCACCAGCCCGCCCGGCCCCTCCGCCACTTCGGTGGATACAAAGGCAAAACGCCCGGACTCCTCCAGCGCGCGCACATCGCGGGACAGGGCATTGCGATTGAGTTCATCGCCCTTGCGCAGGCTCACGAAGCCCAGCACGGCCGAATCCTCGACCAGACCACCGCCATCGCGGCGCACCTTGATGTCGACCACGGGGGCGGCCCCCACGGCGTGGACCAGCAGCAGCCACAAAATGCACGAATAGAGCCGGGGCATCCTCATACCTCTCCCTGGCTGGGATGGATGCCCGGCGTATCCACGCCCTCGCGGCGGTTTTCAAACCGGGTTGTTTCGTCCATAAAATTCAAGCGCACCTCACCCGTCGGGCCGTTACGATGCTTGGCGATGTCCACAATAGCAAGCGACTTGTCGTTGAACTCCGGGTCGTCCTTGTAGCGGCACGGTCGGCGCAGCAACATCACCACATCTGCATCCTGTTCGATGGAACCGGAGTCGCGCAGGTCGGACAGTTTGGGCACCGCCGATTTGGCGTCGCGCGTTTCAGGAGCACGGCTGAGCTGGCTCAGGACCAGCACGGGCACCCGCAGCTCCTTGGCCATGGCCTTGAGGGACCCGGATATGGCCGCGGTCTCGCGCTGACGACCCTCCCGGGCCAGGTCCGAATAATTCAGCATCTGGAGGTAATCCACCACAATAAGCTGGATGTCGTATTTCTTCTTCAGGCGGCGCGCCCGCGCCCGCAATTCCACCGCTTCCAGGCCGGCTGAATCATCCACATAGATGGGAGCCAGGGTCAGATCATTGGCCGCGGTCACCAGGCGGTTGTGCATTTCGCGCGACACATAGCCGCCGCGCAGGGCGGAACCGCCGATGCCGGCCCGCGAGCACAACATGCGCCGGACCAGGCTTTCCCGGGGCATTTCCAGGCTGAAAATCGCCACCGGCTTGGGCGCGTGATCAGGGCCCACTCCCATGGCCACATTCTCCGCCACATTCATGGCCAGCGAGGTTTTACCCATGGAGGGACGGGCGGCGATGATCACCATATCCGACGGCTGCAAGCCGGAGGTGATCTTGTCCAAATCGCTGAAGCCGGTGGCCAGGCCGGTCAGGCCGGACTTGGTCTCGAATATCTTCTCGATATGCACCATGGTTTCGCGAACCGCCTCGCCCCATGAGACCGCCGATCGGCGCTGGTCGTTCGAAATATCGAAAAGTTTCTGCTCGGCCCGGTCCAGAATCAGGTCGGCTCCGTCCTCCGCCTTGTAGCACGCCTCGATGGCATCGCGGGAACAGTCGATGACCTTCCGCATCAGAAATTTCTGGCGGACGATATCAATGTAGTATTCGGCGTGGGCGGAGGTCGGGCAGGCGTCAATCAACGCCTCCAGCATGGAACGCCCCCCCACCAGATCCAGTTGTCCGGCATCGCGGAGACGGTCCCCGATGGTCAGCAGATCCACCGGGCGGCCCTTTTCGTGCAGGTCGAGAATGTTCTCGTACAGCACCCGGTGGGCGGGAATATAAAAGGATTCGGGGCGTATTTGCCGCTCGATAGCCAGATCCACCACGCGCGCGGCATCCATCAGAATGGAGCCCAACACGCCTCGCTCCGCCTCCTCGCTGTGAGGAGGCACGCGATCCACCCGCCCCGGGGAGCCGGAAGGCGCTGGCGTGGCCATGATCCTACTCCGGGCTGACCTGGACCTTGAGTTCGGCGCTGAGGTCCTGCAACAGCTTGACGGTCACCTTGTGGTCGCCCACCGATTTGATGGCTTCGCCAATGATAACCTGCTGCTTCTCCACGCTCACACCCTGGGTCTTGAGGGCCCCCACGATGTCCAGCGCGGTTACAGAACCGAACAGCTTGCCTTCGCTACCCGCCTTGACCTTGAGGGCCAGGGTGAGGGCCTTGATGCGCTCCGCCACGGCCAGCGCGGCTTCGCGATCCTTGATGCGGCGGGCTTCCGCCTCGATCTTGCGCTTCTCCACCCGCTTGCGGGTGGCATCCGTGGCCGGAGCAGCCAGGTTGCGGGGCAGTAAATAGTTGCGGGCATAGCCCGGTGACACGCGGACGAGGTCGCCGGTGTAGCCCAGTCCGGGCACGTCTTCCATCAAAATGACTTCTTTGGCCATGGTCGTATCTCCCGATCAGGGCAGGAGCCCCATCACGCGAGCGCGGCGGATAGCCTGCTTGATTTCGCGCTGTTGTTTTGCGCTGGTCCCGCTGATGCGGCGCGGGGTGATTTTGCCGCGCTCGGTCATGAACTTGCGCAGCAGCTCACTGTCCTTGTAATCAATCTGCGAAACGCCTTCGAGATACTTGGCGCCCTTCTTGAGCAGGGGCGGCATATCTCCATCGTCGCGGTCGTTGCGGCGGCGCTTGTCGCCCTCCGTACGTGATCTCGGTTTCATCGCGTTCTCTTCTCCTCGTATTCGATACCTGATTGCACCGCGCCCGTGCGCGGCCTCTTCTTAAAATGGAATGTCGTCGTCCGATCCATTGGGCGGGACATCATCCGCGGCGGACGGCTTGCGCCCGGCCCCGGAAGGGCGTGCGCCACCGCGCCCCGGCGCGGCATCGGACGGCGCATCGCCGTACTCGGCGTCGCGACGCCGGTCCAGGAACTGCACGTTCTCGGCCACCACGCCCATCTTGCTGCGTTTCTGGCCGTCTTTTTCCCACTGATCCAGCTTGAGTCGGCCCTCGACAAACACCTGGGATCCCTTGCGCAGGCTCTCCGCGCACAGTTCCGCGGTCTTGCCCCACACCGTCACATCCACAAAGCAAACCTCTTCCCGGTCCTCGCCCGAACTGGACTTGAAGCGGCGGTTCACGGCCAGGCCGAGTTCCACCACCACCTGTCCCGAGGGGGTGCTGCGCTTCTCCGGATCACGGGTGCAGCGACCGATGAGCAATACTTTGTTGAGGGAGGCCATGGCTACTTGTCCGCAGTGACCGCCGCCGCGGGAGCCGGCGCCACAGCGCTGGCCCGCACGATCTGGATGCGGAAGATTTCCTCGTTCAGCTTGAAGCGACCCTGCAGGGCGGTCAGCTTGCTGCCATCGAGCTTGAAGTTGACCACCATGTACTGGCCGGTGCTTTGCTTGTCCATGGGGCGGGCGAACTGGCGCCGACCCATGCGGGTCTTGCTTTCCACTTTGCCGCCGGACTTCACAATTTCCGCCTCAACTTTTTCCAGGGCGGCTTCCAACGCCTCATCCTTGAGGGCGTCCGGGAAGATGATCATCGCTTCATACTTGTTCACGGTCATGTCTCCTGCTCGCGCCGGCCCTGCGACCGGCTTTCGTCTATCCATTAAACTTGTTCTGGGCTTTTTCCAGCCCCTCGCTCAACACCGCCTGCACTGCATCCGCGGCCCGCTCCACCGCCGGCCCCATCACGGATCGCTCATCCGGGGTAAACCGGCCCAGCACATGCTGAACCATCTCACCACCGACCGGCACCCGGCCCACCCCGACCCGCACCCGCGGGAAGGCGTCCGAACCCAGCCTCTCGATCAACGACTTCAAACCATTGTGTCCGCCGGCCCGGCCACCCGCCCGCACGCGCAGGCGACCGCAGTCCAGCTCCACATCGTCCACCACCACCAGCACCTCGGCCGGGCTGGCGCCCTTCTTCCGGGCCAGCACACCCACCGCATCCCCGCTGGCATTCATGAACGTGCGCGGCTTCACCAGCAGCACCCGCTCGCCCGCCAGGGTGGCCTCCGCCAGATCGGCCGGAAACCGCCAACTGTGCCGGAACTCCGCGCCGGCCCTGCGCGCCACCTCGTCCACCACCTCGAACCCGATGTTGTGACGGGTCTGCTCGTACTTCCGTCCGGGGTTGCCTAGCCCAACCACGATCTTCATAGACGGACCGGAGTATCAGGCCATTCGGCCCGAAATTACAATGGCTACTTCTTGGCGTCCTTGGCCGCGGGTTTCGCGTCCTTGGCCGCCGGCTTGGCATCCTTCGCGGCCGGCTTCCCGCCCGCCTTGCCCGCTTCCTCGCCCTCGCCTTCTTCCTTCTTCTCCTTGATCACTTCCGGCTCGGCTGTCGTCTCGGCCGTCACTTCCGGCTTCACTTCTTCCTCACGCGGCGCGGAGACCGACGCCACCGCCAGATCCTTGCTGGTGATCAGCGTGTACTTGGCCGCGTCCAGCGCGATGCCGCCGGCAAACAGCTTGTCGCCGATCTGCAGGCCGGACACATCCACGTTGAAGGCTTCCACGATGTCCGTGGGCAAGCACTCCACCGTGATTTCACGCACCAGATGCTCCAGCACGCCGCCGTTCTGGGTCACGCCCACCGGATCACCCACCAGGTGAACGGGGATTTCGATGCGCAGCTTCTCGGTCATGGAAATTTCGTGGAAATCCGCGTGCAACACCTGGTCGGTGATGGGGTGATGCTGCACGTCCTGCAGCAGCACCTTGCGCACATCCTGGCCCTTGATTTCGAGGTCAAGGATCACGTGTTCGTTGATGTGTCCGCCCAGCGCGCTCACAAACAGCTTATGGTCCAGCTGCACCGGGCACGGGGTCTTGCCGATGCCATATACGATGCCCGGGAACTGGCCGCTCCGGCGCAAACGCCGTGCCACTCCGGTACCTGCCGAGGCACGCGCCTCCGCCACTACTTTAATTGACTTTGCCATGTTACTTCTCCGTCTGCCCCCTGCGGGGTCTTCCTGAAATCATGTTCTCTACTACACCCGGAACAACGAGGTCACTGACTGGTTGTTGTGGACGCGCAAAATCGCCTCCCCAATCAACTCCGCCACCGACAACACCGTCACCGGAAATCCATCAAACGCCCGCTGCGGGATGCTGTCCGTCGTGATCAGCTCCTGAATGGGCGAATCCTTCAACCGCTCCATGCCCTGCTCGGTCAGCAGGCAGTGCGTCACCGCCGCCTTGATGCTCAGCGCGCCCCTGCTCTTCAACAACTTGGCCGCACTCACCAGAGTGCCCGCGGTGGTGGTCAAATCGTCCACCAGCAACACGTGCCGGCCCTCCACCTCGCCCACCACATTGATGGCCTCGACTTCGGTCGCGCTCTTGCGCTGCTTGCCCACGATGGCCAGCCCCGTGCCCAGCATGTTGGCATAGGCATACGCCATCTTCAGGCCGCCGGGATCCGGAGCCACGACAATCAAATCCTTCAGATCGCGCTGCCGCAGGAGCTTCACAATCACCGGGGCGGCAAACAAATGATCCACCGGGATATCGAAAAATCC
>CAYTVN010000190.1:0-7162 GCA_964441655.1 uncultured Verrucomicrobiota bacterium | reverse complement strand
TGCACCAATGGTTCGTCGAACTGCTGCGCCGCTTTGCCCTGACCTTCAGCATTTATGACGAGGCGCGTTGCGGCGCCGTCACATCGAGCGATGCGGAGAACAATCCCTTCCTAGAAGAACAGCTGATCATCTGCGGCATCGGCCTGCTGGCCGGACAGCCGGGACGCGCGGCCCAGGCGGTGGCGGCGGGTTGGGACATTTTGATTGTGGATGAAGCGCACCATCTGGAGTGGACTCCGGACGCGCCCAGCCCCTCCTACCTCGTGGTGGAGGCGCTGGCCCGCGTCTCCCCTCGCCTGCTGCTGCTCACCGCCACCCCGGAACAACTGGGACTGGAGAGCCACTTTGCCCGCCTGCGCCTGCTGGACCCGCACCGCTATCCGGATTTCGCGAAGTATGTGAAGGAGCATGCCGGTTACGAAGCGGCGGCCAAAAAGGCGAAGGCCATCATGGACAAGGGCGATGAGCGGGAACTGCAGGATCTGCTCGACCGCCACGGCCCCGGACGCGTGATGTTCCGCAACACCCGCGCCGCCATGCCGGGTTTCCCGAAACGCATCCTGCACGCCATCGGTCTCGCCGCGGCCGCGGAGGATGGCCCGGATGCGCGCGTACAATGGCTGGCCGGCTTCCTGAAGAAGAACGCCGACACCAAGGTGCTGGTCATCTGCCAGACCCGGGCCGAGGTGCGAATCATCCAGGAGGAACTGGAGTCGCTGATCAAGGTCAAGACCGCGCAGTTTCACGAGGACATGCCCCTGCTGCAATGCGACCGGCAGGCGGCGTGGTTTGCGGAGCCGGAGGGGGCGCGCGTGCTCATCGCCTCGGAAATCGGCGGCGAAGGCCGCAATTTCCAGTTTGCCCAGCATCTGGTGCTGATGGGGCTGCCGCACGATCCGGAAATGCTGGAACAACGCATTGGCCGACTGGATCGCATCGGCCAGTGCGGCGACATCCACATCCACGTACCCTTTATCAAGGGCACGCCGGAAGAAGGCCGCCTTCGCTGGTATCACGAGGGGCTCAACGCCTTCGAGGAGGCGCTTTCGGGTAGTCACGAGATTCTGCTGCATTTCCGGCACCGGCTGAAAAAAGTGGACGCCGCGCTCATCAAGGACACGCAGGCCTATCGCGCGGATTTGAAGAAACGCATTGAGCGCGGGCGCGACCGCCTGCTGGAAATGAATTCGTTCCGTCCCGCGGTGGCCGCGCAGGTGGTGGAGGCCATTGCCGCGACGGATGTGGATCCTGCGCTGGAACACTATCTGCTCCGCCTGTTAGATTATTTTGGCGTGCACGCGGAACCCCTCGGCGGACGAGACTATTTGCTGTTGCCGGGCCACATGTTTGACCGCGCCTTCCCGCTGCGCGAGGAGCAACTGCGTATAACCTACGACCGCAAACAGGCGCTGCACCGGGAGGACATCACCTTCATGAGCTGGGATCACCCGATGCTCGCGGGCGGCATGGAGCTGCTGTTGGGTTCGGAAAAGGGCAACAGCGCGTTTGCGACCACGGAGGGCTGCCAAGGTCTCGCCCTCCAGTGCGTGTTCGTGCTCGAAGCCATCGCGCCTCCCGCGCTGGAACTGACCCGTTTCCTGCCCCCCACGCCTCTGGTCATCACGGTGGACGAACATCTGCGCGAGTTTTCCGAACGACCCGCGCATTTGAAAGATGGCCCGGCCTGGCAGCTGGCCGGCGCCACCCCGGAACAGCAACAGCGTCTTCGCGAGATGCTGGTGGCCGTACGTCGACAGGCCGAGGCCCGCGTACCCGCCATCGTGGAACAGGCTCGGGCCGCGATGCACCTCGCGCTGGGCCAGGAGCTGGATCGCCTGCGCCGATTGAAAAAAGTAAACGACCATGTGCGCGCAGACGAGCTGGAGGCGCTGGCGGAACGCATGGCCGCGCTTGACCGCCACATGGCGGAGGCCGCCCTCCGCCTCGACGCGGTACTGCTGATGGTCGGTTCCTGAAAATCCACATCGTCGGCCGCACTGGGACCCCATAAAAATATTTATGCCGCCTCATGCGTTCTTCAGCCATGAAGCTGCTGCCCATCCTGCTCGTAAGCACGACCTGCGCAGGATTTGTCCGCGCCGAGCCTACATTGTACCTCCAACTCACCACCCACAACGAGCAGCCTCATATCCCGGACACCCCGAATTTTACCAACCTCACCGCCCAGGCGGATTATGTGCGCTGGCGCAATGCCTTGAAGGAATTCGGCGAAATGTGCGTGGCGCGGGGCCTGCGCTACAATTGCCAATGCGAGTGGAATTTTCTGGAAGGCGTGCTGAAGTGGGAAGTCCGGCCCGCCACTGCCATCCCCGGCATCACCACCAACACCGACAACCTGAACATCCTTGCCTACCTCCATCAACTGGGCGAAACCTCCGGCGTGCCGATCGAACTGGACCCTCATTCCCACGAAGGCGGCGGCTACACGTATGCCGACGTGGCCCACCTGATGTACCAGTGTGGCGTCACGCCTGCGCCGGTGGTGGGCGGTCACATTCTCGATGACATCACCTGGGTCTCGCGCGATTTCGACCGCCTGAGCGCCGTCACCGGCGTGGTAGCGAGCAAGTACGCCACCGCCACGAACTGGTTCCCGGCGCTGCTGATGGGCGGCGGCACCGCCAGTCACGTCAACGATCCGCATGATTCGGGTTTCTGGCGGCCGGCCTCGGCCAGCAATTTTTTCGCCCATGCCACGAACGGCCCACTGTCCGCCATCGGCTCGTGGCAGAATGACCTCCATGAGGCCGGCCGGTTGATCGAACGACTCGAGTCCGGAGAAGTGCCCGCCGACGGGCGCATGTGGACCAGCGGGCTGGTGTTGAATCACCGCGACCTGCAGGACGCCGCCTACCGCACCAACGAGGCGCGCATGATACTCGACACGCTGAAACGCTGGCAGGACGATGGGCGCATCCAGACCACCACCTACATGGAATCGCTGGGCTTGTGGCAGACCAACTTCCTCGAAGCAGCCAGTCTCTATCAACGCCCCGAGGACAACGTCAGTTTCTCCCTCAACTGGCAGGATTATTTCTATACCAAAGAGAGTATGTCCTATCTGGAAGCCCTACTCGACCACCACGAATCGAATCAAGTCCCGGTGGATGTATTCTTCACCACCTGGCAAACCGATATCATCGAACAGAACCCTGCGCTGCTGGGTCGCCTGCAAAGTTCGGCCCAGGTGGTGCAGAGCTATCACGTGCGTCCGCCCAAGCCCTATGCCAACAACTTTACCTGGGGCTCCATCACCAACCCCGCCACGGACAAGACAGCGCTCATTCTCAACTACGAAACCCACGGCGTGGACCTGACCAACGGCAGCGCGACCGCAATCAGCGGCGGTTACGAGAAACTGAGCTCGCTTCAAGCCTACGCGCCGGTATGTGTAGGAGCCCTCGCACCCGCCAGCATGGCGACCAATGTGTACGGTGTTTTCAGCAACCTTGGCGCGCGCATGTTTGTGCAACACAGTCCGCCGGTGAACCTGAACACGCTGGAGACGGTAACGCATCTCCCCTTCCGCCCCGAACACCGCGATTGGAAACTGATCGGCGTCTGGAACCCCAATCCCGGCGACCCCCAGCCGACCTCGCTGAACCAGGCCCTGGTCGAAGCGCACAACACGTCCACGAACGGAGGACACGCCCCGTGGTTCGTGGGCATCAAGCTGCACGACAATGACCTGTTCGCCGAGCAGTCCTGGTGGACGCTGGTCTACAGCAACACGTGGTCACGCCCCTGGAATCCTAACCAATACGCCACCGCCCTTTCGACCAGCGAGCAAAGCAACCGGTTCGCCTTCTATGTCAACCAGGTCGAGGAGGTCGCGTCCCGGCGCACGCACTTGAATCTGATGAATTCGTGGGACCTGGTCGCCTTTATGGGCGATGCCCGCCCGCGTCCCATCGGATTATCCCGCACCGCCGTGCCCGAAAACCAGTCCCCGGGCACGGTACTGGCGCGTATCAGCGGAGGCGGCGGCGTGGCCGGACAAGCGTTGCGCTATCGTCTGGTCGCCGGCGCGGGCGACACCCACAACAGCGACTTCACCGTGGTGAGCAATCAACTGCTGGCGGCCACGATCCTGGACTACGAATCGGGCGCCAGCCGGCAATTCCGATTGCGCTGGGAATGGGTGGACGCCCTGGACGACACCACCGTGCTGGCCCAGGGCGAGCGCGCCCTCACCCTCGTTCTCCGCAACGTGGACAGCGATGACGACGATGGCGATGGCATGACGGAGGCGGAGGAAAACACGGCGGGAACCAACGCCCAGGATTCCAATAGCGTGCTGCGGGTGTCTGCCATCGCATGGGACGTCGGACCGGAGTCGTTCCAGATCGGGGTCTTTGGCGTGACCAATCATCTGTATGATCTGGAGTGCAGCAGCAATCTGCTGGACTGGGTGACCGCGACCGGCATCGGTGCGACCAATCAACTCGGGGCGGACGCCCTGCTCTCCCTGGTGAACAGCGATCTCGATCAAAACGGCCAGTTTTATCGCATCCGCGTCAACCTCCCCATCGGCGCAGACCCATAGCGGTTGGGTTTGTCCTGGCAACTCCAGGGCTCGGACCCGACACGCTCACCGGGCCGGACGGAATACCTTCATCCGCTCCGGATGGGTTTCCAGTCGCGGCCCGCCGATGAGGTCGATGCAGTAGGGAATGGCGGGGAACACCGCCTCCAGGCATTCCTGGATGGCTTTGGGCTTGCCGGGTAGGTTGACGATCAGGCAGGCGCCCCGGATGCCTGCGGTCTGACGCGACAAGATGGCCGTGGGCACCTTCGCGAGGGAAACCGCGCGCATCTGCTCGCCGAACCCCGGCAACATCTTTTCGCACACGTCCGCCGTGGCCTCCGGCGTGACATCGCGCACCGCCGGTCCGGTGCCGCCGGTGGTAATCACCAGACAACAGGACTGCGCCATCCGCCGCATCTCCGCCGCGATCTGGTCGTGTTCGTCTGGAATCACGGCATACTCCGTTGCAAATGGAATACTCAGCCATTCGGTGAGCAGGCGAACCACCTCCCGGCCCGGAATATCCTCATACACCCCGGCATGCGCGCGATCAGAAACATTGATGACGCCGATGCGAACAAGGGGAGCCTTCACGGATTTTCGGCTTCCGATTCGGATTCGAACGGAACTGCGTGTTCCTCCAACACGGAGCGCGATACCACCGCCAGGGTGGCTTCGTGGGTGGACTCGAGTACAACGCCGGGAGCTTCCCCGGACTGCCAAGCCTCGCGCCAGCGGGCCGCACACAGGCACCAGCGGTCGCCGGCTCGCAAGCCAGGAAAGTTCCACTCCGGATGCGGGGTCGAGAGATCGTTGCCCCGTGATTTGGAGAAGGCGAGGAAGCGGTCGGTCATCACCGCGCAGACCGTATGGCGGCCCTGGTCTTCGTGACTGGTCCGGCAGAATCCGTCCCGGAAAAATCCCGTGCGGGGTTCATAGCAACAGGCCTGCAGCGGCGTGCCGAGGACATTCAGATCTTTCATGGCGCTACTATACCCGGTTTCCGCCAACAAAAAACATTCTTGTATTCATCACCTGCCACAACGAATCTAGTCGGAACGACAGGGGAGCGGTGGCTGACAACAGCTGACGGCTGAGATTTCCGAAAGGAAGACCCTTCGAACCTGATGCGGTTAAAACCGCCGTAGGGAGTCGACTTTCCAGTCCGTGAAGTGTCGACCCGCCAGCACCTGGCGGGTCTTCTTTTCCCGGCCGGAAGCTTCGGCTCCCCGGCCCATAAAAGGAAATGACATGATGGACTCGATACTGCCGCTGGCCCAGATTCAATGGTCAGCCCTGCTGGGCACCACCCCGCTTGAAATCACCGCCACCGCGAGCGCCATCCTCGGAGTTTTTCTGATTGCGCGTCAGAATATCCTGGGCTGGCCGCTGGGCTTGATTTGGGCCTCCATCTCGGCCTACCTCGCGTTCACCCAATGGCAACTGGTGTCGGACGGCATCCTCTATCTGTCCTACATCCCGATTCAAATCTACTGCTGGTGGCTGTGGGTGAGACGCGGCGGCGCGGGGGCGGAATCGTCATTTACACCCACGTGGTTGACCCGTCGCCGCCAAATCATCATCGCCGCGGCGGCAGTTGCCTCCGTCGTAGTCTGGGGCCTCACCATTTCAGCCCTGGCCGGACGGGTCGCATGGATTCCTGAACCGGCGTTGTTGTGGCGGGATTCGACCACCACGGTGCTGAACTATTTCGCGCAATTCCTGCAGGCGCGCAAGCGCATGGAAAACTGGGTCGGCTGGTTCATCGTCAACGTGTTGGGCATCCACATCTACTGGGTGAAGGATTCGCCCATCTACTCCATTCAATACGCCTTCTTCCTCGGTCTCGGCCTCTATGGCTGGGTGCAATGGAATCGCTCCCTCCGCGCACGCGTCTAAAAACATCCACGAAAGACATCATGAATAAACAACATCTCGTCCTGCTGTGCTCTGCCCTGCTCACCCTGACCGCGCGTGCCGAGGAGCCCGCCGCGCCCGCGCCGGACCCGCTCAGCCTGGTGCTGACCGCCGGTTACGACAGTCGCTATTGCTTGTATGGCTACCGCCTGTCCCGCCACCTCTATCAGGCGGATATCTACGCCTCGTATGCGCTGGACGAAAGAACCACCGTATGGGGCGGTTCCTGGGTGGGCTATCTCGCCGACGCCAGCCTGCGCGAAGTGGATGGCTACATCGGGGTGGACCGGGTGATCGGGCCCGGCTGGACCGCGGGGCTGTCCGGTTCGCTCTTCCACTACATCGAGTCCCCGATCACGGATGAATCGCTGGTCGCGGAGCTATCCGGTCACATCAGTTACCAGACAGAGCGTTGGGGCCTGTCCGTGCGCGATCACGTGGACACCGAGTCCGACGGGCACCTCGTGCGGGCTATCGCCAACCTGATTCAACCCGTCACGGATCGGATCAAGCTGAAAGGCACCGCCGAATTCGGCTATGCCCTGGGCTATTACATGAACGCCAACCTGCCCAACCACGCTCTGTTCACCCTCGAAGCGCCGACGACACTCACCGACACCGTCTACATGACGCCCTTCATCTCGCGCACCTTGGCGTTGGAAGGCATCGAGGACTTCGAGGAAGACGACACCATCT
>CAYTVN010000189.1:0-7179 GCA_964441655.1 uncultured Verrucomicrobiota bacterium | reverse complement strand
GGTCAATCTGCTGGGCGAAGGCGACGGTCCCGCCATGCCGTCCGGGCTGGACGAAGCACTGAAGGTCCCGGGCGCACACGTCCACATTTACGGCAAGGACCGCAGCGTAAAAGGCCGCAAGATGGGGCACCTGACCGCCCTGGGCGCGACACCCGAAGAAGCACTGACCCTGGCACAAAAGGCGGCGGCTCTTCTTCGCTTCGGTTAAAGAAAACTTCGCACCCATCATTTCCTTCGGTACAACTGCGCCATGAAACCTTTGGTCGGCATCATCATGGGCAGCGACTCGGACCTGCCCACCATGCAGAAAGCCGTGGATGCGCTGGTGGACTTCAAGGTGGCCCACGAAATCAAGGTGGTCTCCGCCCATCGCACACCCGACGATATGGCACGGTACGCCAAGTCCGCGGCCCGGCGCGGGCTCAAGGTGATTATTGCGGGCGCCGGCGGGGCCGCCCATCTGCCCGGCATGGTGGCCAGTCACACCACCCTCCCGGTCATCGGCGTGCCGGTCGAGAGCCGGGCGTTGAAGGGACTGGATTCCCTGCTCTCCATCGTACAAATGCCCGCGGGCGTGCCGGTGGCCACCGTCTCCATCGGCAACGGACGCAACGCCGGACTGCTCGCGGTCAGCATTCTGGCCACTTTTGACATTCGCCTGTCCCGCGCGCTGGCCGCCTTCAAGAAGCGCATGGCCGCGGAATCGCGGGCCAAGAACAAGCATTTGCCGGGCTGAACTTCATGCCTCCCTCCCATGGCGTGAACGAGCAATTGCTGACCGTACTGGCTCCTTATTTTTCAGACCTGGTCCGGGACCGCGGAGCGCGCTATCACGTGGCCGGCCGCGTCATGCATCTGCGCGGCCAGGCCCTGCAGGCGGAGGCCGTGGTGCGCGGCAACCGCTCCTATTCCACCGCCATCCGGGCCCATAAGGGCAGCCCGGAATTTGCCTGTACCTGCCCGTTCTTTCAGGGCGGCGAACCGTGCAAGCACCTATGGGCGCTGGCCCTGGCCGCCGGGGAACAAGGCTTGCTGCGCGGGCTACCCGCCGCGGTTGCCCATCCGGATGAGCTGCGCAGGACCCGCCCCCGTGCGGGACCGTCGGCCAGCGCCCCACGCTGGCAACGCGTGCTTGAGGCCGTTTCGGATACACGCCATTGGGAAGATCCCGTACGTCCCCCCGCCGAACAGCGGATTCACTACATGCTGGATGCCACCGGCGCAAAAGAAGGCGGCCAGCTGGTGCTGCATGTAACGACGCACGCGCGCCGGCGCAACGGGGACTGGGGCCAGGCCAAACCGCTGAATTTTGCGCGCCTGGAACTCTCCCGCCTGTCCGACGCGCTCGATCGGAAAATACTCTCCGCCCTGATGGGCCCCCGCGCCGAACCCGCCTATGGTTATGTCGCACACACCACGCCCCTCCCCCTTAATGAGGCGCAGGTCGAATTACTGCTGCCCTTGTTGTGCGAGACCGGACGCTTCACCGCGCGCGCCCCCAGCGGCGCCACCACCGAGGCCTTGGGCATGGATCTCGGCGAGGCCTGGCGCCTGTCCCTGCACGTGGACCACGCGCCCGGAAAACTTTATCGGCTGACGGGACGACTGCGGCGCGGCGAGGAAAGCATGGATCTCAGCGAGCCCACCATGTTGCTGCAGGCAGGCTGGGTTTTTTCCCGCAATCGCATGGCCCGGCTGGATCACGGCGACGCTTTCCCCTGGATCATCACGCTGCGCCAGACCGGTCCGGTGGAAATTCCGGGCCCCGAGCTGGAAGCCTTTCTGCGGGGCTTGTATGAAACCCCCCATCTGCCTCCGCTGGCGTTGCCGGAAGACGTGACCCTCCACGTCCAGTCCGATCCACCCAAAATCAGATTGCAGGTGCGGCCGCAGCCGTCCGAAGGGAATACCGTGCGCGCGCGCCTTACCTTCGACTACGCCGGGACGGCGTATGCCGAAAGCGATACCCGTTCCGGCGCGCTGGACTGGCCCCGGCGCGTCTACCATCCCCGCGACCGCGAAACGGAACAGGTGGCGCGACGCCTGCTGCTCGAAACGGGGTTCAGCCGCCAGGCCGACTTTACCATGCCGGACTATCCCTATCACCTGCACGCCCCGCTTCTGCCCGCGGCCATCCGTGCCTTGATGCCGCGGGGCTGGACGGTGGAGGCCAGCGGTAAAATGTACCGTGAGGCCAAGACCTTCGCCCTGAAGGTTTCCTCGGGCACGGACTGGTTCGATCTGCACGGCCGGGCTGATTTTGATGGGGCCACCGCCAGCCTGCCCGCCCTGCTTAAAGCCATTCGCAGCGGCGAAAACACGGTGTTGCTGGACGATGGCAGTATCGGCCTGCTGCCCGAAGAATGGCTGCGCCGCATGGGCTCGCTGGCCGCCCTGGGCGAGGAGAGCGGCGGCAAGGTGCGCTTCCAGCACGACCAGGCCCTGCTGCTCGATGCCCTGCTCGCCGAGCAACCGGGCGTGGATGTGGATGCCACGTTCGACCGGGTGCGCACCGAGTTGCGTAATTTCCAGGCCGTGGAGGCGATCGATGCGCCGCCGGGCTTCACGGGCACGCTGCGCCCCTATCAACGCGAAGGCCTGGGCTGGTTCGACTTTCTGCGCCGGTTCGGTTTCGGTGGCTGCCTGGCCGACGACATGGGGCTGGGCAAAACCGTGCAGGTGCTGGCCCTGCTGCAACAACGTCACCAGGAAAAGGCCGGGCCTTCACTGGTGGTGGTACCGCGCTCGCTGATGTTCAACTGGCGTCAGGAAGCGGAGCGCTTCACGCCCGCCCTGCGCATCCTGGAGCACAGCGGGATTGGCCGCGCCCGCAGCAGTGGACACCTGTCCGACTACGACCTCATCCTGACCACCTATGGCACCCTGCGCCGCGACGCCATCCTGCTCAAGGAAATCACCTTCGACTACGTCATCCTCGATGAAGCCCAGGCCATCAAGAATGCGGCCACGCACTCCGCCAAGGCGGCCCGCCTGCTGCGCGCCCGCCACCGGCTGGCCCTCAGCGGCACCCCGGTGGAAAACCATCTGGGCGAACTGTGGAGTCTGTTTGAGTTTTTGAACCCGGGCATGATGGGCCGGGCCAGTGCATTTTCGGCTTTCACCGGCCAGGAGGTGCTCCCGGAGATGCGGCACCTGCTGGCCCGCTCCCTGCGTCCCTTTATCCTGCGCCGCACCAAAGGGCAGGTGGCCACCGAATTGCCCGCGCGCCTGGAGCAGACCATCCACTGCGACCTGCCCGCCCACCAACGAAAGCTTTACAACGAACTGCGCGAATACTACCGGCAATCCCTGCTTAAAAAGGTGACGGAACAGGGCCTCGGCCGATCCAAGATCATGGTGTTGGAAGCCCTGCTGCGCCTGCGCCAGGCCGCCTGCCATCCCGGCCTGGTGGACCCGGCGCACAAGGACGAGGAAAGCGCCAAGCTGTCGGCCCTGATTCCGCAACTGCTCGAGGTAACGCAGGAAGGTCACAAAGCCCTGGTTTTCTCCCAGTTCACCTCCTTTTTGACGCTGGTGAAAAAGCAGGTTGATGCCGCCGGCATGACCTACGAATACCTGGATGGAAAAACCCGGGACCGCCAGGCCCGGGTGGATCGGTTCCAGAACGATCCCGAATGCCGGCTGTTCCTGATCAGCCTGCGCGCAGGCGGACTGGGCCTCAATCTCACCGCGGCCGAGTATGTGTTCCTGCTCGATCCGTGGTGGAATCCCGCCGTGGAGGCACAGGCCATTGACCGCGCCCACCGCATCGGCCAGAAGCAGCAGGTGTTTGCCTACCGGCTCATCGCCCGCGACACCATTGAGGAAAAGGTGCTGGAACTGCAGGCCGGCAAACGTGATCTGGCCTCCGCCATCATCACCGAAGACCAGAGCATCCTGCGCAACTTGACGCGCGAGGACCTGGAACTGCTCCTGACCTGACCGGCCGTGCGGATCGCGCCTTTCTATAATTGCATGGCTGATCCACGGCAAACGCGATATTTCTAGTGCCCATGAGCAGGACGATCACGTTCTTCGTGACGGAACCCATTGAGGAATTAACCGTGGCGTCCGTGGCCGAGGAGGCGGTGCGGCGAGGGCATACGGTCCGCTTTGAACACCGCCTGGATGCCGTAGCCGATGTGGGCATCTATGTTCCGCACGCCCCCTCCATCCCCCGCGTCCAGGCCCGCTTCTCCATGGTCATGCTGCACGATCTCGGGCAACAACAGGTGGCCTGGCCAAATTTCTGGCAGGTGGAACCGTGGGACCGGTTTGACGTCGGCCTCCTCCCCGGCCCGGCCTGGCGCAAAATGTACGAGACCTGCTGCAGCCGGCCCGGCTTCAAGGGACCACGCCTGGGTGTCTACACCGTCGGCTGGCCCAAATCCGACCGTGTGGTGGCGCGTGAAGCCGCGCTCCAGGCGGAGATTCGCCTGCTGGCCGAACGCCTGCACCTGCCGGCGGGCCGGAACATCCTGTATGCGCCTTCCTACGAAAACGACGGCAAGCAGGATGACGTAGTGGCCGCCTGCCGCGACCTCGAGGCCAACCTGCTGATCAAACATGCCAGCTGGCCGGACCGTTATCCGGAACGGATCAAAGCCATCGAGGAGGCGGAGCGAAAACACCGCGGACAACATCCCCGCGTGTTTATACTGGATCACCACCTCGACATCATGACCGCCCTGGCCATGGCCGACCTGTTGGTCACCGACGAATCCAACGTGATGTTCGAGGCCCTGCTCTTCGGGGTCCCGGCCATCACCGTGCAGGACTGGCTGGTTCCCTGCGAAACACCGCCGCGGCGGGTGTGGCCAAACCACGAATTTACCATCCCTTCCACCCGCGCGGAACTGGGCCGCGATATACGCCGGGTGCTGCAGAATGGATTCGATCCCGCCCGGCCCGGTAATCGCCTCACCCTGGCCGACTACCGGGATCGCTGGTTTTCCCATCGCGGCCGCTCCGGCCAGGCCATCCTCGATCTGATGGAATGGCTGGCCGGACCTTCGCCCGACACCCAAGCCCTGGCCGGTCCCCAACCCCGCGTCCTGGCGCTAGAGCGCACGCTGGACGAAGCACAACAGTGGCGTGCAACGGTCGAACACTCCGCCAGCTGGCGCCTCACCGCTCCATTGCGACGCGTGGTGGACATGACCCACCCGATCCCACCCAAGGTACAACCGTGACAACCACTCCCCCTCGAAACGTACACCATCGGGGACCTTCACCCGGCGGATAGACAAACCGTTCTCGTTGCCTTGCGCGACATCGTGCCCGGGTTGCGCCGCTGAACCGGGTCAGGCCAGCCAGCTCTGCACGTAATCCTTCACCCCGTCTTCCAGGGTGGTCATGGGCTGGTCGAATCCGGCCTGGCGTAATTTCCCGATGTCGGCTTCCGTGCGGTATTGGTACTTGGCGCGCAGGGTTTCCGGCATATCGATAAACTCGATCTTGGGCTCGCGGCCCAGCGCGGCAAAGGTGGCCTTGGCCAGGTCCAGCCAGGTCCGGCAGGTGCCGGTGCCCACGTTAAAAATGCCGGAGGCACGGTGGTTTTCCGCGAAATACAGGCACACCTCCACCGCGTCCTTCACGTACACGAAGTCGCGCACCTGCTCGCCATCCCGGTAGGCCGGGTTGTAGGACTTGAACAACTTCACCACACCGGTCTGCTGGATTTGGCCGAAGGCCTTGTGCACCACCGAGCGCATGTCGCCCTTGTGGTCCTCGCGCGGGCCGTAGACGTTGAAGAATTTCAGGCCCACAATTTCGTTCTGCAGGTTCTGGCGCAGCGCCCACAGGTCGAACATGTGCTTGGAATAGCCGTACATGTTGAGCGGCTTTAACTTCCACGTCATCTCGTCGTCATCGGAATAGCCCATCGCGCCATCGCCATAGGTCGCGCCACTGGAGGCATAAATAAATCGCACCTCGTTGCGCAGGCACCACTCGCACAGATCGCGGGTGAACCGGTAGTTGTTGTCGGCCAGATAGGAGGCGTCAGTCTCCGTGGTGGCGCTGCACGCGCCCATGTGGAAGACCGCGTCCACCTTGCCCATGGTGTCGTTTTGCAGGGCGAACCGGAAGGCATCGCCTTCGAGGTAATCCGCGTAGCGCAACCCGACCAGGTTCCGCCACTTCTCGTCCTTGCCCAGGATGTCCACCACCAGAATGTCATCCTCCCCCCGCGCATTGAGGGTGGCCACGATGTTGCTGCCGATGAAGCCGGCGCCGCCGGTGACGATGTATTTGCTCATAGGTGGTGAAGAGGGTTTCAGGTGTCGGGTTTCAGTTTTTTCGGACGGACCTTGTAGCGGGCCGAGGGTTCGCAGATACGTTTCACTTTCCGGTATTTGAAAGCACAGACCAGATCATAGAGACCGGCCAGACGTTCAAATCGGCGATTGATCGCCGCTTCGCTCATATCGCGGTCACAGATGTGCTTGCGAGCTATTTGCATGGTTTAGCTTTCAAGACATAAGCTCATTGATGAGGTTCATGGCTTGCCATAGGCCTGCACGATCCGCTGGATGGTGTTGCTGGTGGAACGCCCCTCCACCATCCGGGCCAGCACCACCTTGCCGCCGTGAGCCTCCACGATGTCGCGGCCGCTGACGTAATGCGCCCAGTCGGCGCCCTTCACCAGCGCGTCGGGAATAATTTCGCCGATCAATTCCTTGGGCTCGTCCTCGTCGAAAATCACCACGTAGTCCACGCATTCCAGCGCGGCCAGCACGAGAGCCCGGTCGTCCTGCGGATTCACCGGGCGCAGGTCGCCCTTGTAGCGTCGGACAGATGCGTCGGAATTCAGGCCCACGCACAGGGCGTCGCCCTGCTCGCGGGCGAACTGGAGGTAGGTCACGTGACCGGCGTGCAGGATGTCGAAGGCGCCGTTGGTGAAAACGAGCTTCTTTCCCGCCGCCCGCAGGCGCGCGCGTTCCGCCACCATCGCCCCTCGAGACAGGATTTTGGACTTCGCGTGTTGCACAAACCAAACTTAACCACGGAGGGCACGGAGTTCACAGAGAAAACAACTCCGTGGCTCCGTGATCTCCGTGGCTGACTTCTTACATCTTCGCGATGACCGCGTCGCCGAATTCGCTGCACTTGATCTCGCTGGCGCCTTCCATCAGACGGGCGAAATCATAGGTCACCCGCTTGCCCGCAATGGCCCCG
>CAYTVN010000188.1:0-7189 GCA_964441655.1 uncultured Verrucomicrobiota bacterium | reverse complement strand
ACCACGTCAATTGCTCGCCGCGGCCTTGTTGTTGGCGGGACTCAACGCGCCCGCCCATGCGATGGATCTGAAGGCCGAAAAGGCGACCGCACACTGCGGCGCGTCCCCGCCGGTCGCGCAACCAGTCCCTGCCGCGGCCCACAAGCACCTGCCCGTTTCGCAGGTCATCACCGCCTATGACGCGCGCCGCCAGCCGGAGCCGTACGGCATCTACGCCTGCTCGTTCGCCTCGCCGCCCCGACGCGTCCTTTCGCTTTCCTGCAAGGAGTGGCAGGACGCGTTGGTGGACCCGGCCGCGGTCTGGATGAAACACTACCTGGGCGTGGCGCCTGCGCACGACGAGGACCGCGACCGCTGGCCGATGACGAGGGGCAGCTGGGTCCATGCGTGGCTGGCCCGCGGGCTGTGTCACTCGTCCAATCAATTCACACCCCGCGCCCACGGGACCAGCATCGCCGAATCGGTGGAGCAGGCGGCCCGGCAGACGCGGGAACTGCTGTCGGGCTCGTTTACGGCCAGCCAACGCGCGGTACCGGAGTGGTGGCGGGCCCGCTGGGCGGAGGCGGAATGGCTGTCCCGTCAATTCGCGCGTCGGCTGGCCGATCTCGAGGACTGGCTGTGGGCGGCCGCGGAATGGAATCTGCCCCAGCCATGCGAGGCGAAACTGAAAGGCTCAGCGCTGCGCTTGCGCGGGCGGCTCGATCTGCTACTGACGCAGCGCGAGCCCGCGGGCATCCCGGAGGCGGGCTGGCTGGCCGATTTCAAAACCGGCAGCGACAAGAAGCTCTCGCCGACCAACTATCGCAAACAATTCCTGAAGGGCGAAGGCGTGCAGCTGGCGCTTTATGCGCTGGCCTTGGAATCGGCGGGCTGCCGCGAGGTCCACATCAGCCTGTTGAATGCGGACAGCGAGGTCCTGCCCCAGATCAACCTTCACGAGGTACACGAGGCGCTGCCCATGTGGGAGGAATTTGCGCGCATGCAGGAGACCGGCGTCTTCGGCATGCGGGGCGCCATGCGCAGCGAGTTCGGGCGCTCGGTCACCCTGCCCCTGGCCACCCTGGCGGTGGACGAGGACTTGTGGGAATTGCAGTGGAAGCTCACCCATCCCGATTTGGCGGAGGCCGATGATGCCGCCGAATAAAACAACTCCACCCCCGCCGCCCGCCGACCAAGCCGCGCGCGACCGGTTTATCAACGAGCTGGACCACAACTTTTCCGTGCTGGCCCCGGCGGGCGTGGGCAAAACGAAGTCGCTGGTGGATCGCGTGGTGGCCATCGCGACCTCGCCGCACGCCGCGGAATGGCTGCCCCGGCTGGTGGTGGTGACATATACAAAGAAGGCCGCGGACGAGATGTACCAGCGCGCCCGCAACGCCATCATCGAGAAGCGGGTGGGCCTGCCCATCCTGAACCAGTTCAACCACGCCTTTTTCGGCACCCTGCACAGTTTCTGCGTGCGCCTGTTGCGCACCCACGGACACCTGTGCGGCCTGCCCGCGCAGTTCGAGCCGGTGGAGGATGATGCGGAGCTGTGGCAGGACTTCATCCGGCAGGCCGAACGCCTGGCCCCGCGCCTGCCCCCCGAGCAGGTAGCGCACGTCCTGCGACTGGTGGAGCTAAACAAGATCCTCGCCCTGGCCCGCGAGCTGCCCACCGATATGCTGGCGGCGAATTTCGGTCCATTGCCCGACCCGCCTCTGCCCAACCTGACGGCGTTACTGGGTTTCACCGGTAAGAAGAACACGTCCGACACCATCCTGCGTTCGCAGCAAGCGGTGCGCGAATGGCAGGAGGCGTGGTGGCAGGGCCGCAGCTTCGCGCCCATCCCGGAGCGGCTGAGCTCGGCCAAGGATTTCGTGACGTGCTGGGAAAGCGCGTTCTCTTCGTTGCGGTTCTGGATGGGCCAGGCCACCCTGCGCGTTGCGGTCGAGCTGGCCCGGGCCTACCAGGCTTATCGTCACCAGCGCGGCGCGCTCACCTTCGACGATCAGGTCAGCCTGGCGTGGAATCTGGTGCGCGATCCGGTGGCGGGACGGCGTCTGCGCGAGGAGGGCTTCCGCATCATCCTCGACGAGGCGCAGGACACCGATCCGCTGCAGTTCAGCATCCTGCTGGAACTGGCGCGCCCGCCCGCGGTGAGCAAGCCACTCACGGATCGTGAAGGCCCCCCGCCCGAGCCCGGCCGGTTCTGCATGGTGGGTGATCCGCAGCAATCCATTTACGGCAAACGGGCCGACCTGTCCTTCTACACGAAGGTCCGCAACCACCTGGCGAAATCGGGCGCGGCCGATGAGCTGGTGTTCACCGTCACCTTCCGTTGCGACCAGGCCATCATCCGCGCGGTCAACGACCTGGTGCGGCCCATGTTCGAGGGCACCGAGGGCCAGGTGGCCTATCACGAGCTCAAGGCGCGGCCCGCGGCCGGCCCCGGCCAGGTGATGCGCTGGGAACCGGAAAAACCACCCGAAGGTGTCAAAGGCGTGGAGGCGGTCACGCTGCACGAGGCCCATCAACTGGCGGCCTGGCTCAAGCGCACGGGCCCGGCGGGCTTGGGCGCCGCGTCGTGGGCGCAGGTCGCGATCCTGGCCCCGCGCACGCGCTGGCTGCAGACCCTCGCCTACGCGCTGCACCAGGCCGGGTTGTTGCCGCAGGTGCACTCCGAACGAAGCGTGAAGGCGGACGATCCGGTGTACGCCTGGGTCACCGCCCTGCTTCATGTGCTGGCCCGGCCGGACGATGGTTTCGAGCTGGTGGGTGTGTTGCGCGAAATCTACGGGCTTTCCGACGAGGCGCTGGCCGGCTACGCGCAGGGCGACGGGGCGAAGTGGGACCTGCGCAACCCGGTGGCGCCGACAAGCGAGGTGACCCACGTGCTGCAAGCGCTGGGCAAGCTGCACAAGGCGGTACAGCGACTGCCCGTGCGCGAGGCCGCGCGCCAGGCGATGGAGCAGACGGCGCTGCGGGAACGACTGGCCAGCCTGCCCGGGCTGGTCGGGGTGGACGCGGCCCTGGATGCACTGCTGGTGCAGGCCGGACAGGCGGAGGCGGACGGGCTCTCGCTGGCCGAGTTTGCCAAGCAGTTGCAGGACGACATGGAGACCGCGGTGCCGGCGCGTCCGGTACAGGACGACGCCATCCAGTTGCTGACCTGCCACAAGGCCAAGGGCCTGCAATGGGACGTGGTGGTGGTGCCGCTCACTTTCCGGCCCATCAGCCCGCTCAACGAGTACCCGGTGTTGCTGCGCACCCGTACGGGCGAGGAGCCGCAGGTGGCATTTTCCAGCAGCGACCTGGGCGATGCGGCGGATCAGACCGCCCACAAGACCCGCCAGGAAATGCAGCGTTTGCTCTACGTGGCGCTCACCCGGGCGAAGCACACGCTGGTGCTGACCGACGATCACGCCCTGTTCCCGTCCAAGAAAGCCAACCGCAGCTTCGCCGACCTGCTGGGCATGATGGACGTGGACGGATATCCGCTGTTCACCCCGGCATGGAACGCACTGGCCGACACCCTGCTCCCCGGCCCGCCTTCGATGCCGCCCTCGCCCCCGCCCGCGGTGTCGCGCATGACTCCGCTCACATTGGAAGATCTGGAGGAGGCCTTCGACCAGTCTCGAAACGTGGCGCAACGGGTGTTGCCCTATCAATTGGGCGAAGCCATGACTCGCACCGAACGCACCCTGGCGGAGCCGGAGACCGAGCGGTCCGCAGGTGCCGAAGCGGCGCGGGCCTACGGCATCTGGTGGCACGAGACCCTGGAAAAACTGGACTGGCAGGAGGGGCCGGTGGAGTGGAAAAACTTCATGGTCTACTTCGAAGATTATGAATTTGATGCACCGCGCGCGACCCGGGAAGGCAAGCTTCTATTTGCCTCTGCGCTGGCCCAGCGCCTGAAGAATCCCAAATTGGTGATTCACCGCGAAATGCCCATCCTGTGGCATCGCTCGGACGGGGAGTGCGTGGAGGGCATCATGGACCTCGCGGCCTGGGACCCCGAGCGCAGGCACTGGCTGATCGTGGATTGGAAAACCAATCTCATCGGACCCGACGGCCACGAGCACCTGCGCGCGATGTACGAGCCGCAGCTGCGCGCCTACGCGGAGGCGCTGCATGAAATCACCGGGGCCAGTGTCGAGGCCGGTGTACATTCCACCGTAACCGGCGGCTGGGTGCCGTGCGTACAAATACCGTAAGCTCACTCGTGCCGCCCCGAATCACGTCCATGCGTTTCCCGATATCCATCGCTCTGGTGCTGCTCGCACCGTTGATCTCATTCGCCCAGAGCCGCGACCGGGGCAACCTCTCCTTCCTGTACGAGCCCGGGGCCAGCGTGGAAGGTGGCGGGCGCTTGACCCTTGCGGAGAGTCGGCTATCCACCGGACTGCCGCCCTTCAGGTGGGATGACAACATGATCAACGTGGGCTTCGAGTGGACGCACTACGACTTCCACACGGAAAACACGCAGCCCGGTGATTTTGACACCGATTCAGTTGGCCTCTCGCTGCGCTGGGGTTTTGGCGACAAAAAGGGCTGGTCCGGTTCGTTGATTTTCAGTCCCAGCCTGCGTTCGGATTTTGAAACGGTGACCACGGATGATCTCGGGCTGGCCGGGTTGGCGCTGGGCAGCTATTCGTTGCGCACCAACCTGACCACCGTCGTGGGGCTGGTCTATTCCCGCTCCTTCGGACGGGATCGTCTTTTCCCGGCCCTGGGCGCCAACTGGAAACCGGCACCGCGCTGGCAGGTGGACCTGGTCTTTCCCCGGCCGCGGGTGGCCTACCAAGCCTCGGCGAACGCCCGCTACTTCGTTGGCCTGGAGCCGGGCGGCGACGAGTGGAACGTGGAGCTTCCGGAAGGCTCGCGTGATCTGGCCCTCGAGGAGTATCGAGCGGGCGGCGGCGCGGAGTGGATGCTGACCCGGCATGTCGGATTGCTGGCCCAGGCGGGCGCGGTGTTCGGGCGTGAGCTGGACGTGCGCGACGGGCGAGACAAGCAGTACGATTACGACATCGGCGACACCTGGTTCGCGCGGATCGGATTGCTCTACCGCTGACCTTGGCGTATCGTGTCCGCATGTTCGCCCGATGGTTCATCCTGTTCGTATTCGCCTGCATGCTGGCCTGGCCCGGCGTGGCCCGCGCCGACAAAAAATGGCGTACCAAGGAAAACTGCACCCTCATCGAAAACGAATCCAACGACGGCGACAGCTTTCACATCCGGGTCGCCAAGCGTCACTACATCTTCCGCCTGCTCTGGGTGGACACGCCAGAGACCGAGCAACGCTTCCCCGAGCGCGTCGCGGAACAGGCCGCCTACTTCGGCATTACGCCCGAGCAGGCCACCCGGGTGGGCAAGGACGCCGCGAAATTCAGCGCGAATTTCCTCAAGGAACCGTTCACGGTGTATACGCAATTTGACGACGCCATGGGGGCGAGCAACAAGGACCGCGACTATGCGGTGATCAAGGCGGGCGACACCTATCTGATGGAGGCGCTAGTGTCCAACGGATTGGCGCGTATTTTTGGCCTGCAGGAATTGCCGGAGGACGGGCCCAGCATTTCCAGCATGCGCCTGCGCCTGAAAGGCCTGGAGGCGGATGCCAAAAAGAACAAACGCGGCGCCTGGGCCTTCGTGCAAAATACCAGCACCATGCCCGGCCTGGCGCCCATCACCGAACAGACCCTGACCGTGCAGCGCACCACGGCCGTTTTCGCCGCGGACAATTCCGCGCGACTCATGGGCAACCTGACCCCGGGCATGAGCATCACGGTGCTGCGCGCGGAAACACCCGTCATGGTACGCGTCCGCTTTAATCTCTCCGACGGCCGCACCATCGAAGGCCTGTGTCGCAGGGCCGAACTGGATTTGTAAACCTCCCATGCATCTGCTGGATATTCTGAGTCTCTCCGGCGTCGCCGTGTTTGCCATCAGCGGCGCCCTCACCGCGGGCCGCAAGGGCTTTGACATCTTCGGCGTGCTGGTGATCGCCATCGTGACCGCCATCGGCGGAGGCACCATCCGCGACCTGTTGCTGAACCGGCCCGTCTTCTGGACCATCGACACCCGCTACCTGTGGGTCACCACCGGCGCCGCCCTGATCACCTTGCTGTACGTGCGCGTACAGCGTCCCCCCATGCGCCTGCTGCTTATTGCGGACGCACTTGGGCTGGCCCTGTTCACCATCAGCGGCACGCAAATCGCGGAAGGCGC
Organism: uncultured Verrucomicrobiota bacterium; assembly: GCA_964441655.1. Taxonomy (GTDB): domain Bacteria; phylum Verrucomicrobiota; class Kiritimatiellia; order CAIVKH01; family CAIVKH01; genus CAYTVN01. Next base: position 976 of record CAYTVN010000188.1, on the reverse strand, counting down.
GGGTGCCTCGCCCGGCGTGGCCATCCTGATGGGCGGCATCACAGGCGCGGCGGGCGGTGTGTTGCGCGATGTGCTGAGCGCGGAAGTGCCCATGCTGATGCGGGACGGCGAACTGTACGCCACCGCGGCCCTGGCGGGCGCGGTCGGCTATCTGCTGCTTCGCTGGGCCGGCATGGAACGGGAACACGCGGCCGTGATCGGCATGGGCCTGGTGGCGACGGTGCGTTTCGCGGCACTGCGCTGGAGCATCCGGCTGCCCGTGGTACGGCTCGACGAAGACCACCGCCCGCTGGAATAGCGCCCGGCCCGCCTGCCGACGTGGCGCTTGCACATCCACCTAACCCTGTCCTACTGTTCGCGCGCCATGGCTATCATACGACCAGAGTGCGAGGCTGATTATCCGGACGTCCGGCGCATCCACGAACAGGCGTTCGGGCGAACGGCGGAAGCGGAGGTGGTGGAGTATCTGCGTCCCAAGATGAGCACCCTGCTCTCACTCGTCGCCCTGCGGCGCGGCCAGCCGGTGGCGCACGCGTTCTTCACCCGGGTGGTGATTGAATGCGAATCCGGCTACAACCGCGGCGTCGGCCTGGCCCCCCTGGCGGTGCTGCCGGAACATCAGGGAACCGGACTAGGCACGGACCTGGTCCGCCACGGCATTGCCGCGCTCAAGGATCGCCGCCACGGTGTATTGGTGGTGCTGGGCGAGCCCGCGTTTTATGCGCGTTTTGGGTTCCGGCCCGCCAACACGTTCGGCCTGAAATGCAGCTACGATGTCCCGCCCGAATGCTTTCTCGCCCTGCCCCTCGACACCGGCTATTGCGGGGGTGGCGGACTGGTGCGGTACCCCGCGGCTTTCGACGACCTGGGCTGATGCATTTTTTCCAATCGTTGGAAATTGCAAAAAGGCCATTTTCCAATCGTTGGAACTTTGCGCGGGCCGGGAAAGCATGTACGATGTCCTCTCACAACGTTG
>CAYTVN010000187.1:0-7193 GCA_964441655.1 uncultured Verrucomicrobiota bacterium | reverse complement strand
CTGCCTTGTGCGGCGACGCTTTACTCACCTTTTGGGTAGTGATAGACCTCTGCCATGTTCAGCGCTGTTTTGCCTGGGATTCAGTTTTGCCGTCCGCTCCCTCAGTGCCTGGAGGAGCCGCAGTTGTGCCTAGAAGGCCCGCATGCAGCCGGGGGAGGCGTCGTGCCGCATTCTCCAGCTAAAGCCTTCATTCTGGCCGCCGGGTTCGGGACGCGCATGTTGCCGCTGACCCGCGAAACACCCAAGCCGCTGTTGCCCATCTGGAATGTGCCCAATCTGGAGCGCGTGCTCGGCATGCTGCGCCGGTGGGGCGTGCGGGAGGTGCTGATCAATCTGCATCACCGGGCGGACCGCCTGTTTGACTACGTGCGTGCGCGTGCGCCGGATGGTTTACGCATCGAGCTATCCTACGAACCGGTCATCCTCGGCACCGGGGGCGCGCTGCGCAAGGCCGAGTGGTTTTTTGCCGGGCCCGATCCGGTGTGGGTGCTGAATGCCGATGTGGTCGCGGAGGTGGAGGCGGGTCCGCTGGTGCGGGCGTATCATGCAAAGCGTACCATCGCCGTGGCCTGGCTGCACAGGGACCGGGGCCCGCGCACGGTGGAGATGTCGCGCGGTCGGATCACGAATTTCAGAAGCGCGCGTGCCGGCACTCCCGGCACCTACACCTTCTGCGGGTTGCAGCTGGTGAATCCAAAACTGCTGGACCGCGCGGCGGGATTCCTGCCCGTGGAACCGGTGTTCGGCTCCAGCATCACGGCTTATGAACGCGCCCGGGCGGCTGGTTGGACGGTGGCGGGCGTGGAGGTGCCCGGCTCTTTTTGGGCGGATATCGGCACCCCGGCCCAGTACCTGGCCTGTCATCGCGAGCTGCACGGGGGCGGGGATTTTTCCGCGGTGCAGGACGGGGCCCGCGTACATCCGAAGGCACGCGTCACCAACAGTGTGATCTGGTCCGGCGCGGTGGTGGGGCCGCGGGCCCGCGTGACGGGCGCGGTGGTGGCCCGGGACGCAATCGTTCGCGGAGCCGTGTCCTACCTGGCCCTGCCCGCGACGCAGGCGTTGGAGCCGGTGGAACTGGCCTTGTTGGAGCGGCACGGATGGCCGGCTGCGCAATGCACGGCGCTGCCCTTTGGTCCGCGTGGATCGGCCCGCACCTTTACCCGGGTGGCGTGCGGCGCCCGTACGGCGCTGCTGGTTCATTACGACCCGGCCCGGAAAGAAAATACCTGGTATGTCCTGCACGCCCGTTTCCTGCGGCGTCTCGGCCTGCCGGTCCCGCGTGTGCTGGGTGATGATCCGGTCGGCTGCGCGAGTCTGTTTGAAGACCTGGGGGATACCAGCGTGGAGGCGGCGTGGCCCGCGCTTTCCCCGGCCCGCCGGGAGCGTGTCTATAAGGATGTGCTGGATGTGATGGTGCGATGGCACGAGGCGGGCGCCCGGGCGGCCCGTCAGGCCGGGCTGCCGCTGATGCCCGCGTTCCGGCCCACCTTGTACCGGTGGGAGCGGGCCTATTTCGCCGAGCACATGTTGGAAAAAAAGTGCGGCATGGCGGGCCCGGAATCCGCCGCCATCCAGCGCGAACTGGCCCGGGTGGGTGCGGCTTTGAATCGCGCGCCCCGGGTGCTGGTGCACCGCGACCTGCAATCCAGCAACCTGCTGCTGCGCCAGGGCCGGCCGTGGGTGATCGATTTCCAGGGCATGCGGTATGGGCCCGCCGTGTACGATCTGGCCTCGTTGTTGTGTGATCCCTACGTGAGCATGGAGTCCGACCTCCGGGCGCGCTTGCTGGACTATTATGCGGAGCGTTGCGCCCACCCCGCGCTGGTGCGCCGGCTGTTCTGGTCGGGTGCGGTGCAGCGGCTCAGCCAGGCGCTGGGTGCATATGCGCGCCTGGGTTCCCAGCCCGCCACGCAGTCGTTTGCCCGCCATATCCCGTCCGCCCTGCGCATGATGCAGGAGGCCCTGCAGCACGGACCCCGGTGTCCCCGTCTGCAGCTCTGGTGTGAGCGTACCCAGGCGGCGTCGCCGCGGGTTGCCGGTTGACCTTGCCCGCACCCCGTGCCATCGTAAAACGTCATATGCACGTCACTCCTTCTTCATGGCAGCGCGGTCTGGCTGGCGGTTTGCTGGCCTTGCTGGTGGCCGGGTGGTCCGCCGGTTGTGTGCGGGTGGAGCAGACGCTCCGCCTCAACGACGACGGGTCGGGCAGCCTGTCCCTGCGTTACGGCATGTCGGAATCCGACCTGGCCGAAATGGAATCCCTGGCCAAGTCCCAGCTGGCGGAGGAGGGAGTGACCGATGCGGCGCCGGTCAACCCGTTCGAATTTGATGAGGCCCAGGTGCGCAAGGATTTCGAGGACTACCGGTCGCTGGGGGTGACCCTGGAGGACATTCGCACGGAGACGGTGGAGGGCTGGAAATACATGAGCCTGCGCATCGCCTTCACGTCCCTGTCCGGATTGGGGCAGACGGAGTTCCTGTCGGATCGCCAGGTTTCGTTGAAGCGCCTGGCGGAGGGCCGCTATGAACTGGTGCAGGCAGCGCCGCCGGGCACGGATGAGGCGACCGAGGCCATGGACCCCGAGGCGATGGCGGGCCTGATGAAGGGGTTTCGCGCCGTGTTGAAGGTGGAGCTGCCGGGTGCGGTGGTGGAAACCAACGCGGACGAAAAAGAGGGCGCCCGGGCGACCTGGATATTTGATGTGGACAAGGATCCCCGGGCGTTGGAGCGCGCCCAGCGGGTGGCCATGCGCGTGGTGTTTGAGAAGCCGGGTTTGCAGTTGGCGGAGTATAACAGCCCGGCGGTCGCGGAGTAGGAGTGCCAATCGGCCGGAACCGATGACGGGGTGATACGGTGTCGCATGTGAGCAAGGAACAGGTGGACGGGGACGAGCTGCGCGCTCTGGCCGACAGCCTGCCCTTTCCTGTCATTGAACGGCCCGAATTCAAGCGGTCCTCCTATCAGGCCCCGTGCGTCCGTCAGCCCCGTACCTTTGTGGAAAGCGACAGCAGCATGCAGGCGGTGGGCCGGTTCCTCATGGAGCGCGGCACGGTGGAGTTGCTGGGCTCCGAGCAGACCCAGGCCTTGTTCATGGAAATCCACTGGTGTTGCCATCAGATCCGGAAGCTGGCGGGCAAGCGTCGTTCCACCGCCGCGCGCGAGGATCTGGTCAAGGCCCGCGCGTTGATTTCACGCATAGAGGCGGCGGAGGAGGAGTTGTTTATCGCCAACCGGCGGCTCATTGTCAGCTGCGTGAAGCCGTTCTACTGGATCGGGCAGGTCTGGCTGTCGGATTTTTTGCAGGAAGGCTCCAAGGCCCTGGCCAATGCGGTGCGCAAGTTTGATTTTACGCGCGGCACCCCGTTTTATTCCTATTCGCAGAAGGCCATCCAGAACCGGCTGCGCAACTTTTTTCGCGACCACGTGCGGGCCGGCAGCTTCGGCATCCGGCCCAACCGGGAGATGCAGCTGGTCAAGAGCATCCTCGACACGTGGCGGCGCGACTACGGCGAGGAGCCCACCGACGAGGCGGTGGCCAAAATCGCCGACCTGCCGTTGGAGCGCATCGCCAAGGTCCGGCAGTACGTGGCCCAGTGGGAGCGAATGCCCGCGCCGCCGGTATCCCTGGATGCCTCCATCAACGAGGATGGCACCAGCATGTACGAGTTGATCGAGGACACCAGCGTGAACCCTTCCTCGCAGGGCGCCGAGGTGGCGGAGATCTGGACTGCCATGGAACAGCTGCCGGACCGGGCGCGCTACATCATGAAGCTGCGCTACATTGAGGGGCGCACGCTAGAAGAAACCGGCAAACTCCTGAAGTTGACCCGGGCCCGCATCAAGCAAATCCAGGATGCCTCGCTGAAAAAGCTCCGGCTGATCCTGCGCAGCAAGCAGGCAGATGCTTGAGGCACCCTGCCGGGCCCTAGTGCAGGATGTACTGGGCGTCGGTGATCAGGCAGACGCCGCCGTAGTGTTTGAGCACCGGGCGCACCTGTTGCACGATGCGGTCCGCCACGTCGGTCGGGCAGGCCACCAGCAGGTAGATGTTTTTGAAGACGTCGGTCACGGTGTCGTTGGAGCGAAGGCCACGTTCGCCCTTGCCCTGCACGTCGCGGATGATGGTGTAGCCGGAGGCGCCCGCCCGCTCCACGATCTCCACCAGGTGGGGCAGTTCCACGGAGTCCGCGATGATTTCCAGGCGTTTGACAGCTTCCATGTTCAGATCCCCCAGAGGGTTTTTACCACCAGCGTGTACAACGGAATACCCAGGATGATGTTGAATGGAAACGTCACGGCCAGGGCCATGGAGACGTAGAGGCTGGGGTTGGCTTCGGGCAGGGCCAGGCGCATGGCGGCGGGCACGGCGATGTAGGAGGCGCTGCCGCACAGCACGGCAAACAGGATGGCGTCGCCCGGGGTCATGCCGATAAGGCGGGCCAGGCCGATGCCGAGGCTGGCGTTGAACAGCGGCGTGAGCAGGCCGAACCCGATGAGGAAGGGGCCGGAGGTGCGGAGGCCGCCCATTTTTCGTGCGGCCACCAGGCCGATATCGAGCAGGAAGAACGACAGCATGCCCTTGAAAATATATTTGGTGAACGGCTCCATGCCGGCCGCAGCTTTTTCCCCGGTCAGGATGCCGATGAGCAGGCTGCCCAGGAGCATGAAGACAGAGGCGTTGGAGATGGATTCACGGAGCAGGTGGGACCAGACCAGCGGGCGTGATTCAGCGCTGTTCTGGGTGGCGTAGCGACGGGCCAGCAGCAAGCCGACCACGATGGCGGGTGATTCCATGAGGGCCATGCTGGCGACCATGTGCCCGCCGTAGGGCTGGCCGATTTTACCCAGGAATTCCGCGGCGGTCAGGAAGGTGACGGCGCTGACCGATCCGTAGGTGGCGGCAATGGCGGCGGCATCCGGCGTGGCCAACCGGGAGCGCAAAACGAAGAAGGTGTAGACGGGAACGGCGGCGGCCATAAACAGCGCCCCGCCGACACACAGCAGGACGTAGGGGGAGAAGCCGCCGGCTCCGAGTTTGACGCCGCCTTCGTAGCCGATGGAGAACAGCAGATAGAGGGAAAATAATTTGGGCAGCGGCTGGGGGATTTCCAGGTCGGAGCGGAACCAGACGGCCAGCAGGCCCATCACGAAAAAGAGAATGGGCGGGTTGAGCAGGTTGTCGGCTATCAAGTGTAAATCCATCGACTACGTCCCGAATGGTGTCGGCCAGTTTATGATGGCGACACAGTACAACATGCGACGGGATTTTGTAGGGCTGCGGCGGAGAATTTTCAGGTGGGCCAGGACGTGGGGCTTCGGGCCAGCAGGGCGCCCCAGGCTTGTTTGGCGGCGGCCAGGGCGCGACCGCGGTGTGAGATGCGGTTTTTTTCTGTGGCCTCCATTTCGGCGAAGGTCTGGTTAAAGCCGTCGGGTTGGAAGAGGGGGTCGTAGCCGAACCCTTGCTGGCCTTTGAGGGAATCGATGATGACGCCCGCGCACGTGCCTTCCACGCAGCGGGTTTCGCCCTGGGGACTGGACAGGGCGATCACACAGCGGAAGCGGGCGCGGCGGTTGGATTCGCCGTGCAGGGCCTTCATCAGTTTCTGGTTATTGGCGGCGTAGTTCACCGGCTCGCCCGCGTAGCGTGCGGAATAGACGCCGGGCGCGCCGTTCAGCGCCTCTACCTCGAGCCCCGAGTCATCGGCCAGGGCCCAGCACCCGGCGAGGCGGGCGAGGGTGACCGCCTTTTTAACGGCATTTTCGTGGAAGGTCTGTCCATCCTCGACGATTTCCGGGAGGCCGGGAATATCCAGGGCGCACATCACATCGGTCACCGGTAAATCCAACAGCGCCCGCAACTCTTCCAGCTTCTTCGTATTCTGCGTCGCCAACATCAGCTTCATAAAACCTCCGGGGTCGAGTCTTGACATTTGACAAATATTTTCAATCCGTTTTCGTTAAGCCAATTACAAGAATGAGCCATTAAGTTTCTACTCACGACACAGGGTTCGTATGAGGGCGGCGTGGGCTGGATAGGCGTGGGTCAGCGTCTCTGCGCGGGCCAGTTCGAAGTCCTCAAAGTCGAAGCCGGGGGCCACGGTGCAGCCGACGAGAGCGAAGGGCGATCCGGGGGCGGGGCGCGAGGCGAACCAATGGCCGGCGGGGACCACGGCTTGGGGCAGGTAGTGGTGCGATGGATCACGGCCCAACCGGTGGAGGGTGAGGGTGCCATCGGGATGCAGATCAAAAATCTCCAGCGGGCCGCCGTCGTAGAAATGCCAGACTTCATCTGACTTGATGCGATGGAAGGCGGAGAACTGGCCTGCTTCAAGCAGGAAGTAGATGGCGGTGGAATGGCTGCGGTCTCCGCCGAAGCGTGGCGGGGCGTGCGCGGCGGCCAGGTTTTCCGCGGCCCGGTAGGTTTCGCGAAAGTAGCCGCCCTCGGGGTGCGGTTGCAGTTGCAGCGTCGTGATCCAGTCCGCCGCACTCTTCATGCGGACTTCTCCGCGGCGCGCAAGGCGGTCAACAGGTTCTGAAAATCCGCGGGCAGCGGCGCGGTCATGGTTTTTCGTTCGCCGGTGCGCGGATGGGTGAAGGTCAGTTCCGCCGCATGCAGCATCTGCCGTTCCACGGGCGCGGGCAGCACGGCGGCGCGGGCCCGGCCGTAGGTGGTGTCGCCGACCACGGGATGACGTTGATGGGCGAGGTGGACGCGAATCTGGTGGGTGCGCCCGGTTTCGATGGTCACACGCAGCAGGCTGACCGGGCCGAGCACCTGCTCGGTGCGGAAGTGCGTGATGGCTTCCCGTCCGTGCGGGGTCCGCTCCTCATCGTCATCGTCCTCCATTTCCGCCGCGCGTCGTACCGCCCGCCCCAGCAGCGGGAGCGACGTCATCTTTTTGCGTTGCTGCGGATGGCGCGCGATGCGGGTGTGGATGGTGCCGGCGGGCGGCCGGGGCGCGCCCCACACGAGGGCCAGGTAGGTTTTGGCCACTTCGCGGGACCGGAACTGGCTGGTCAGGGCCTGGCTGGTGGCGTCGTTTTTAGCCACGATCAGGCAGCCGCTGGTGTCGCGGTCGAGGCGGTGGACTATGCCGGGGCGCAGGGTGCCGCCGATGCCCGCGAGGTCCTGGCAGTGGTGGAGCAGGGCGTTGACCAGGGAGCCGGAGTGGTGGCCGGGGGCGGGGTG
>CAYTVN010000186.1:0-7200 GCA_964441655.1 uncultured Verrucomicrobiota bacterium | reverse complement strand
TTGTGATCCGCGAAGAGGGTGAGATCCATTTCCTCGACCTGACTGACCACGAAGCGCCACGCCCCTTCGGTGTATTCCTTGCAGTCCATGGCGATGGCCTCCCTGGCCGGGTAGCGATCCAGCACCGAACCCGCGGCGAAAAGTTTTTCGGCAAAGGCCGTCAGATCCATTTGCGTGGTGCCGGAAAGCCAGTTCAGCATCCGCCGGTCGGTGTCGGTGGTGGTGGGCGAGGTCAGGTGCAGGGTGTCGGAAATGATGCCGGCGGCCAGGCACAGGGCGATGTCGCGGGGCGGCGTGTGGGAACGGTGATAAAGAAACTTGGTGACGATGGTGCAGGTGGAGCCCACCGGTTCGTTGATGAAGCGAATGGGTTCGCGGGAGGCCAGGCCGCCGCCCAGTCGGTGATGGTCCAGCACTTCCAGGATGATGGCCTGATCGGCGCCGGTGACCGCCTGCGCGTATTCGTTGTGATCGACCAGGATCAACTGGGTACGCGGGGGATTCACGAGATCCGATTTGGCGAAGACGCCGACCAGCGCCCCGTCGTCATTCAACACCGGGAACAATTCCTGCGGGCTGCCCTGCACGGCCTGGCTGACGGTTTCAACCAGGTCGTTCTCCTTTACCGTAAGCAGGGTGCGCTGCACCGCCTGGCGGACAACTTTGGCGGTGCGCAGGAGCAGGGTGGTGGTGGCGGTATCGTGGCCGCTGCTGATGACGGAAACGCCGCGTTCCTGGGCCATTTCCAGCAGTTCCTCGGCCAGCGGATAACCGCCGGTGATGACGAGGCAGCGCACGCCATAATCAATGGCCGGCATCTGGACGGTCGGCCGGTCGCCGGTCACGATGATGCTGCGGTGGGGTTCGAATTGTTTCATGCGCTTGGTGAAGCCGCTGGCGCTCATGGCCGAGACCATGACCAGCAGTGATTCCTCACGCTCTGCATCCACCGCGTGCACAATCTTGCCCTCCAGCACGCGGGCGATCCGGCTCAGACTGGTTTCAATCACGCGCGCATTGTCGTCCACATCGTGGTCCGGCAGCACCAGTTCCATGAGGTTGCCGAAGGTCAGCAGACCGCTCAGCTGGCCGTCCGCGTTGATGGCAGGCAAGGCCCGTATGTGGTTTTGCTGCATGCGGCGATAGACTTCGAACAGCGATTCATCCTCGCGGGCGGAGATGATGTTGCGGTGGGCCAGCTGGCCGATGGTGGGCCGGACATCCATGATCAATTTGGGGTGGGGCAGCCCGGCTTCGCCCAGGGCGTACTGGGCCCGGGCATTGATTTCGCCGCAGCAGGCAGCCTCCACTTCAGGTTGCCCGTAGTGGCGCAGGAACCAGGCATAGGCCAGGGCGGAACAGATGGCGTCGGTGTCGGGGTTTTTGTGGCCGATCACATAGATGGGATTGCTCATGAAGGGTCTGACTATAGCCGCCCCATCGAAAAGCGGAAATGTGAAATAAGATATTTGAGATTCAGGGAACGCTGGCTAAAAATCGTGCCTTGGCTCACGGACAGGGAAAGGGTGTTGTTTATGGCTTCCAAGATACCGGCGTTTGATTCCGCGGCTTTTCGCAAGGCCTTCCATTATACCGGGCGCGATCTGGGTGCCGTGTATGCCCGGGCGGCCACCCGCTTCTGTCTGTGGGCGCCGCTGGCCGATGACGTGTCGGTGATTTTCTATCGGGCCGGCCTGGGTGGAAATCCCGCCGGGCAGTATCCCATGAAGCGAGGCCGGCAGGGCACCTGGCGGGTGCGGGTGCCGGGTGAGTGGCACGGGGTGTACTACGTCTACCGGGTGCGCCACGGTGATCACGTATCGGAGACGGTGGACCCCTATGCCCAGGCGGTGGGCACCAATGGGCAGCGCGCCATGGTGGTGGATCTGAAGCGCACGAATCCGCCGGGCTGGAAGCGCGATCGCGCGCCCGCGTTCCGGCAGCCCACGGATGCGGTGCTGTATGAGCTGCATGTGCGTGATGCGACGATTCACGCAAGTTCCGGCGCAAAAAACCGCGGGCGGTTTCTCGGCCTGACCGAGCGCGGAACCCGGTCGCCGCAGGGTTTGGCCACCGGTCTGGATCACCTGCGCGAATTGGGTATCACCCATGTGCATCTGCTTCCGGCCTTTGACTTTGCCAGCGTGGACGAAACCAAGCCGGAGCGGCCGCAGTACAACTGGGGCTATGATCCGCTGAATTACAATGTGCCCGAGGGCTCCTACAGCACGCAGGCGGCGGACGGCGCGGTGCGTATCCGCGAGTTCAAGCAGATGGTGCAGGCCCTGCATCGGGCGGGTATCCGGGTGGTGATGGACGTGGTGTATAACCATACCTACCGCGGCGGGGATTCACATTTCCATCAACTCGTGCCGGGCTACTATCATCGGCAGAACGCCGAGGGCGGTTTCTCCAACGGATCCGGGTGCGGCAACGAAGTCGCGTCCGACCGCTCCATGGTGCGCAGGATGATGGTGGATTCGCTGGTCTATTGGGCGCGTGAATATCATGTGGATGGATTCCGCTTCGATCTCATGGGGCTGCACGATCTCGAAACCATGAAGCAAATCCGGGCCGCCCTGGACAAGGTGGATCGCTCCATCATTCTTTATGGCGAAGGCTGGACGGGGGGTGACAGCCCGCTGCCTTACGAAAAGCGGGCCATGAAAACGCAGGTGGGCCGGTTGGATCGCATAGCCGCCTTCAGCGATAACATACGGGACGGCATCAAGGGCACGGTGATGGACCATGCCAAAGGGGGATTTGTGCAAGGCGTGGCCGGATTTGAGGAAACTATCAAAAGTGGCGTGGTGGCCTCGGTAAAGCATCCGCAGGTGGCCTATGACAAGAGCGATGCCTGGCGCGGGCCGTGGGCGGGCGAGCCGTGGCGGTGCGTGACGTATAACTCATGCCACGACAACCACGCCTTGTGGGACAAGTTGAAGCTGAGCGCCCCGGATGCCACGGAGGCGGAGCGGGTGCGCATGAACAAGCTCGCCGCTGCCGTAGTGTTGACGTCGCAGGGCATCAGTTTCCTCCACGCGGGCGAAGAATTTCTCCGTACCAAGAAAGGGGTGGAAAACAGCTACAACCGGCCGGATTCCATCAATGCCATCGATTGGAGCCGAAAGGCCCGCCATCACCACGTGGTGCAGTATTACAAAGGACTCATTGCGTTGCGCAAAGCCACGCCGGAGTTTCGTCTGGGCCGTGCGGCCGCGATTCGCGAGCGGCTGGCCTTTCTTCCCGGTGCGCAAACCGGGGTGGTGTCGTTCCTGGTCGCAGGGAAAGGGCGGGATGTGGTGGTGATTCACAACGCCAACCGTCAGGCCATCACTACGGAGATACCCGAGGGCCGTTGGAAAATCGTGGTGGATGCGAAATCCGCGGGCACCCGCACCATTCGGACCGTGAATGGCGGTGCCGTGACGGTGGAGCCCATCAGTTCGCTGGTGTTGAAGAAGGTTACGGGGTGAGGTGAGGCGGGGTGCCGAAATATTTTCGGATATTAGCCAGCCCCCGCTTGACTTCGTATCGGGCATTCCCCTATCTATAGCGCACCTTGTTCAAGGGCAGCTGGAGTGCGAATGACGTGCACTTCAATCGAACGTGCCGATGTGGTTGCTGTGGCGGCTGCATGAGGACAGGCAACCCGATTTAGGTCGTCGATAAAAGATGGCTCAGATTTTTCATCCTGCTGCGAACGCTATTGCACGATTGAGCATCCTGCTGGGGATCGGCTCGGTGGTGGGTGGTTTGGTGACCCTGGATTTAATCACGCGTTCTCCGTATACCACGGAAGTGAACGTAGCCCGCGAGCAGCCCATTGCCTTCAGTCACAAGCACCACGCCAACATGGGCATCGATTGTCGTTACTGTCATACGTCGGTGGAAGATGGCGCGTTTGCCGGGATTCCGCCCACCAAAACCTGCATGAACTGTCATTCCATGGTGTTCAGTGAAGCCCCCATTCTTGAGCCGGTTCGGGAAAGCTGGAAAACTGGCAAGTCCTTGCAGTGGAACAGGGTGCATGATTTGCCGCAGTTTGTTTACTTTAACCACAGCATTCACGTGAACAAGGGTGTCGGCTGTTCCACCTGCCATGGCCGGGTGGATGAGATGCCGCTGATGCGCAAGCAGAATACCTTATATATGGGGTGGTGCCTGAATTGCCATCGCCAGCCGGAGAACTTTGTCCGGCCCAGGAGCGAAATTTTCAACATGGCCTGGCAGGCCCCGGCCAATCAGGCCGAAGTGGGTGCGCAACTGGTCAAAGAGTACAAGATTGATACCGATCACTACCGGATGATGAACTGCAACTTGTGCCACCGATGAACGATCCTATTTCCAGAGCGGATGCCGGAACCGAGCTGACCCTGGCTCAAGCGCGGGCCCAGTTGGCGGCGTCGCGTGGACGCAACTACTGGCGCAGCCTGGAGGATCTGGCAACCACCGATCGCTTCGCTCGCATGATGGAGCGGGAAATGCCGCGTCAGGCGGCCGCCGTGGCGGAGTGGGATCCCATCGATCGCCGGGATTTCATCCGTCTGATGGGCGCCTCGATGGCCCTGGCCGGATTGACGGCCTGCACCAAGCAGCATCCGGAGAAAATTGTCCCGTACGTCATCCCGCCCGAGGAGTTGATTCCCGGCAAGGCCCTGTTCTATGCGACGGCAGCCCCGCATGCTGGATATGGCCTGGGTGTGCTGGCCGAGAGCCACGAAGGACGGCCCACCAAGATCGAGGGCAATCCCAAGCACCCGGCCAGTCTGGGTGGTACCGATGTGTTTGCCCAGACCTCCATCCTCGATTTGTACGATCCGGATCGCTCCCAGGTCTTTTTGAACCGGGGTCGGGTGGCCACGTGGGATGACTTTACCCGCAGCATTGAGGAAGCACTGGTTCCTCTGCAACTGGCCCGCGGCGCCGGGTTGCGCATCGTGACGGAAACCGTGACCTCGCCTTCGCTGGCTGCCGTGATGGCGCAGGTGCTGGAGCGCTTCCCGGAAGCGCGCTGGCATCAATACGAGCCGCTGCATGACGATAACGGGCTGATGGGTTCCAAACTGGCGGTGGGCGAGGCTGTCGGCTTGCGCTACGATTTCACCAAGGCCAGGGTGGTGCTGAGTTTGGATGCGGATTTCCTGGGCCGCGGGCCGGGTCGCGTTCGCTACGCACATGACTTTACCGCGGGTCGCCAGGTGGCGGCGGGTCCGGCGGCCATGAACCGCCTCTACGTTGTGGAAAGCACGCCTTCCGTGACCGGCGCGCTGGCCGATGAACGTCAGGTGGTGCGTTCGAGCCAGGTTGAATTGGTGGCGCGCGCGCTGGCCCGGGGCTTGGGCATTGACGCCAAAACCGCCGAAGGGCATGCCCCGTGGGATGCCTGGGTCGAGGCGGTGGTGCGTGACTTGAAGAAGAACCGCGGCGCCTGCCTGGTGTTGGCGGGCGAACAGCAGCCTCCCGTGGTGCACGCCCTGGCTCTGGCCATCAACGACGCGCTGGACAGCCTGGGCAAGACGGTTCTGGCCATCGAGCCGGTCGAGGCGCAGCCGGTTTCCCATTTGGAATCCATCAAGGAACTTGCCTCCGCCATGCAGGCTGGGCAGGTGCAGGTGTTGCTGATGCTGGGCGGAAACCCGGTCTACAACGCGCCTGCGGACACTCAATTTGCCGAAGCGCTCAAGAAAGTTGCACTGGCCGTGCACCTGAGTCCGACCGAGGATGAAACTTCCAAGCTCAGCCACTGGCATATTCCGGAAGCCCACTACCTCGAGGTCTGGGGCGATGTGCGGGCCTACGACGGAACCGTCTCCATTCAGCAGCCGCTGATCGAGCCTCTGTACAGCGGCAAATCCCCGCTGGAAGTGCTCTCGGTGCTGGCGGGTCGTTCGTCGCGCAAGAGCTTGGATGTGGTCCAGGACTACTGGAAAGCCCGGCTCGGCAACCCGGCTGATTTTGCCGTGCAGTGGCGCCGCTGGCTGCACGAAGGCGTGGTGCCGGGCACGGAATCCGCTCCCAAGGCGGTGACGGTGAAGACCGGCTTCGCCACCGAAGCTCCCGTGGTGCCGGTGCTGACCACGCAGGATATCGAAGTGGTCTTCCAGCCCGATGCATCGGCCTGGGATGGACGCTATGCCAACAATGCCTGGCTGCAGGAGATCCCGCGCCCGCTGACCAAAATCGTGTGGGACAATGTGGTGCTGATGGCGCCCCAGACCGCGGCCTATCGTCGGCTGAAGAACGGTTTCCTGGTCGAATTGAAACTTGAGGGGCGCACGGTGGAGGCCCCCGTCTTTATTGTGCCCGGTCATCCGGAAGATGTGGCCACCGTCTATATGGGCGGCGGGCGCACCGCCGCGGGTCGGGTGGGGGACGGCGTCGGTTTTAACGCCCATGCCATTCGTTCCACATCCACGCCCTGGCTGGGACTGGCCTCGGCGCGCGATACGGGCGCCAACCGCGAGGTGGTGACGACGCAGGGGCATAGCGGGCTGGAAGGCCGGCACCACTACCGCACGGCGACCTTGGAGCACTACCATCAGGAACCGGATTTCGTGAAGCATGGTGATGAGTTCGGCGCGGTGCCCATCACCATCATGCCGGGTCATCAGGACATCTACCGGCAGGGCAACCAGTGGGGCATGGTCATCAATCTGAATGCCTGCATCGGATGCAACGCCTGTCTGGCTGCCTGCCAGTCCGAAAACAATATTCCTGTGGTGGGCAAGGAGCAGGTGGGCAAGGGCCGCGAAATGCAGTGGATCCGGGTGGATCGGTATTATTCCGGTGACCCCGCCTCGCCGACCACCCACCTGCAACCGGTCACCTGCATGCAGTGCGAAAATGCGCCTTGCGAAGCGGTTTGCCCGGTGGCCGCGACCACCCACAGCAACGACGGCTTGAACCAGATGATTTACAACCGGTGCGTGGGCACCCGCTATTGCTCGAACAATTGCCCGTACAAAGTGCGCCGCTTCAATTTCCTCAGTTATGCCGACTGGGTCACCGAGAGCTTGAAGCTCGGCCGCAATCCGGAAGTCACGGTACGCAGCCGCGGCGTGATGGAAAAGTGCACCTATTGCGTGCAACGCATCCGCGACGCCGAGATTCGTGCCGAGCGTGAATTCCGCCCCATTCTCGATGGCGAAGTGGTCACCGCCTGCCAGGCGGCGTGCCCCAGCCAGTGCATCTCGTTCG
>CAYTVN010000185.1:0-7207 GCA_964441655.1 uncultured Verrucomicrobiota bacterium | reverse complement strand
CTGATGAGCGGCGCGGCGGCGGACACCGAGGAAATCTTCTTTGGCAAGGTGTACAGCTCCATCAAGGCGGCCGGCATTGAGGATCCTGGGGCACCGCAGACCACCACGGCCGGGTACGATCTGGCGGCGGGCCATGGCAACGACTACACGATCGTGGGCGAGTTGTACCCGGCGCAGAAGACGGTGCGCATGTGGGCCTTTGCCACCAACGCCGTGATTCCGCAGGACTACACCAATGCCACGCCCATCGCCGTGTACAGCAACAGCAGCCTGAGCGTGGCCACCATCACGGGCATTCGTCTGTCCGCGGGCAGCAGCGCCACCGCCGGCAAGGAATTGGGCCATGTGTATTTCGACGAGGTGCGCGTGGGCGGCACCTGGGACGAGGTGCTCAACTTCAACTATCCCAAGGTATACGACTACCAGGTGGGCAACCGCATCAGCGGCACGAACTATGTGACCGATGGCGAACTGGTGGAGACCGGCAAGACCTATGCCATTTCCTACACCCTGTATCACCGGTCCGGTATCACCAATGCGCAGTATACGATCCTGGACGCGACGTCCGGCGTGGGTATGTATTCCACCAACGTGAGTCTGCAGTTCGGCGCCAATCTGGCGGCCGGCCGGCAGCGCTATACCAACGAGGTGACCAACCGTTTGAGCGTGGGCACGGTTGATTTGGGAACCTATACCTCGCGCGTGTTTATGACGGCCAGCAGCGGACGGTCCACCAACTCCATTGTGGTGGCGGAAACCGGCGGTGCGTCCGATCTATTCTTTGGCGAATTTGGCGAAGGCAATAATTTCGACAAGTACGTGGAAATCTATAACGGCACCGGTGGCGCGATTGACCTGAGTCAGTACCTGCTGGCCAGTCAGACCACGCCCGGCAACAAGTATGTGACTTGGGATCATTGGAGCCAGTTGTCGCCCACCACCTATTGGCTGGACCATGGCTCGACGCTGGTGCTCCTGAACGGCGGAGCCAGCGGGGATATCAACGGAAGTTCGGTTCATTCCAGCATGACCAATGCGTTGATCCTGGCTGGCCGGACCTATCTGTTTACCTCCAACGACGTGTTGCAGGTCAGTGGCGACGATCCGGTAGCCCTGTTCCGCATCAGCGACACCAACGAGTGGGTGGATGTTTGCGGCATTGGACCCAGCGTGGCGCGCTACATCATGCGACGGGTTGAGGATGCTGACGTGCCGCGTTCCTATCCGCTACAGGTGGCCACCAACCAATGGGATTATCGCGAATGGGAAAGTGATCGACCCACGGGCTACACCAACTTCCTGGCCACCGCCGGGGTCTATGACCGCAATGTAGGGTTGGGTGGCTTCATTACCTTCAACGTGATTGACGACGACGCCACTCCGCCGCAGGTCGGAACCAACAGCGCGGTCTTGCTCGGGACCAATGCGCCCTATACCGCGCTGACCAAGACCAACGGCCAGAACGAGGTGATGATCACGGGCTTCAGCTTTACCAACAACGGCAGCGTGGCGCTGGCCCTGCTGCCCTCGGTCCACAGCCTCCTGAGCAACGCGGTGATATCGTGGACGCCGGTGTACACCAATGAGATGGTGGATCTGGATGGCGGCACCAAGGAGAACAGCTGGTTTGGATCCAATGATCAGATTTCGCGCGGCCAGCTCAATATGCGCGGCATCGGTGATGCGTCCTACGGATTCTCCGCTACCACGGCGTGGATCCAGATCGAATTCGAATTGATCAAGGCATCGGAACTGACCTTGTCCTGGGCGGAGCAGGGTGGTTCGTTCACCTTCAACACCGCGAAAGCCTACTGGTCCTCGGATGGTGTGACCTTTAGCACCAACGCCCTGTGGCCTTCCTGGGATCCGGATACCGGCGGCGAGTGGAGCACGCGTTATCTGGAGTTCGCGGGTGTGGTGCCGGGTGGATTGTCCAGGGTCTTCATCCGGTTCGTTCTGGGGCCGGGCTATGGCGGAAGCTCCGGCTACTACCGCATGGATAACATCCAGTTGAATGGCTACCCGGAGGAATACGTGATGACGGACGGCCAGTTGGCCTCGTCGGGGGCCCTGCGGTTCCGGGGCAACCTGTACGACACCAACAGCGGCCTGAATACGGCCGGTTCGGTCATGAAGATTTCGGATAAGACCGGCGTTTATGACGGGACGTGGACCGGGCTGGGCAATGGCAAAACCAACGGGTCCACCCTCAAGTGGGATATTTCGCTGTCCCCGTCGGAAATCACCGACTTCGTTCTGGCATCCGCGGGCGGCAACGGATTGCCCATCACGGTGACGATTGACGATGCCGACAATGATCGCACGAGTGACGCCCTCTCGCTGGCTGCGCAGTTGGGTCAGATGCGGGTGAATGACGATGATACCGGACGGCCCAAGTTGGAGCTGGCGACCATGCGTCCGCGCAGCGGAGTGGTGGCCCAGTGGAAATTCTCGAATACCACCTCGCGCCTGCCCACCAAGAACGATGCCAGTGTCGACGTGAGCGAGATGCAGACCATGACCACGGCGGGAACGATCAGCACTCCGCGCTTCCTGACCAATACGGCTTCGGGTGGCTATGCCCTGCAGCAGAGCGGCTGGCAGAAGCAGAGCAAGTTCTGGTTCATGGACTTCACGCCGGAAGCGGACATGGGAATCACCAACATCAGTCTGCAGAGCCGCATGAGCAGCACCAATGGCCCCACGTATTTCTACATCTACCGCTACGTGAATGGAGTCAGCAATGGAGCCTGGGGGCCGGTGTACATCACCGGCAGCCCCAGCACGCCCGTGGCCACCGGCACGTGGTACTCCATCAGCACCAATCTGTCGTTATCCATGACGGCGGGGGCGAAAACCACCGTTCGGCTGCACGCCTACGGCTGCCATTCGAATTACCTGGGCGCCATGTGGGCTATTTACGACCTGACCTTCCAGCAGGGTGCGTTGACCACCAACGGCATCACCGAGGTGACGGATGCCGAGTGGGCGGGCGGTTCGTATGCCTTGTCAGGATCTACGTGGGACACGGGTAGCGGGCTGGCCAGCACCAGCAACGCCACGGCCAACAAGCGACCGGCCTTCTCGTTGAACAAACCCGACGGCAGCGCCTATGTGACCAATGCTCTGCTGGCCTTCACCAATACGGTGGCGGATGGCGGGGCCACCAACGAAGCAGCCGGAGGCTTTGCCAACGGCCTGCCCGTACCGGGCTACACCAATGTGCAGATGGGTGAGTATGTGGGTCAGATCGGAGTATGGGACTTCGATGGCGACCGCAGTTCGGATGATTTGCAGGTGTCCGCGGACATTGCCCTGTACGTGGTGGACAACGACATGGTGCAGCCCACCACGGTGGGTGTGGTCCGGGTTAACGGCGTGGCGGTTCCCGCGGTACCCCCGACCCAGGCCACCGCGGCGTGGACCAACAACCCCCTGTTTATCATCGGCCTCGACAACGTGGCGCACGATGTACCGGGGGTTGCTCCGCTGGGAGTCAACCAGCGTGCGGCGGTGGGCGTGGGTGAATACCGCGTGGCCACCAACGATGTGGGCAGCATGTCTTCCAGCAACCGGGCGCTGGTCGGCAAGCCGTATCCGGTGGCGACCACCAACGGCGCGCTGGCCAACTACGGATTCGAAATGTCCGCCACGAATATTGGATGGTCGCTGGATGCCAACAGTTCCTATCAGAGCCTTGCCAGCGGGGGTACCAACCTGGTCAAAGAGGGCACCAACAGCCTCAAGCAACTCAGCACCGGCGTGGCCTATCAGTTTATTGAGTACCGCAATACGGCGAACACCGCGCCCCAGATCGGGGTGAGCGGATGGTACCGCAGTGACGCAGCGGGCGGGCCGACCTTCCGGATCGAGGCCTTTGCCACCAACAACCTGGTGACCCCGGTGGCCACCCGCAATCTCTCGCTGGCCACGGCGACGGGGTGGAGCACCTTCACGATTAATCCCGTGGAATCCCTGGGCAACGGCACGGTGGAACTCCTGAAAATCTCGCTGCTGGCGGGCAATGGGAATACCTATTGGGATGACATCCGCTTCTCGGTGAATATCGGTGCGAATACGGCGTCGCTGCGGTTTGTGGCCACGGATGTAGATCAGGGCTTGAACCCGCATTACCTGTTTGCCGTGGATGCTGACAACAATCGTGCGGCGGACCGTCTGGCGGGCGACGCCAAGCCTTTCTATACTGCCTACGACAGCACGCCGCCGCCGGTAGCCACCGGCCTGCGCGCCACCGATGCCGCCGGGGGGAGCATCTTCGGCAGTATTGACGAAGCCTCGGAAATCCTGGTGCAGTGGACGCCGGGCGGCACCAATGAGGCCCAGGCGGCGGGACGCCGTTCCTTTGATCAGGAACCGCTGGCGCCGTGGGACAGCTACCTGATCTCCTATCATGAAGTGCAAGATACCAATGGCACTCCGCTGGCGAATGCCGTCACGACCACCTTGACCCGCGCCACGCCGGATTGGTCCACGGTCTTTACCAATTACGCTTTTACCAATCTGGTGCTTTCAAACCTGGTCTATGACTCCTATTACCGCATCACCATCCAGGCCCGCGATCAGGCGGGCAATATCGGCCTGTCCACCAGTGTCATCGGCAACACCGACCGGTTCGTGGTGACCCAGGGCGTGGCCCGTACGCAGTCACAGCTGATGTTGCGGTGGAGCGGGCCGACCAACGAGACCACCTATCGGGATTACGACGTGATCTACGCGGATGCCCCGCTGGGCTTCCGGAATGCGCTCACCAGTGATTGGCAGTTGCTGCAATATACCAACCGGCCGGTGCTCACCGATGCCGGCGGGCCGGGTCGTGTCGCGCCAGGTTTGTTGACCGGCACCACCTACCGGTTCTACCGCGTGGCCCGTCAGGGGCGGTGGACCACCAATCAGGCCATCCGGCTGGCCAGCGAGGAAGTCTATGTGGCCAAGGCGGTGACCGTGAATCCGGGCGAGAACTGGTATTCGCCGTTCTTTGTGCCGGACACCTCCACCGTGGCCTACGTGTTTGGCACCAATATTCTGCACGGCGGACCCACGTTTGACGAAGGAACCAAGATCACCTGGTTCCAGCCCAGCACGGGTGGCACGGTGGGGCAGAACGGGGTCACCAACCGCACTGTGTGGCTGTCCAGTTCAGGCAACTGGTATTTCTGGCCGAACACGACGTCCAACGCCAACCTGTACAACTTCCCGGTTGATCAGGGCTTCCTGATCGAGTTGCCGACCAACCAGGCCAGTCGGTCGCTGATCCTGGTGGGCCGCCTGCCGACCAATGAGGTGGTGCGGACGATTCCGGGAGTGACCACGGTGGGCCAGCCGGAGTATCACATTTTGAGCCAGCAAATGCCGGAGCGTATCACCATGTCCAGCTTCGGCGCCCAGCTCACGGGGTTCCAGGGCGGCACCCGGGTTGACCAGTCTGATGAAATCCGCATTCTGGACAACACACCGACCAATGGACTCAGCAGCGGGTCCCTGACCAAGCCCAAGGCACGCATCTGGTTGAGCACCCAGCCCGGACATGCCAGCGCGCCCTGGCGCTATACCGGCGCGGGTACGCCTCCGGCCATGACCTATGTCATTGAGCCGGACGATGCGGTGATCGTGGTTCGGCGCGGGACGGGTTCCATCGTCTGGACCAACCTGCCTGTGATGTACACGTCTCCCAATAAGAATATCAGCCCCTAACATGAAAACTTCATCCACCATACGGAGCGTTCTCCTCGGGTTGCTGATGGGCTGGGGCTTGTCAGCCCAGGGCGCAGAATTCAGTGTGCCCCTCCGGTTCGGCATGCAGCAGGCCATGGTGAATGAACACGGGCAACTCCTGCCGGGCACCGCCCACGAGCCGGGCGCCCTGGTGCAGATACTGGCGGCCCCGCTGGGCTGCTATCCGCCCGATACCAACGGCACGCCGCATGCCAATAATGCCGTGCTGGCGGAGGCGCATATCGGCGATGGTACTGATCCTGGGCTGGGACCGCTGGGGGTGGCGGCCGGTTCGGTTAATATCAACCGGTATGAGCCCACGGTCATCTTCGCCCGTGTCTTCAACAAGCCCACCGCGGAAGAAGCGACTTTCTATGTCGACAGTCCGCCGTATACCAACTCGACCACCATGTATGCGACGTTCAAGATCGCGGCGGGTCCTACGGATAAGGCGGTGGATGGCGGGGACGATGATGCGGACGGCTTGAATAATTCATGGGAGCAGAGCCTGGGCAGCGATCAGACGAATCCGGACAGCGACGGGGACGGGGTCAGCGATGGGCACGAATTCCGCGCCGGCACCGGCCTGAACGATGCCGACTCCTTCCTGGCCATGGTGCAGGTGTCCCCGCAGCCGGATGGCAATGTGCTCGTGACGTGGGATGCGGTGGCCGGGAAATCGTACCAGCTCCAGTTCACCTCTTCCGATTTGAGCGAGTCCAGCCAGGTCTTTAGCAATGTCAATGATGTGGTGACCGCCACCGGCGAAGTATCGACCACCGTGGTAACCAACGGCATGTCCTTCCCGGTGGGCTTCTTCCGGGTTCTGCTGTCGGAATAGAGCAGGGCGACTGACAAAATTGTCATGCCGACCTCATGCGGAATTAACCGGGTTCCGATAGCTTTTTGTTTTCAACCCGGGATGGAACGGCGTAGTGTTTTTACAGTGATGGTCACCCGTAGGTGGGCAGGGTGACCGGGTGGGAACAGATGAAGTACGGGCATATATTCGCAAGCGACGAGGAATATCGTTCACTCGTGCCCGCCTGATGTCAGAAACAGCTGTTTCCCGAATTTCGATCTATAGAAAAAAGGAAAAGAGAACATGAAGATGCGAATGATGAGTAAATGGGTAGGCACGATGGTTGTCGTGGCCGCGAGTGTGATCTCCGCGCGGGCTGATGTCTTGTTGGGTTGGGATGTTGTCGGATATCCGTCGACGCCGATCCCTTCCACGGCTCCATCCATCTATAACGCATCCGCCCTGACTGCCTCCACCCTGACGCGTGGGTCGGGCTTGGTTGCCGCGGGTGGGACGAATGGCTTTTCGGCGAATAGCTGGACCATGCCGGTGAACACCACGATTGCCGAAGCCATTTCTTCCAATGATTATTTCACCTTCACGGCCGTTGCGTTACCGGGCGCGTCGTTTGATGTAACAAATTTCGCCTGGAACACGATTCACAGCAGCACA
>CAYTVN010000184.1:0-7222 GCA_964441655.1 uncultured Verrucomicrobiota bacterium | reverse complement strand
AGGTCATGGAACCGCTGGGATCGCTGTCGCTATAGTAGACATCGTAGTTCGCGCCAATGGTGGCGGTCCACGTCAGCGTTGTGCTGGCCCCGCTGGCTGGGATGTCCTCGATGGCCACGGTGGCAGTGGAGGGAAGCGTCACCGTGATGGTGCCCGAGTTGGGTCCGGAACCGGCCGTATTGGCAGCCCGCACCCGGTAGTAGTAGGTATTACCCGCAGTCAAGCCGGTGACAGATTTGAGCGTTACGTTACCAACGCTCAAATTGTTGAACCCGGAAACAAAACTAGTGAAGCCGGAGTCGTTGGCTACATCCAGGCGATAGGTTGTCGCGTCTGAAACCACACTCCAGTTGCCCTGAAACGACGCGGTGGTGACCAGGGTGGCTGCGTAGGCGGAGGGCGCGCTGGACGGAGGATCGAGGTCCACCGCCAGACCCTGGTCGCACGGCAGGGAGGAGGCCGGAATCTGCCAGTTAACCGCATTATTGAAGACGGCGAGCCATTGCGCCTTGGTCTGGTTGACCGACGACGAGGACATGTCGATGGCGACAAGGTCCGTGCTGCCGAAACCAAGGGTGACGGCCGTGTTACCGAGCTCACTCAAACCGGGCGGGATGCCGCCGCTCGTCGTGGTGGTCGCGTCTTCGAAACCGGCCGTATCATCAAGCACATACAGGTGAACAGCCGGATTCTGCAGGGGTGCGCCGCTGGCGGCCTGGAAGGCGTAGATCTGCTCGTTTCCGCTGTTGACGAGAGAAAGCGCGGAGAACGTGTCATTCGTCTGGGGGATGGCACCGGACGAAGTCCAGGTCCAGCGGGCGTCGCCGGTATCGGTGGTGCAGATTATGGTGCCACGAGTCACGGCGCTGTTGATACGCAACTTGATCAAGTCCTCGGTGCCCGCGCCGGAGCTGTCTGCTCCGCGGAACCGGTTATTGGCGCCGTCCCAACCGTTGTCGGTGAAGTAGATCACCTGGCCGGCCGCGATATTGGTCAGGGCCACGATGCTGAAGGCGTCCGCAGACAAGGTGCGACCGATGATGGCGATATCGCCGGGGAACAGGGCCGTCTGGGCGGTGATGCTTGAACTGGTCCCGTCGGTCAGGCCACTGGCTGCGGCCTGCAGGGTGAAGGTGCCGGCGCTATCGATCTGCACGGTGGCCGTCAGCGCGCCGGAAACGAGATTCTGTGCGCCACCGCCCGAAAGGACGCCGGAACCCGAGGCCTTGGTGATTGCCACAGAGGCCGCGCTGTCCAAGTCCGTGTTATTATTCGCATCGCGGGCTTCCACCGTAACCGGGAAGTTATATCCGGCCAGCACATCGGTCGGCGTAGTGACAAACGCCAACTTGGTCGCGGTGACTTCGATCCGGTTGGCGTCGCCCGTGATGTCGCTGGAGGCACCGCCGCCGTCAATCGAGCCGAAGGTCGAGCCGGCCAGATTGGCCGAGGCGCTGGTCACCGTAAACTGAACCTGCTGGTTGTCTGTCACCGCCGAATTAAACGTCGCGCGGATGGAGAAGTCCTTGGTCCCGTCATCCGCGGCCACCAGGCCAGCCAGGCTGGAGAAGGTGACCGTCGCGCCGCCCGCCACCTCGGCGATTTCCGTTGCGCCATCGTATACCGCGACCCGGCGCAGGCGGGTGCCGTTGGCCACGGTAAGGGTCAGGGCGGTGAGCGTAGTGTCGCTGGAGTCGTCGTCGGCGGAGCCAGACCCATCGCGAATGGTGAAGCGGGCGAGCTCGATGGAGTTGACGTCGGTGATATCCGTTGCCTGATAGGAGCCGTAGGCCACATTGGACGGTTCGGTGAAACCGGTCGCCCGCACGATGTCGGACGCCGCCGAGAGACCCGAGGCGGCGGTAATCTGGCTGTTCGGATTGCCCGCCGCCGTGCTGGTCAGGTAGTTGATGGTGCCCGCGGCGCCGTTGTACTCATAGACGCGCAGGTGGTAGGTCGTAGAGGGATCGAGACCGGTCAGCGTGAACGAGCTGCCGGACCCTATATAGACCACCTTGCCGCCGCCCAGCGAACTGCCGGCGCCCGCGTAGCTGGCATCCGCGGTATACGCCGTGCCATCCACCGGATTGCCGCTGGGTGCAGAGCCGGCGCGCGCAATGACCAGACGGTTGGCCCCGTTGCCGGACGTCCAGGCCACATTGATTTGGGAAGACGTCACCCCGGAGAAGTTGATGCCACTAGCCTGCGTGGTCGGTTCGGTAGCCAGCGAAGTGAAGGTGAACACGGTGGTGCTGAAGGGAATGTCCGGAACGATACTGTCCGAGCTCTGGTCACCAGATGCATCTTGCAGATCCCAATTGCTCATGGAATTCAGCAACGTGCGATAACCAGCCGCCAGATAGCCATCGCGGGCGCCCTTATATTGCCCGATGTCGGCGCCCGTGGTGAGACGAATGGCCGTGTCGCCATCCGTCAAGCCGGTGCCACTGAGGGAACCAAAGGCATTGGCCACCGTACCGTTCCCGATGGCAGCAAGAAACGCCGTGGGCGCCGAGACGGACGTGCCGCGGTAGCAGAACAACCCATCGTCGCTGTTACCGAGATTAAAGCTACCGGAGAACCCGGATATGGTGCCGACAGATGCCGCACGCCCGGCGGTGCCCAGACTGCTGAAACGAACCACCGTTCCGGAAGCGATCAGGGAGGCCCCGGAATCCCATGCGAAGGTGCCTTCACCCGAAGTGAAGGCAGAGCCGCTCCATTCGTTGTCATTGAAGTAGAGCACCGTGTTGGCGTCCACATCCTTCCAGAACACGATCGCGAAATCATCGTTTCCGTCGGAGTTGAACGCCACGAACGAGACGTCGCCTGCGCTCAGCGAATTCGCAATCGTAATGGACGTGCTGGTGGCTGCGGTCAGGCTGCCGCCCGCAGCATGGAGGGTCACCGAACCCGCGGTGTCCACGGCCAGGGAGGCCCAGGTCTGTGCGCCGCTCACCAGGCTTTGAGCGGAACCGCCGCTCAGGGTGCCGGAACCGGTGGCCTTGGTGATGGTGACGGACGCGGTGTTGTCGAGATCCACGCTGTCGTTCGCATCGCGGGCCTGCACGGTGGCCGAGAAGGTCGCCCCCACCCCGGCGCTCGCGGGGACGGAGGTGAAGGTCAACTTGGTGGCCGTGACTTCGATGCGGTTACGATCGCCCGTGGTGCTGCTGCCCGCACCGCCCGCGTTGGCCGCGGCGAAGGTCGAGCCATTGGCAAAAGCCGTGGCGCTGCTGACCGTAAACGAGAACTGCTGGTTGTCGGTCACGCTGGTGTTGAACGTGGCCCGAAGCGAGAAGTCCTTGGTTCCGCCGTCCGCCGCTACCAGGCCGGACAAGCCGGAGAAGGTCAGGGTGGCGCCGCCCGCGACTTCCGCGATTTCCGTAGCGCCGTCATACAGCGCGACTCGTCGCAACCCGGCGCTGTTCGCCACGGTGAAGCTGATATCCGTCAGCGTGGTGGAATCCGGATCGGAGTCCAACGAAACGCCGCCATCGCGGATGGTGAAGCGGGCCACTTCGATGGAAGTGGCAAACTCCAAATCCGTGGCCTGATACGTTCCATAGGCAATATTCTCGGGTTCGGTGAAGCCGGAGGCCCGCACGATGTCCGATGCGGCCGAGTAGTCGGCGGCCAGCGTGGCTATGCTGTTCGGATTATCCACCGCGGTGCTGGTCAGGTAGTTGATGGTGCTGGCCGAACCGTTGTATTCGAAAGCCTGCAAGTGGTACGTGGTCGAAGGATCCAGTCCGGTCAACGTGAAGCTGCTGCCCGAGCCGTCGTACACCACTTTGCCCCCACCCAGCGCGCTGCCGCCGCCGGTGTAACTGGCATCCGCCGTGTAGGCCGTGCCATCCGCAGGGGTCGCACTCGGCGCGGAAACGGCCCGTGCTATGACGAGGCGGTTGGCCCCGTCGCCGGACGTCCAACTGACATCCATCTGGGTCTGCGTGACGTTGGAAAGCACGATGTCATGCGCCTGCACCGTCGGCTGACTGGCCGGGGTGAGG
Organism: uncultured Verrucomicrobiota bacterium; assembly: GCA_964441655.1. Lineage (GTDB taxonomy): Bacteria > Verrucomicrobiota > Kiritimatiellia > CAIVKH01 > CAIVKH01 > CAYTVN01. The sequence goes on along the minus strand of CAYTVN010000184.1, from coordinate 3,209 downwards.
AACGAGAACGTCCAGTCCGTATCCGCCATGGTGTAGGTGGCCGCGGTTTCCCAGTTGTTCGGCACATCGCCGATGGCTGCCAGTATCGCATTCGTGGTCGCGGTGTAGGTGGCGCCCGCGAGCTTGTAGCGACTGGCATTCGCCGTGCCCGAAGGAGGCGGATTGATCCAGGTGGTGCCCGCGGTAAGTCCGCTGGGACGCAGACCCGTGCCCGATCCGACTTCCATGCCATAGATAAATGCCGCGGGCGTCAGCGATGAGATATTCGCCGCGGTATAAATGTAGACCTCTTCGCTGTTGTTGCCCAAACCCGCGCCGCTCGTGCTGGTCCAGTCGTAGGTCGTGGTGGAGACCGCCGCCGCACCCCAGGGCAGAATAATCACCGTGCCGGCTGGAATTACCTGCGCGGCCTTGACGGTAAAGGAGGCCTCCATCTCGCCCAAGTCTGCGAACGAAGTACCGCCAACACTTGTCACTTCATTGTCGTTTACATAGAACACCGTGCCCGGACCAAGTTCCTTGGTGACCAAGATCGCCAAGTCATCCGGAGTTCCACCCGAATTGTAACCAATAATGGCGATGTCGCCCGCGGCCAGCGTGGTGGGCCCGGGATAGGCAGAAATGGAACCACTGACCGCGGCGGACAGGCTGCCGCCTGAAGCCTGCAGCGTGAAGGTTCCGGCCTCATCCATTTGAAGCGTGGACCAGGTCTGGGCGCCGCTGCTGAGGCTCTGCGCGCCGCCGCCGGTCAACGTGCCGCTGCCGGAACCCTTGATGATGGTCACGGAGGTGGAATCATCGAGGTCCACGTTTTCGTTCGCATCGCGCGCCTGCACCACTGCGGTGAAGTTCTGGGCGATGGTCACGGTGGACGGCACGGTGGAGAAGGCCAGTTTGGTGGCCGTTACTTCGAGCCGGTTGGCGTCACCCGTCGTATCGCTGACGGCACCGCCGGCATTCGCCGCGGCGAACTCGGAGTTGCCCGCGGTCGCAGTCGCACTACTGACCGTAAACGAGAGCTGCTGGTTGTCCGTCACCGAAGAGGTGAACGTCGCGCGCACCGAGAAATTCTTGGTGCCGCCATCTGCCGCGGACAGACCGGACAGGCCGGTGAAGGAAACGGTGGCACCGCCCGCCACTTCGGCAATTTCCGAAGCGCCGTCATAGAGCGCCACCCGGCGCAATCGGGCTCCGTTCGCGACGGTGAAACTGATGTCTTCCAGCGAAGTGCCAAACGCATCGCCATCGGTGGTCGCCCCGCCATCGCGAATGGTGAACCGGGCCATTTCGATCGAATTGACGTCCGTGATATCCGTGGCCTGGTAACTGGCGTAGGCGATGTTGGACGGTTCGGTGAACCCGCTGGCGCGCACGATGTCGGACGCGGTCGAGTTCGGCGGATCGAGCGTCAGCTGGCTGGCCGGATTGCCGGATGCGGCGGAGGTCAGGTAATTAATCGGCAGGCCGGACCCGTTGTATTCATATACTTGGAAGTGATACGTGGTGGACGCGGTCAAGCCGGTCACCGTGACCGAGCTCGCGGAACCTGCATAGACCACCTTGCCGCCGCCGAGCGAACTGCCCGAGCCCAGGAAATTCGTGTCGGCCGTGTAGGTGGTCGAATCCACCGGCCCGCTGCTGGGCGCGCTGCCTTCGCGGCAGATCACCAGGCGATTGGCCCCGTTACCGGAGGTCCAGGATACCGTCACCTGATTGGCCTGCACGCCGGAAAAGAGAATCGTCGACGCCTGCGTGGTGGGCTCGGTGGCGGGAATGTTCAGTACGAAGTCGGTGGAGTCGAGACTGGTGGAGCCCGCATCTTCGCGGGTCCAGTTTGCGGCATTGTGAATGAGCGCCTTGAAGGCCGTGTACGTGGCTTCGGAAACACGGCTGCCGGTATATTGACCGTTATCGCCACCTCCCGCTGACAGGGCCTGGTTGGCATACGTGCCGCTCAACGCGGCCGGTAGTGCAGATTCGCTGGTCGCCGTCGCCGAAGCGACCCAGCTCCCTTCGACATTCAACCCATACAGCAAAGTGCCGGTGTAGGTTTCACCCGGCATCGTGGTATCTGCGCCCGTGGGGAATTGAGCGCCGCGCCCCACAAAAATTTGATCGCCGCTGCTTGTGAGGGAAGAAAGGGACCCCACGCACGTTCCCTGATCTGCAATGGCCGTACCGGCTACACACGAAATTTTGATCACGGTGCCCGCCGCCACACCACCAGCAGGTGCGGTCCAGGACATGGCTTGCTCCGACGAACGCATCGTTCCATCGGAAAAGAACCCGCTGTCCGTGAAATAGAGCACCATCCCGGCATCCAGCGCTTTCCACGTGACAAACGAGAATCCGTCATCCGTATCCGTGCGGTATCCAATAATCGTCACATCGCCCGCCATCAATTCATCCACCAGGGTGATGGACGAGCTGGTGGCATCGGTCAGGGTGTCCGGCGAATCCGAGGCAGACAGCGTGATGCTGCCGGTGGTGTCGCACTGGAGGGTGGTGAAGCTCTTCACGCCCGCCACCAGGTTCTGCGCGGTGCCTCCGGAAAGCGTGCCACTGCCCGACGCCTTGGTGATGGCCACGGAGGCTGTACTGTCCAGATCGAGGTTATCGTTGGCATCACGGGCGGCCACGGCAGCCGTGAAATCCGTATCAATATTCACCGACGCCGGAACGCTGGTGAACACCAGCTTGGAGGCGGTGACCTCGACGCGGTTGCGGTCACTGGTGGTGCTGGACGCCGCGCCGCCCGCATTGGCGGCGGCGAAGGTGGACCCGCCCGCGTTGGCGGTCGCGCTGTTGACCGTGAAGGAGAACTGCTCATTGTCGGTGACCGAGGCCACGAAGGTGGCGCGCAGCGAGAGGTCCTTGGTTCCGCCATCCGCCGCCACCAGGCCGGACAGGCCGCTATAGGTCAAGGTGGCGCCGCCCGCCACCTCGGCGATTTCCGTCGAGCCGTCGTACAGGGCTACCCGGCGCAGGCTGGCGCTGTTGGCCACGGTGAAGGCGATGGCATCGAGCGTGGTCGAGGCGGAATCCGCGTCGGCGCTGGCGCCGCCGTCACGAATGGTGAAGCGGGCGACTTCCAGGGAATTACCCGAGGTAATGTCCGTGGCCTGGTAGCTGGCGTAATCCACATTGCTGGGTTCGGTGAAGGCGGCGGCGCGAATGATATCGGAAGCGGTGGAGAAGGCCGGCGCGGT
>CAYTVN010000183.1:0-7231 GCA_964441655.1 uncultured Verrucomicrobiota bacterium | reverse complement strand
GCCAAGCTGGCCGGCGGTGTGGCCGTCATCAACGTCGGTGCGGCCACCGAGACCGAGATGAAGGAGAAGAAGGCCCGCGTGGAAGATGCGCTGCACGCGACCCGTGCCGCCGTCGAAGAGGGTATCGTCGCCGGTGGCGGCGTGGCCCTGATCCGCGCCATGGTGGCCTTGGACGACCTCAAGCTGTCCGGTGACGAGGCGATCGGCGCCGACATCATCCGCAAGTCCTGCGTGGCTCCGCTGCGCCAGCTCGTTGACAACGCCGGCCTGGAAGGGGCGGTGGTCATCGAGGAAGTGAAGAAGAGCAAGGGTTCCAATGGCTACAATGTCGCCACGGGCGAATATGTGGACATGATCAAGGCCGGTATCATTGATCCGACCAAGGTCACCCGCTCGGCCCTGCAGAATGCCTCGAGCATCGCGGGCCTGTTGCTCACCACCGAGTGCATGATCACGGAGCTTCCCGAGAAGAAGGAAGCAGCTCCGGCCATGCCCCCGGGCGGCGGAATGGACTACTAAGTCGGTCTAAAACCGAATGAAACAGGCGGGCGGCCCCCTGGGCCGCCCGCTTTGTTTGACACGGGGGAGGGGCTTTGCTACCTTGCCCCGCTTATTTCCAGGGAAACACGGGAGTCATCATACTATGAACGTCAGCTACCTCGCCGCCGCCAAAGACCGCGTAAACAACGTGCCGTTGTTGATCAACATGGTCTCGCGCCGCGTGCGTCAGTTGATCGGTGGCCAGCGCCCGCTGGTCAAGCCGGACAGCCCGAACATGCCGCCCATGGATCTCGCCCTCAAGGAAATCGCCGAGGGCAAACTGACCGCGGAAATCGATTTTTCCGCGCCTCCCCGCCCCAGCGCGGCGGACAGCCTGATCAGTTTGTAACCCGGTCCGCGACGGCGGGCGGAGTTTCAGCATGGCCAAATCCCGGACAGAGCCCGACGGCGGTTCCGGTTTCAAGGTGCTCGCCAGCAACCGCAAAGCCAGCCACGATTATTTCATTCTCGAGAAGCTGGAAGCCGGCATTGAACTGCGCGGCGCCGAGGTGAAGTCCATCCGGGCCGGGCATCTCAGCCTCAACGAAGGCTACGCCCTGGTGGAGAATGGCCAGCTCATGCTGTACGGGTTGCATGTGCAGCCCTATTCCCACGGCCGTCTGGCCGAGCAGGATCCCGACCGTCCCAAACGTCTGCTCGTGCATAAAGCCGAGGTGGCGCGCCTGGTCGGACAGACCGCGGTGAAGGGGCACACCCTGCTGCCCTTGAAAGTGTATCTTACCCACGGACTGGTGAAGGTGGAACTGGGGCTGGGCAAGGGTAAGCTGACCGTGGATAAGCGGGAAACGTTGCGCGAGAAGACGGCCGACCGCGAGGCGCGGCGCGCCATGTCCGGACGGGGACGTTAAGAGAACCACGAAAAACGCGAAACATATGAAAGGGGTACAGGCATGAGGCATATAGCTGTATTTTTGTTGATTGGGTTGATGGCCAGCGTCGGCGTGGCCGCCGAGCCGTTGAAGCAGTTCAGCGCGGACCAGGTGATGACCCTGTCCGGCAAGATCATGAACAGCCGACTTTATGTGGATGGCACCAACTTGCGCACCGAAATGCTGGTGGAGGGCGCCGGGTCCATGGTCAGCATTGTGAACGGGGAGAAGAAGGTTCTCTGGATGCTGATGCCGGGCAACATGTACATGGAGAAGTCGGTGACCGTGGACGACGATCCGGCGCGCCAGGCGTGGTCGGCGGAGGACAACCGCGAGCTGGTCGGCACGGAAAAAATCAATGGACTGGACTGCGACAAGTATCGGCTCAAGGGCACCCAGCAGGAGATGTTCCTGTATACCGCGCAGAAAACCGGATTCCCGGTGCTCATGGTGACCGGCGACCAATCGATCAAAATTGAATGGAAGAACGTGAAGCCCGGTCCGCAGCCGGCCACCCTGTTTCAGTTGCCCGCAGGTTACCGCAAGCTCGCCTTGCCGACTCTGCCGGGTGGTTTCAAGCTGCCCGGCATGTAGTCGCCCGGCTCACATCGAATCCGCCCACTTCGGGCAGATGCGGCGGAAGGGGCAGCGCAGGCACGCCTGTTCGTCCTCGGTGAGGGTAAATTTCTCATCCCGGGCCAGCGGCAATTCGGGGTCATCCAGCAGGGCCAGCATGGCGGTGCTGGAAGTGGCCACGCGTTCGCAGACGGCGGTGCGGTCCGCCTCGGTCGGCTGGCGCTCGAAGATGTCGCCGTTGTTCAGATTGAACTCCACCAGGGTAACGGTGTCGGGCGTGGTCTGCCAGCGTTCCTGCGCATACAGGGCATAGAGCGCGAGTTGGCGGCGCGTGACTTCCAGGTCGGCCTTGCCGGTTTTCCAGTCGAATATCCGCAGGCCCGCGTTATCCCGCAGGGCGAAGTCCAGCTGCACCCACACCTTGACCTCGTTCAGGGTGAAGTGAGCGCGCTCCTCCAGCTCCAGCCATTGGTCGGCGGGCACCCGGCCGATGTCCTGCAGGATGGTGCTGTGGAAAAAGGCGCTCACGCAGCGCAGCGCTTTTTCAAACGTCTCTTCCCATACGTCGTCCGTCACCTCAAGGTCATCGTATTCGTGCTCGATCAGAGCGGCGTGTTGCCGTGGGTTGTGCCAGTACAGGCCCTCGCCGGAAGCCTCAAAATCCTTCTGCAGGCGGCGGCCCAGCTGGTGCAGCGCGACCTCCTCGTCGGGCGGTTGGCCGGTCTTGTAGAGGGTGGCCAGAATCCAACGCACGCAGTTGTGCACGGTGGCCCCCAGCCACTGCTGGCGGGTTTGCAGCTGGCGCAGGATGTACAGGGTGCGTGCCTTGGGGTCCGCCTTGGCGTCCCAGCCCCCCCACGCGCCGTAGTAGTGGTAGTAATACTGGCGCGGACAGGTCTGAAATTTTTCGTCGCGGGAGTGCGACCAGGAAAAATCATTGCGCAACTCAGCCATGGCGCGAATATGTCATGTCCAGCCACGCGGGCGCAAAAGGAAAGTCTGAACATGTCGGTGTCCAGAAAATCACTGATGCTGGTTTTTCTCCAGCTCCTGCTGCTGGCTGCCCTGGCGTTGAGTGGTCCGTGGTGGCCGCCCGGCGTTATGCCCCGCGTGTGGGTCGCGGGTGGCATCGCCCTGGGGGTGTGGTCCCTCGCCACCCTGGGGCTGCGACATCTCCGGGCCACCCCGGAACCCGCCGCGGGAGCGCGATTGATTGTGCGCGGACCTTACCGGTGGATCCGGCACCCGATGTACTCCGCGACCCTGTTGGTGGCCGCGGGCTGGCTGATCGGGCACGTCAGTTGGTCGCGCGGAGTGATGGTCCTGGGCTTGCTCGTCGTCCTGCTGGTGAAGCTGCGCTACGAAGAGCGCCTGCTGGCCCGACATTTTTCGGATTATCCGGCGTATGCCGCGCGCACCAAGCGACTCGTGCCGTGGGTGTGGTGATGATGGGGGGGGCGGACGGCACGCCGCGAAACGCGCCGATGCCGTCCCTCCCGATGGGGATCACGAATGGGGATCGGCGAAAGATGGGGAGGGCCCGCATCCGTTGCGGTGCGGGCCGTCTTCGCTGGCTGCAACCGCGCTAACCGGCTTGCGTGACGCCGTGGGCCGCTTCGTCGTAGAGCTTGGCCGGGTGGCTGCGCAGATCCCACACGATACCCAGCCACGACAGCACCTTCAGGATGTAGTAGGTGATATCGATTTCCCACCAGTACATGCCCTGGCGGGTAGCCACTGGATAGCGGTGGTGGTTATTGTGCCAGCCTTCACCGAAGGTAACCAGGGCCAGGGCCAGGCTGTTCCGACTGTGGTCGTTGGTTGCGAAGCGTCGGTTGCCGATCATGTGGGTCAGCGAGTTGATGCAAAACGTGGCGTGATAGACCAGCACGGTGCTGAGGAAGAAGCCCCAGAACACCAGTTGCCAGCCGTTGGTGCCAAGCCCGGGGTGGGCGGCGGCCAGCCAGTGGCCGAGAAAATAGAGACCTACGCCCAGCAGGATGGGCGGGATGGCGTGGAATCGATCCAGGAAGCGCAGCTCGGGGTACTTTGCGAAATCGCGGATGCGATCCAGCTCGGTTTTCGCGTACTTGCGGCACAGCAGCCAGCCCAGATGCGACCAGAACAAGCCCTGCACGTGCGGCGAATGGATGTCCTTTTCGGTGTCGGAGTGGAGGTGGTGGTAGCGATGGTGGGCGGCCCACCACAGTGCGCCCAGCTGGGCCGAGGTCCCGCCCAGGAAGGCCAGCACGAAGGCGAACGCGCGGCTGGTCCTGAAGGAGTTGTGGGAGAAGTAGCGGTGATAGCCCCCGGTCAGGGCGAACACGCGCACGGCATAGGTGAGCGCGCAGACACCGAGCGCGGTCCAGCTGAACCCGTTGAAGAACACGCCCAGGGCCATGACATGCATGAACACCAGGGGCGTGCTGTCGATCAGGGTGATGTTGTCTTCATCCCCGAACAGGTAACGGCGGAATGCTTCTCCCACCGTGCGGGGACGCGGGATGGAACTTTCTTTATCGGACATGAGACTGATATTTTTTGCCTCAACCCTTGAGGAAGGCAAGTACTTCTGCGGGGTGTTCTTCCGCATTTTTCACCGGCGACCAGTGCTTGAGCACCTTGCCGTCCGGACCGATGACCAGGGTGGAGCGGATAGTGCCCATCACGGGCTTGCCATACATCAATTTTTCTCCGAAGGCGCCGTAGGCCTTCATCATCGAGGTGTCCTCGTCGGACAGTAACACGAAGGGCAGTTGGTATTTGGTGATGAAAGCGTCGTGGGATTTGAGCGAGTCGCGACTGACCCCCAGTACCACGGCCTTCTTGCTCACCGCCGCGAAGGAGTCGCGGAACCCGCAGGCCTCCTTGGTGCAGCCGGGCGTGTCGTCCTTGGGATAGAAGTAGAGGACCACCGTTTTGCCTTTGTAGTCCTTGAGCGAATGGTTTTTCCCATCCGAGCCCGGCAGATTGAAGTCGGGCGCTTTTTTGCCTTCGAGTGTGGGCATATAATTTTCTCCTGTCTTTTACCCTACTTCACGTTTTGCGAGTTTTCCTTACGTGGTAAAAAATAAAAGGCCCGCCGGGATGGCCGGCGGGCCTTGCTCGATCGCAGAGCGATTGCGGACTCAGCCCATGGTGCGGCCGCCGGTGCCCTTCGCGGTGCTCGCGGGGGTTTTGGCGGTCTTGGGACGCAGGGAGCGCACGGCGGCGCCGGCCTGCCACATTTCGGATTTGCCGATGATGTTGAGTTCCTTGGCCAGCAATTCCTTGTAGTTCGGGCCGCTGCACACGCGCAGCACGCGGGCCGTTTCCTTGCCGGTCTTGACCGACTTGTAGAGGGCCTTGAACACGGGCAGGGTGGCCTTCTTGAACTTGGGCTTCCAGTCCAACGCGCCGCGCTGGGCGGTGGTGGAGCAGTTGCCGTACATCCAGTCCATGCCCTTCTCGTCCACCAGGCGGATCAGGCTCTGGGTGAGCTCTTCCACCGTTTCGTTGAAGGCCTCGCTGGGGGAGTGGCCGTTCTTGCGCAGCACTTCGTACTGGGCTTCCATGATGCCGGCCAGGGCGCCCATGAGCACGCCGCGCTCGCCGGTCAGGTCGCTCACCACTTCCTTCTGGAAGGTGGTGGGGAATAGGTAGCCGGAGCCGATGCCGATGCCCAGGGCCATGGTGCGCTCATTGGCGCGGCCGGTGGCGTCCTGGAAAATGGCGTAGCTGGAATTGATGCCCGCGCCCGCGAGGAAGTTGCGGCGCACGTTCAGGCCGGAGCCCTTGGGGGCCACCAGGATCACGTCCACACCCGCGGGCGGGATGACCTTGGTCTGCTCCTTGAACACCACGGAGAAGCCGTGCGAGAAGGCCAGGGCTTTGCCGGGGGTCAGGAACTTCTTGATGGTCGGCCACAGGGCGCGCTGGCCTGCGTCGGACACGAGATAGAGCAGGATGGTGCCCTGGTCGGCCGCCTCTTCGAGGGAGAACAGGTCCTTGCCCGGCACCCAGCCGTCCTTCTTGGCGCGCGACCAGTCGCGGGCGCCGATGATGACGTTGAAGCCGTTATCCTTGAGATTGAGGGCCTGGGCCGGGGCCTGCACGCCGTAGCCGAGAACCGCGATGGTCTCGCCTTTGAGGGCCTTGCGGGCCTTGGCGAGGGAGAATTCCCCGCGGGTCACCACATTTTCCACCACGCCGCCGAAGTTGATTTTAGCCATGTTTGTTCCGTCCTTCTGTTGAAAGGCCGTGGAAACTACACCAACCCGGGGGTCAAAGCACGCGGAAAGTGCGGGTTAGCGGGGTCGCAGCAGGATGCGTATCCGGGCGCCCAGCCGTTCGAACAGGCGGCTGGCCCGGAGGTAAAGAAGGGTGCCTCGTACGCCGGCCCGACGCAGAGACTGGAAAAACAGGCTCCACGGCAGACGTTGTCGATGGAAGCTGGCGGCCATCATGGCGTTGGCCACCGCGCCGAGTTGGGCGGCCGCCAGCCAGCGCCAGCCCGCGGGGGTGTCCGGCAGAGAAGGCGCGAACTCGTCCAGGACCGATTGCAACTGGAGCCGGTACGCGTCGGGATCGCCGGTCAGGCTCACCGTCTGTGACTCGGGGTGCACACGAAAGCCCACCGTGGGGTGGGGGCGATAGAGGGCCGGGTGCCGCCGGGCCAGGCTGAGCCACCATTTCCAGTCCGCCGCATACGGCAGTTGCTCGTCCATCGGAGGAAGGGCCAGCGCGAGTTCGCGCCGGAAAACAGGGGCGGGAATGGCGATGTAATTCTGCACCATCAGCGGACAAAACCAGTCCATGGGTTCCAGGCGTCGCTCGTGCTGCCCGGCAAACGGCGCGGTCCAGCGGCCCACCGCACGTTGATTTGGCGCGATGAAGTTCGCCGAACTGAACAGGATGGGCGTCTCCGGCTCCCGTTCCAGCGTGTCGAGTATCCACGCCATGCGGCCGTCCAGCCACAGATCGTCTTGGTGCAGAAAACAAACGTAGCGTCCGCGGGCGAGGCGCAGGCCGTGGTTGGTGTTGGTCACCCAATTTCCGGTGCGTGCGATGGGCGGGATCGTGAGGGGCAGGCGGCTGGCGTACTGCCGCAGGATCGCGGGGGATTGGTCCGTGGAGCCGTCATCGAGCGCGATGATCTCCATTTGGTCCAGGCCGCGTTGGCCGGCGAGACTGTCCAGCGCGGCGCGTAAATAGGCTTCGCCATTGTAGACCGGCAGCAGGATGGA
>CAYTVN010000182.1:0-7252 GCA_964441655.1 uncultured Verrucomicrobiota bacterium | reverse complement strand
TCACCAACCTGCTGGACAATGCCATCAAATACAGCCCGCCCCATACCGCGGTGGCGGTGGAGGCCCGGCAGGACGGCGGTGCGTTGGTGGTGGCTGTGCGTGACCAGGGGCCCGGCATAGCGCCCGAACACCAGACCCGCATTTTCGAGCGGTTTTACCGGGTGGATAAATCACGCAGCCGGAAACTGGGCGGCACGGGACTGGGCCTTTCCATCGTGCGTCATGCCGCCGAGATGCATGGCGGAACCGTGACCGTACAAAGCGAGGTGGGGCAGGGCAGCACGTTCACCCTGCGTCTACCCGTGCCGCGTGCGACGGCCGGATGACCTGCACTGTTCTAGTTGTACGAAGCGCCCCTCCGGGGGTACAAATGATGATGACGGAGGGAATGATTATGCAAGAGCAGCAGGTCAAGTCAGCCGGGGCGACCGATGTTCAGCCCACCGATGTCATTTTCGAATGCCCGCAATGCGGGAAAAGCCTGGCTATTGATCCGCGTGGGATCGGCCTGGTGGTGACGTGTCCCGATTGCCAGACCCAGGTTCAAGTTCCCATGCCCGTCCTTGAATCCGCCGAATTCTCCGACGAAGACAGCGGTGGCGGCGAAGGTGCGGTTGACCTGGCCGAACGGGTACAATTGCTTGAACGCTTTCACGCCATCGACCAGGAGCGCCTACAGCAAATCAGCGCCGAGATGGGCTTGATTCAGGCCGCCTTGGACCGCGTGGTTACGCTGCTGAGCGAAGCCCAGACGCCACCCGCGCCCGAAGCCTAGCACCCGCCAAAACTTCCCGCTGCAGGGTCTCGATCGATCGTCCAATCCGCGCGTATACGTCCAGGGATGTTTCGCGTCGTTAACTTCGGAAACGACAAATATTGGCCCGTTTTTCGTTTCAACGCGGAGTTATAAACAGACTTGCTGGTGGGTTGTTCATAAGCAGCAGCTTGTCGGTAGTCACCCGGCATACGATCGTCGCATCTGCTTTATGGATAAACAGTTATGACAATTGGTGTGTTCTGGCTCGGAATATTGATGACGCGAGTCCGATTTGTGGATAAGTGCGAAGGAAATGCAAAAAACGGCCTCGTTTGACCCGTTTTTCTTGTTGAAAGCCTGTGCGTTCAGGCGAGGCGTTTAATGAAGCGTTCCAGGCGCACCATGGCTTCCTTCAGGTCGTCCATGCCGGTGGCGTACGCGGCGCGCACAAAGCCCTCGCCGCAGGGACCGAAGGCGGTGCCGGGTACCATGGCGACCTTCTCCTGATCGAGCAGTTTCAGGGCGAACTCCTTGGAGGTCAGGCCGAGGTGGCCCACGGAAGGAAAGGCATAGAAGGCGCCTGACGGTTTACCGCAGGGCAGACCCATCTCGTTGAAAGAGTTGTGTAGAAAATTGCGCCGCCGCTGGTATTCCGCCCGCATCTCCTCGATGTCTTCCTCGGGCTGCTTCAGTGCTTCCAGAGCCGCCTCCTGGGCCGTGATCGGCGCACACAGCATGGTGTACTGGTGGATCTTCATCATGGCGTCCGTCAATTCGGCGGGGGCGCAGGCGTAGCCCAGGCGGAACCCGGTCATGGCCCAGGCCTTGGAGAAACCGTGCAGGAAAATCGTGCGCTCTTTCATGCCGGGCAGCGCGGCGATGCTGGAGTGCTTCCCGTCGTACGTCAGTTCGGCGTAGATTTCATCCGTGATCACGATCAGATCGTGCTTCACGGCGAAGTCCGCAATATCCCGCATGTCATCGGGCCGCAGGGCGGCGCCGGTGGGATTGTTGGGATAGTTGAGCATCAGCAGCTTGGTGCGCGGGGTGACCTTGGCTTCCAGGTCGGCCCGGGTGAGCCGGAATCCGTTGTCGGCCCTCGTTTCCACCGCCACCGGCTTGCCGTGGGCAAAAACAATGACCGGCGCATACGACACATAGCAGGGCTCGTGGTAAAGCACTTCGTCGCCCGGTTCCAGCAGCGCGCGCACGGCCAGGTCCAGCGCCTCGCTGACGCCCACCGTGATCAGAATTTCGGAGGCCGCGTCGTAGCGAACGCCGAAGGTCCGGTCCACATAGGCGCTCAACGCCTTGCGCAGGGAGAGCAGGCCGAGGTTGGAGGTATAGCTGGTAACCCCTTGTTCCAGGGAGTGGATGGCTGCCTCGCGGATGTGCCACGGGGTGTCGAAATCCGGCTCGCCGATGCCGAGGCTGATCACGTCCTTCATCGTGCTGACGATGTCGAAGAAGTCGCGAATGCCCGAGCGCGGGATGTCCCGGATATGGGGCGCGATCCGGTTACGGAGAGACTTTGAGCCGCTCATGGCCTTCCTGGGACTCCATCAAGACGCCGTTCGCCTTGTAGGTTTTCAGCATGAAGTGGGTGGCGGTGGAAATGACGCCCTTGATGGTGGCCAGCTTGTCGCTGACGAAGAAGGCCACCTCTTTGAGATCCTTGCCGCTGACAAACAGCAGCAGATCGAAGGTGCCGGACATCAGGTAGAGCGACTGCACTTCGGGGAACTTGCTGATGCGGTCGGCCACGGAATTGAACCCGCCCTCGCGTTCCGGGGTCACCTTGACCTCGATGACCGCGGTGACCTTGTTGATGGACAGCTGGTCCTCGTTCACCACCGCCTGGTAGCCGCGGATGATGCCGCACTTTTCGTAATCCGCGATCTTGGCCTTCACCTCGGCGGAGGTGAGGTTGAGCATCTTGGCCAGATTCTCCGGAGATTCCAGCGCGTTGCGTTTCAGCAGTTTGAGTAGTTCATCCATGGCGCAGCCCTCGCAAAAGGCTTCCCGTATAACCGCGCCCACGTGCAGCGTCCAGTCCCGAATCAGCGGGCGATCAATCAAACGGTAGGAATCTTGTCGACCGCCCCATGACAAACGATACCCTCTTTGTCTGAACCTGCGCGGTCGGCTTGCCGCGTGATCACGCGCGGCAGTGGCGGCGAGGCTTCGGCCCATTTTGGTCGCATCCTACCATTCTTCTCTGCTTCCTTTTGGGAGCGTTGATCGTGTTTTCATAGCGTTCAATCCACTGCTCCGGTGTGATCTTGGAAGCGAGCTCGCCTATTAGAGCAAACGGGATCTTGGCGGGATTCTTGAATCTGATACAGCTTTTGCCCATATCGATTTTTGCTTTGCTGTGCCTGGCATATTCACTCACAAACTATTTGAGCAACCCGGGGTCGGCGCAAATACCCATATGATAGATGGCAATGAAGTTCTTTTGCGAAGCCATGCCCATAAACGGCAAGGGCAGACTCGGGTCGCAATGATAGCCGGGCGCATAAAGTGAATGCGGCACCGCATAGCCCACCATGCCATAGCCCATCGCCTCTTTAAAGCCGTTCGGGATGTTCAGCTTAATTACTTTGCGCAGCTGATTCATGGCTGCCTTCCGGTCGTCCGGCAAGGAAGCAAAATACTCGTCGGGTGTTTTTGCTTCTGAATGCATGTGGTCAGCCTTCTTCGGTATTGCGATCGTCGAGGCCTACCTTCGGTTTCCGCCCGGGGAAGGCGTAGATGGACCTCATGTTCGCAAGATGACGTCCGGTCGCTCCTTCGTAATTCGTCCCCGCTAGGGGGCCCTCACGCAGCGGAAACCGGTTGTTCCTTCAGCTGTATCGGGTGATAGGGCGGCCCGATGCGCATTGCGGCACCTTGGGGCGCCATAGCTTGACAGGCCATACGAACTAAAGTCGCCACCGCGAACGACGCGGAGCGTCCCATTCGTTGCGCCTTTCGGATTGATGTCATATGCCGAAGAATAGGTTCCATACCAATCCCAACACCATTCGCGAACATTGCCGGCCATATCGTGCAAACCAAAGCCGTTCGCAGGAAATGCACCCACTGGACTTGTGTCGCCAATCGCTCCGCCATATATGGGGTCGGGCCCAGCTGATGGACCGAGATCGTATGACAAGGTTCCTGGAGGAAACGCAAAGTAATTGGCGTTGGCATGAGAAATTGTATCGCGACCCCAAGGGAAAAGCCTCCGCTGGCGCCCGCCGCGCGCAGCCTTTTCCCACTCTGCCTCCGTGGGTAGTCGATATCCGTTACTCTGCCAGACCAGATTCGACTGGCGACCTGATTGGTAGACTAATAGAAAGGAGTTGGACACGAACCAATAGTTGGGCGTCAATCCCTCTCTGCTGCTGCGCGCGTTGCACCACTTGGCGCAGTCAAACCAGTTGATATTTCGAACCGGGTGACCGTTTGTTCGCGCCTGCCCCGCATTCTCGAATGCATAACCATTGGTGATCGCCCAAGAATAGACCTGATTCCATTGATCAATCGTCACTTCCGATTCATCCATCCAAAAGCCATCAATGAAGTTCGTGTGAACGGGTGTTATGAATCCTTCTAGACCCAATTCCACGTCACCAGTTTCGATCCATACCATTCCAGACGGGGGTGGGTTTGTCGTTTTGACGACACGATAAAACATGGGAACCGTTACCGAGAACCCGGTGGCACTCAGGCCATCCAAAGAGCCTAAATTGTCAAACGTCCGATACCAAGGTCCGCCCGCCTGGGCCGCCCATTCCACGCGATACAGCTGATTACTATCCACGGTGTTGGTCCAGGACAGTTGCCCGTTCCCATGAAACGATGTGATCACCGGATCCTGTCCCTGGCTAGTCGCAACGACAAACAAGGAAACTACCACCGCTATTAAACTCAGTCTTTTCTTCATTTTGTTCTGTTCTCTTACTGCGCCTGCGGTGAGGCCCCCCCCACGGGGTTTTGTACCTTCACGGCTTTGCTGGTCGCCTTATTTGAAAATGATCAACCCAACACTCTGCGACATACTTTTCCATGCCGTCTGGAATCACCGCCTTTTGCCAGTCTTGTCCGGCAAATCCGACAAGTGCTCCTTCATCTGTCCAGTTCGTCAGGAGCATGTACTCGTCGGGCCTCCATTTCGC
This sequence comes from uncultured Verrucomicrobiota bacterium, assembly GCA_964441655.1. Classification (GTDB taxonomy): domain Bacteria; phylum Verrucomicrobiota; class Kiritimatiellia; order CAIVKH01; family CAIVKH01; genus CAYTVN01. The sequence continues at coordinate 2,332 of CAYTVN010000182.1, read as the reverse complement.
CGGGTAACCAACGATATGCGAAATATATCCCCGTTTTGATTCCACGTAAGGAACAGATACCTCTAGGAACTTGCGTTCAAATTCGGCCCTCATGTTCGGATGGATTCGCACTCTAAATATGCGCGTGATCATGTTTTCTATTTGGGCCAGTCCTTAAGGCTGATGCGGGTCGTTTCGCGCGTCAGCGGGCAAAAAAGAAAGCGTACCCGCGGTAGGAACTGCGGGCTGCTCCGTGGCCGGAGCCTATCCGCATACATGGCGTACATGCAACCTAGCCAACAGGACACGCTCATGAAGAAAGCCTATATCGGACTGGACGTTCATAAAGCCTCAATTGTCATCGCCGTTGCCTTGGAAGGACGCGGCGACCCGGAGCTCTACGGGAAAGCCTCCTCGGATCTCAACAGCTTCCTCAAGGTCCTGCGCCGGGTCATGGACAAGTACGAACTCACCAAGGAGGACTTCGCCCTCTGCTACGAAGCCGGGCCCACCGGATTCGTCCTGGGGCGGCGCCTGCGGGAGCTCGGTTTCGAGTGCGAGGTGGTCGCGCCGTCCCTGATTCCGGTGAAGGCCTCCGACCGGGTCAAGACCGACCGCCGCGACGCCGGCAAGCTGGCCCGTTTGTTCCGGGCCGGTGAACTGACCTTTGTCCATGTCCCCGACGCCACCGATGAGATCATCCGCGACGTGGGACGGGCCCGCACCGACGCCGTGGAGGTCCAGACCCGCACCCGGCAGCAGCTCGGCGCCCTGCTGCTGCGCAACGGCTATCACTACGCCGGCAGCACCTGGACGGAGCCGCATATGCGCTACCTGCGCGAACTGGTGCTGCCGGACCCCGCGCAGAAGGTCGTGTTGGAGGAATATCTACAACGGATCGATACGGCCGCGCAGCAGGTCACTCGTATCGAGCACCAGATGGAGAACCTGCTCCAGGACTGGTCGCGCCGGGATTTCGTGGAGGCGTTGCAGGGGTTCCGCGGGTTTCAGTTGGTGGCGTCCATGGTGGTGACGGGCGAACTGGGGGACTTGCTGCGCTTTGACCATCCGCGCCAACTGATGGCCTACGTCGGGTTGGTGCCTCGGGAAGACACCAGCGGCGATCACCGCCGGCAAGGCCCCATCACCAAGTCGGGCAACAGCCATGTGCGCTGGATGCTGGTGGAGGTGGCTCATCACTACCGGCTGACGCCCAAGGTCAGCGCCCCGCTCTCCCGCCGCCAGGAAGGGTTGAGCCGGGAGGTCCGGGACTTGAGTTGGCGGGCCCAGGAGCGGCTGCACCGTCGCTTCAGTCGGTTGTCCTTGCGTGGGGTCCATCACAACAAGGTGGTGGTGGCCATCGCGCGCGAGCTTACCGCGTTCATCTGGGAACTCGCCCGGGTGGTGGCGCGTATGCGCGCGCAGCGGCCCTTGGCGCCAGCCTGACGCAGGCCGCGTAGAATTGCGAAACCGGAGGAAGGTGGAACAGGTGACAGAGGCCGGCCCTTGATGACGTTGTGAGTTAATCCCGATCGCGCAAGCATCGGGAGAGCACTCGATCTCCAGAGGAAAGGGTGAAGGCCGCGGTGATAAAAGAAAATGTGGTAATCCATCCGGCGGCTCCGGCCAAGGGACGGATCAGTCCACGCATATGAGCATACACGCCTGCGGGTAACCGCTCACCCTGTCGATCTCAACACCTCCTCCGGTTTCTATTCCTTTTTCCCGTTCAGAGAAAAGACGAAGAGGCTTTGGAATGGAAGAGGGTCGATCTCTGCCCGGTTGACATTAGATCAGCCATATGAACGTCAGCGGTGAGGGTCAAAACCCCGCCGCGGGGTTTTGTACCTTCACTGCCTTGTTCGGCATCATTTCAGACCTCAGCATTTGGGAGCGCAATATCAATATCATCACTATTGGCAAAGCAAGTACACCGATCGTCCGGGCAGTCCCCGCCAAGATGTGTTCTGCCCCGCCGTGGTAACTGATTGAAAGCCAGTATATAAAGACAAATACAAGAATGACCGTCACGGCCCACGAGTAGCTTAATAGTAGAACTCGAGCCCATGATTTGCGTCTGAATAGCTGAATGCCCGCAACAACCGATGATGCGGCCACCGCTGTCGTTAAAGCGGCTCCAAATTGCAGAATGCTTGCATACAATTCGTGCTTATGTGGTGGATTGGCGAAATACGCAGAGGTAAGTAGAAGACACCCAAAAGCGTTGTATACGCCGATAATGATCCAGAATCCGGCGACAAGGCTGATAATCAGCTTGGGATTGGCTTTCATATTGTTGCCGAACGTCAGCGGTGAGGGGACGACTCACCCGCCACGGGTGAGGCGTACCCTC
>CAYTVN010000181.1:0-7299 GCA_964441655.1 uncultured Verrucomicrobiota bacterium | reverse complement strand
CCCGCCCCCCGCCCCGGTTGCTGGGCCGTACACCCGGCTTGGCCGCCCCACCTGATTTCCTGCGCAGCCTGACCCAGACCGTATCCCTGGCGGCGTCCGAACCAGTCTGGAACCCGCCCTCCACCCGCACCTTCGCCACCCCCGCGGGCGCCACGGGTTTTGTGGTGCGCATCTACTGGCCGGACGGCGCGCCCGCCATTCGCGGCGGCCTCCCCGGGGCGGGCGTGCTGGCCCCCGTGTTGCAGGATCGTCCCTGGGAGCTGGGGGCCGTGCTGGTGTTTGATGATCGCGGTGATGTGCGAAATGTCTTCATCGAAAAGCCCACCCCATCGCGTGATCGCAACGAAGCGGTGGCCCGGGCCCTGCGCGCCATTCGCATTGACGGGGGCGGGCGGGAAAGCCGCACCCGGGTGGTGGTTCAGTACGATCAGGATGCCGGGCCGCGCGCCCCGGCCGGAGGCGCGGTGCGACCATGAGCCCCTGGCTGCCCTTTATTGTGCCGGTTTTCACCCTTGTTGGCCTATTCGCGGCGTGGATATATTACTCGAATCGTGTGCAGTGGCCTCAAAAGCCCCTGGCCGAGGGCCGCGTTTACCGGTGTGCGGCCTGCGGGCATGTCTATGTGGAATCGCGCGACGTGCCCATGGCGCGCTGCCCGAAGTGTGATCGTTTTAATGAGGCCGTCCGGCGTTGACCGGCGGTGGAAAGGTTCGAGACCATGAGCGAAGAAAAGCCCGAGGTGAAACCCATTCAGATCAAGGTGGCCAAGTGGACGCCTGCCAATCCGCCCAAACTGGTCGCCGATTTTCTGAGCCGGCCCGCCATTCTGCCCCAGGCGGAGGAATCGGCGCGCAAGATTCTGGAGGACATTCGCGCGCGCGGTGATGCCGCGGTGGTGGATGCGACCGCTCAGTTTGATGACCTCAAGCTGGCCCCGGCCAAACTGGCGGTGACCAAGGCCGAGCGCATGGCCGCGATGGAGAAGGTGGATGCCGATTTCAAGAAGGCCGCCCTGGAGGCGCTCAACCGCGTCACCAAATTCAGCAAGGCCGGCCTGCGCAAGGACTGGAACATACTGACCCCCAAGGGCGGCATGATGGGCGAGCAATTCCAGCCCCTGGAGCGCGTGGGCTGCTACATTCCGGGCGGTGCCGCGCCACTCGCCTCCACCGCCATCATGACCGTCGGCCTGGCCAAGGTGGCCGGCGTGCCGGAAATTGTGGCCTGCACCCCGGCGGAGAAAAACGGCCGGGTGAATCCCTACGTGCTTTATGCGCTGGACCTCGCGGGCGCCACCGAGATCTATCGCATCGGCGGCATTCAAGCCATCGGGGCCATGGCCTACGGCACCAAGACCATCGCGCCCGTGCAGAAGATTGTCGGCCCGGGCGGGCCCTATGTGACCGCGGCCAAGAAACTGGTCTACGGTACGGTGGACCTTGACCTGGTGGCCGGCCCCAGCGAAGTGGCCATCCTGGCCGATGACTCCGCGGTGGCCTCCCACGTGGCCGCCGATATGCTGGCCCAGGCCGAACACGGCACCGGGTTGGAAAAGGCGCTGCTGGTCACGCCGTCCGCGCAGCTGGCCTACGCGGTGAGCGAAGAGTTGACCAAACAGGCCGCGGAATTATCACGGCGTGAGGTCATCGAAAAGGTGCTGACAGCGGGCACCCTCATCGTGGTGGTGGATAATCTCGATCTAGGCATGGACCTGTGCAACCAGTTTGCCCCCGAGCACTTTGAAATCATCGTGCGCGAGCCCCGCATCTGGCTGCGCAAGGTGAAGCGCGCAGGCGCGGTCTTCATCGGGCCCTGGACCCCGGAATGCGCGGGCGACTTCGTGGCCGGGCCCAGCCATGTCCTGCCCACCGGCGGCACCGCCGCCATCTTCTCGGGGTTGACCGTGGATATGTTCCGCCGCCGCACCAGCTACATTTCATACACCCGGTCCGATCTGCAGGACGTGCTGCCCGTGATCGAACAATTCGCCAAGGTGGAGTCGCTGGACGGCCACGCGCGGTCCGCCAAGATTCGGTTTGAGAAGTAGGTCCAGAGGGTGAAGATGCGGATGAAACCGGGCGTTTTAACTTTGTGCCTTTGTCCCGCTGTGCCTTTGTCCCTTTCACCATGACCTTGATCCGCCCATCCGTTGCTGCGCTAACCCCCTACACCCCGGGCGAACAGCCGGGGCCGGGGGTCATCAAGCTCAACACCAACGAGAATCCCTATCCACCGTCGCCGCGGGTTGCCGCGGCTTTGCGAGCGGCCGATCCGACATTGCTGCGGCTCTATCCGGACCCGGTTTCCAGCGGGTTGCGCCGCCAGGTGGCGGAGTTGCATGGTTGCGCGCCGGAACAGGTTTTTATCGGCAACGGATCGGATGAAGTGCTGGCCCTGTGCGTGCGCGCCTTTGTGCCGGAGGGTGGGACGGTGGGCTATTTCGACCCCTCGTATTCGTTGTATCCGGTGCTGGCCGCCATCGAGGAGGCGCCGGTGCGACCGGTTGCTTTGACGCCGGATTTCAGCTGGGCCATGCCGGCGGATTATTCCGCGTCACTTTTTTTTCTGACCAATCCCAACGCCCCCACCAGCCGTTTGTTCCCGCGCGGTGAGGTGGAATCGTTCTGCCGCCGCTTTTCGGGTGTGGTCTTGATCGACGAGGCCTATGTGGATTTTGCCTCGTCGTCCTGTGCCGACCTGGCGTTGCGTCTGCCCAACGTGCTGATCGCGCGGACCCTGTCCAAATCCTACTCCCTGGCCGGCATCCGCCTGGGCTACGCGGTGGGCCCCGCTCCGCTCATTGAGGCTCTGCACAAGATCAAGGATTCCTACAACATCAGCTGGCTGACCCAGCAACTGGCCGCCGCCGCGCTGGCCGATCCGGCGTGGATGAAGGCCAACGTGGCGAAAATCACCGCCACGCGCGAACGGGTGGCGCAGGCCCTGCGCTCGCGCGGCTGGTTCGTCTTCGATTCCTCCACCAATTTCCTGTTCGCCCGCCCGCCCGCGCGCCCCGCGCGGGAAATCTTCGAGGACTTGCGGACGCGCAAGATATTCGTCCGCTACTTCCCGGCCCCCGCCACCCGGGATTACCTGCGCATCACCGTGGGTACCGACGCCGAAATGGACGCCCTGCTGGCCGTGTTGGAGTAGATCAAGAAAAAATACGGCGCGAACGCGGCCCGCACCGCAACGGATGCGGGCCCTCCCGGAAACACGGAGGGAATCAGCTGCTCGCTAAGCTGACCTTCGCTGCATCAGAACGCGTAGCCAAGCGAGAAGGACAACAGCATCCACTGGTTCGCGATGCCGGCGGAATCCGGATTGGTTTCCGAGCCCGCTTCGTCCGTGATCTCGGTGTCGCCCCGCATCTCCGGAATCACCTGCCATTCCGCCGCCGCATTGGCGGTGAAGCTCGACGTGAAGCGGTAACCGAGCCGCAGCCCCGTTCCGAAGTAATCCCCGCCTGAGGCCTCGGTATCAAAGGTGGTATTGCGCAGCAGATGCACGTCGTGGTCCTCTGCCTCCACGAACGGGCTGTAGTGAAAATAGATTTCCAGGGCGGCCCGCGTGCCGGTCAGGGTCGCCGCCACCCCGGCATACGGGATGCGAAACTGCTGCTCGTAGGTGATGGAAGGTTCGCCGCCGATCTCGCCCACGCTGTCGCGAAATGCGTTTTCGGAATAGATGTAGCGCTGGGCCTGGTCCTCCCAACCCCACTGGTCCTGGCGATAGCCCAGCACGGCGGAAATGCCCAGAGCGTCCTGGCGGTAGACCTCGGCCGATACATTCAGATCGAAGGCGTAGGAATCCTGCACCTCCACATCGCTGAGCGACCAATCGCTCCACGGCGTATCCGGGCCCAGCAGCCAGTCGTAGTCATCCATGCTGCCGCTGCCCTCGGTCACCGCGGCCCAGTAGGACGCCTGCACCCGGTAGCGGGGCCCGATCTGCACGGACACACTGCCGCCGGCCATGATCACGTCGTCAATGTCCCAGAACAGTTCGCTCAGCTTGAACTCACCGCCCAACTCGTCTGCCGCATACACCACTTCGCGGGCCTCGCCCTGGGCCAGACCGGTGCCGAGCTGAACCGACAAGGCCATCGTGTTGTTGCTGACGGCCAGGACGGGCAGGGGGGCGGCGGCATGCACGGCCAAACCGCGTGGAGGATGGGCGAGGAGCAGGGCGGACAGCAGAAAGAGGGGCCAGCGTAGTGACATAACAACTCCTTGTGATGATGGCCCGAGACACTAGCATGGTGCGGCGCAAAGGATAAATTTATTTATGAGCCACGTCCTGACCTACGGCTATCTGGCAGATCATCCTGGCTGGGGCGACGTACTGGCCCGATGGCATCACGCCGAGTGGGGTGCCCTGATGCCCTACTGGAGTGAGGCGGATGCGCGGGCCGAATTTGCCTCCCACACGGAGCGGCACGCCGTGCCCACCACGCTTCTCGCGCTGCGCGGCGGCGAACTCGCGGGGTCGGTCAGCCTCGTGGCGCGGGATTTCGAGGAGTGGTCGCACCTGACTCCGTGGCTGGCCAGCCTCTATGTGACGCCCGCGGCGCGGGGTCTTGGGCTGGGACGCGAACTCGTGCGCCGCGCGGTGGCGGAGGCGGCGCTTCTGGGGGTGGACCGGCTCCATGTCATCGCCGCCGAAAGCGAATCGTTCTATACACGCCTGGGCTGGTCCCTCATGGAGCGGGTGACGTTGCACGGACGCCGGGCTGCCCGCCTGATGGTGGAGCCCGGTCGGATCGCGCACGCACCGTGACGTTGTAAGCAAACGACGGTGGCTTCCCCTCGATTCAATATCATTTCGAGCCGCGCGATGTAGCCGCCTATCGAACGTTTTTTGCGGATCAAGGGGGATGGCAAGCCGTACCAGTTTGCCGTGGAAGCCGAAAAGCGTGACCGGGCGTATTACCTTGCCGAGTTTGAAACCAACGGCGAATGGCAGGAGGTGGAAATACCGCTGTCATCGCTGGTGCCCCACTACCGCGGTGACCGACTGAAGCAGCCGAATTTTCCGGGGAAGACGCTGTCGCAGGTGCGCTTCTTCATCGCCAACAAGGAGGCCGAAAACTTCCGGCTCGAAGTGGATAAAATCTGGCTGAAATAGACACCTTCGTTTATGACGGCACGGATGAGATTCGTGCCGCAAAAATGGATTTCGCTTCCATTGATGGGCTGCCTGCTGATCGGGGCTGCCGTGTTTTTCATCCACACCCGGCACAACCAAATCCCTTTCTGGTTCCGCTATGACGAGGAGGGCAAGGGACGCCAGGTGGTGGAGGGGTACCGCAACCTTCATCATCCGCTGCTCAATGTGAATGTGGCCGCGGTGCTTTACCGGCTGACGGGACCCCGGTCGCATTCGGTTCAACATGCCGTGGTGCTGGGCCGCATCGGTGCCGCGGCAGGAATCGGGCTGGCCGCCCTCGCGCTCGCCTGGTTGGCCTGGCAGGCGGCTGGTGCAACGGCGGGGGTGCTGACGGGGCTCGCCCTGATCCTGCATCCGGCGTTCGTCTACGCGGGGCGTTTCTTCAAGGAGGATGGTCTGCTGGTGGGGACTTGGGCGTTGTTGCTGCTCGCGCTGCACCTGTATCAACACCGTCCGGGCGCGAGGACGAGCCTAGGCGCCGGTCTTGCCGCGGGCCTTTGCGCGTCGACTAAATACGTTGGTTTGCTGCCTGCTGTTCTGGGGCTCAGCGTGCTGGCCATAGCCGGGACCGGCGGTACGCGGCGTCAGGCCGTGCGGTTGGCGGCGCTCTATGCCGTTACCGCGCTGCTCCTGTGGGCGGCCATCAACTACGCGCTGATCGTGGATTGGGGTCGCGCCTGTGGCCGGATGCGAGTGGAAATCGATTTACTGCGAAGCGAAACCACCACCTGGGGGTCGCCCTGGAATCTGCTGGTCACCACGAGCGGCTGGTCGGGCTTGCTCGGCCTGGCGCTCTATGCGGGCATGCGCGCGCGCGGATTCCGCGACACGCCCCGGATTGAAGTGCTGGGCCTGATCACCGCCGGAATCTATGGTTCCGCGAGCCTTCTGCTGGAACGCGCGGCGGGACGTTACTTCCTGCCGGTCTGGATGGTGGAGTGGTGGTTGACGGCGGTCGGGCTGGGCCTTGTGTGGAGATCATCGTGGCTCGCCGCGTACCCTGCGCGGAAGTTTCTCGCGTGGCTGGCTCTGGTGGCGCTGGTGTATGGCCCGATGGCGCAGCGGGGCTGGCACACCTTCCAGAGCTTCGCCATGACCAATCCCCGGCTGGCCATGGCGCAGTATGTGGATGAACAGGTGCCCGCGGACGCGTTTGTGGTGTACGACGTGACGGTGAACCTGCCGGATGCCGCGCGGGATCAGCGGCAGGTGAATGGTTTCGCGCCCCGCCAGAAGCTGCAGGAACTCACGCCGGACCTGGTCACGGGTGACGACATGTTTGCGAGCTTGAAATCGCGCGGGGTCACCCACGTCGTCCTGTCGCCGCATCGCATCGCCCTTTTCGCCCGGCCTGATTTCCGGCAGGTTTTCCATCGCGATCCGAACGTCGAATTGCGGCCCGCCTTCTACGAAGCCGTGCGGCAGCACGCGAAGGTTGTATATGTCCAGCCTGCCGGCCCCGATCCCTACGTCGCACCCGAGTTGGTGTTGTATCGCCTGTGAGCCGTGCGCGTCGTGGTCAGGCGCGCCGCGCGGTGCCGTTCTTGTAGAAGGGCAGGTCGACCACCCGTGCGGGCAGGCGTTTGCCGTGGCATTCCACCTCGAGGGCGGTGCCGGGGGCGCACAGATCGGCGCGCAGGTAGGCGAGCGCGACCGCCACGCCGAGGCTGGGCGCGAGGGAGCCGCTGGTCACTTCCCCCACGGATTGCCCGCCTGCAAACAGGACGTCGTGCGCCCGTGCGGCGCGCTTGCTTTCGAGTTGCAGGCCGCACAGATACTGCGGGCAGCCTTGGGCTTTGTCGCGCGCGCAGGCGGCCTTGCCGATGAAGTCCTTCTTTAAATCCACGAACAATCCGCGCGCGGCCGCCACCGGCGTGCGGTCGAGTCCGAGTTCGTGGCCGTACAGCGGGTAGCCGACCTCCAGGCGCAGGGTGTCGCGTGCGCCCAGTCCGGCGGGTTTCACCGTGCCGTCCGCGAGCAGGCGGTTCCAGAACGCGATGGTGTGTTCGATGGGGAAATAGATTTCGTAGCCGAACTCACCGGTGTAGCCGGTGCGGCTCAACACACAGGAGACGCCGTCCAGCGTGACCGGTGCGAAGCGGAAATACCTGAGGTCGGGCACGCGGGCGC
>CAYTVN010000180.1:0-7314 GCA_964441655.1 uncultured Verrucomicrobiota bacterium | reverse complement strand
ATCATCCAGGCTTCCCGCGGCGCCCGCGCGTTCGCCCAGGACAACTACCTGCGGCACCTGATGATTGCGGCCTCGGAGCTGTATCCCCAGATTCCGATCGCCATGCACCTGGATCACGGCAACAGCCCGGCCACCTGCCAGAGCGCGATCATGAACGGCTTTACCTCCGTGATGATGGACGGCTCCCTGATGGCGGACGGCAAGACCCCGTCCACCTACGCCTACAACGTCGAAGTGACCAAGAAGACGGTGGAGATGGCCCATATGGTCGGCGTTTCGGTGGAAGGTGAAATCGGCGTGCTCGGTTCGCTGGTCTCCGGCGAAGGCGAGAAGGAAGACGGGCACGGCGCCGAAGGCAAGCTGGATCACTCCCAGCTGCTGACCGATCCGGAAGAGGCGGCCCGCTTCGTGGCGGACACCGGCGTGGACGCGCTGGCCGTGGCCATCGGCACCAGCCATGGCGCCTACAAGTTCACCAGCAAGCCCGACGGCTCCGTGCTCTCGATGGACACCATCAAGAAGATTCACGCCAAGCTGCCCAACACGCACCTGGTCATGCATGGCAGCTCGTCGGTCGAGCAGTACCTGCAGGACATCATCAACAAGTACGGCGGCAAGCTGAAGCCCACCTGGGGCGTGCCGGTGGAAGAAATCCAGCTCGGTATCAAGCACGGCGTGCGCAAGATCAACGTGGACACCGATAACCGGCTGGCCATCACGGGCGCCATCCGCAAGGTGTTCGCCGAGACCCCGGAGAAGTTCGATCCGCGCGACTACATGAAGCCCGCCCGCGAGGCCATGAAGAAGGTCTGCATGGATCGCATGATCGCCTTTGGTCAGGCTGGCAACGCCGGCAAGATCAAGCACACCACCCTGGTGGACATGGCCAAGAGCTACGGCGTCAAGTAAGCCGGCGTTTGACGGATCACGACAGCGCCCGCGGGCAACGGCTCGCGGGCGCTGTTTGTGTGAACGGGTCATGTGGACCTGATGCAACTACCCATACGATGGCGTGATTCAATGATCATGCAGGCCCCGGCCCTGGCCGGGGTCGTGCTGGGCGCGCGGGATAAGTCCGGCGTTTCTCTGGCTGCAATCCTGCTTTTCGCGGCGGCCAACTTTCTTTTCGCCGCCCATTCGTTTTGTTTCAACGATTGGTCGGGTGCGCTGCTGGATGAGCGGGACCCGCACAAGGCCTCGTACGCATTGTTGAAGCGAGGCGTAGAGCGGAGCCGGATACTGATGGTCGCCTGTGTGCTGGGTCTTTTCAGCGCGGGGCTCTTTGCCTGCCTGGGCGTCCATCATCTGTTTATTGTTTTGGTCATGCTGTTGCTGAGCACGCTCTACTCTTTTCCGCATCATCGGTACGAGGGCAAGCGCAGGGTGGGGTGGTCGTCTGTTTTGCATCTGGCAGGCGGCCTGCTGTATGTGCTCAACGGGTACATCCTGTTCCGTGCGCCGGATGTGCTGGGCGTGCAGCTTGGTCTGTTTTTCGGCCTGGCCATTACGGCCGGTCACCTGGCGCAGGAAGTGCAGGATCATGCCGGTGACCACAGTAACGGCATTCCCACCGCGGCGGTCCGGCTCGGTCCCCGCACCGTTTTCCTGATCAGCCTGATGCTCTTCTCGCTGGCCCACTTGCAGCTCGCCTGGCTTGCTAGCGCGGGCTGGCTGGCCGCCCCGGTGCAGGTGTTAATCCTGCTTTGGCCGGTGCAACTCGTTCTGGCCTGGCACACCCTTCGTCAGGGGCTCGCGTTTGATACCGTTCAACGATACCGACGTGGTTATCAAATTATTTTCGGACTCATGGCCGGCGCGCTGTGTTTGAGCGCGCTTGGTTAGCAGGTCAGAGCACTGGCGGGGGGTCATGCAAGAGGGCGAGCAGGCGCTGGTACTCGTTATGAAGTATTTGTCTGCGCATGGCGATGATCGGGTCGGGGTCTGATGTCCAGGCCGCCAGCGCTCCGCGTAGATAGCATGCCACCACACGGTGCAGGTCGGCCCGGTCGCGGAGCGGCCGCGATTTCAAGATCACCAGGGGTTCCTCGTAGTTCGGATGGCGTGGAACTTCAACCGAGAAACATTCGCGCCAAACCGCTTCCGCCCGGTCAGCCCGCTCGGCAATGATGAATAAACGTTGTCCGTTGCGAATATCGTAGGCGCCGCACAATTCGGCCAGGCTCGGGCGATCATTGGTCACATAGAGCATCATGACCCAGCGCTGGTAATCGGGATCGGCCGCCACCAAGTCCTCGCGTGCGACCTGGGATGCCAGGCTGCGGAATGTTTCATGCGACGATGTGGGCTCTTGAAAATTGGTTTTGACGGCGTCTGGTTGAAGTAATGCCATCAGCGTAAGGGGGACCAACAGCAGTGCGGCGGCCACATACGAGCGACCGGGGTGGCTGATGCGCCCGGCCAGGCCCCAGGCGCCGGTAGCAGCGAGCAGGAAATGCGCGGGCAGGGTGGGTACGACATACCGGCCCAAGGCGATGACCGGCAGATGATTGGCGCCGATGAAGGCCAGGAACAGCAAAGGAACCCAAGCCCACAGCACGACGAGGCGGGCCCCCGGCCCGGTTCGCCAACTGCCGATGCTGCCGACGAGGATGAGCAACGCCATGGGCCCGGCGGCTATCGGATGAATGACCCGGAAGATTGAACAAAGCAATTCAAGTCCACGGTTGCTTCCCCCCGAATACTGCGCGCCAGCGGGCAGAATTTGATCGAGCAGGCCGACGTAGAAGATCAGGGCCAGGGTGACCGAACCCGCGAAGGTCAGACCCAGCAGGAGCAACCGTTGGCTATCGGCCCGCTTGGTGAAAAGTGTTTCGAGCAGCGTCGACAGGCCCTGCACCAGCAACAGATAGGCCGCATTGGGCGAAAGCATGAGGGAGATTCCGTTGACCACACTGAGCAGCAGGGCGGAGCGCAGGCCGCCTTGGGTCAGCACCCGGTGGAACAGGGCCATGCCTACCATGGCGACGATGGTGAGCAGTGCGTACACGCGTGCCACCCGGGAAAAATGAATTGCCGAAAGGCTGACGGTGAGGAGGAGGCTGGCCAGCAGGGCGATGGGGCGTCCGGTGTGACGCCGGGCCAGCGCATACAAAATCGGGATGGCCAGGACGCCTGCGATCAAAGAAGGCAGCTTCCAGGCATGGGGGGAAATGCCGACGAGTTGGGACCAGGCCTTGATGAGCAGGATATACAGATGCATGGTCAGGCCCACATCGAGGTGACTCATGATTTCGCGCACGGGTTGGGCGGCCCAGCGCAGGGTCCAGGTTTCATCGCCCGAGAAGCCCATCCAGGGCCAGGTAAAGAAGCGCAGTATCGCGCCCCCGATGATGAGAAGAGCGAGTGCGATCCCGACGCGTAGTCGGCTATTGAGCAGCTTCATAGGCGAGGTAGCGGGTGAGGGCTTCCACCGCGAAGGCGGTGGTGAGAGAGGGCGAGCCCCAGCCCCGGTTGGGATAGCGCTTGCTGCCGAAATAAATGGCGGCCGACCAGCTGCCGTCGGATTGCTGCCGGGCCATGAGTTCCGATGCGGTGCGTTGCACCACCGTCGGCGGGCGCTTCATGGTCAACCAGACATTGAGGGCCAGCGCGGCCTGCAGGTCGTTTTCCCATCCTGATTGTGCGGTGTACTGCTCGTGCAGTTGTTGTCCGAATAGTTCGACGGATTCCTGTAGCTCGACGGCACCGCATTGTACCGCCTTGGCATAGCTGTAGGCCACCGACGTCAGGTGCATATAGTAGATGGCATCATCCAGCGCCGTTCCCGCGCGGGCCACCCGGTTGAGGTAGTCACTGATCCGCGGGTCAGGGCGGTGCCGGTTGGACAGGTAGGCTTGGGCATTCGCATTCACCACCGGGTCGGGGGTACGGATGCTGAAATGTTCATCCGCCGTGACGTTGTCGTAGGAGTCGAACACAGGGAATCCCTCCGGATAAATCCACGTGTGCAGCGAGCCATCGGGCAGGGCGTTCTTCATCAACAAGGCACTGTTGTCGGGTGGGGTCCGGCCATAGAGCGCTAGCGCCAGCGAGCACACGGCGGTGTCGTCCACGTCAGGAATAAATACCGCGTAGCGAAAACTTTTCGGCGTGTAGAAAATCCACGTGCCGTTTGATTGCACCTGGCTCTCCAGGAAATCCAAGGCGCGTGCGGCCGAAGCGCTGGCTCGGAAGTCGGGGTGCATGGCCAGGCTGTAGAGGATGATCCCGGTGCCGAATACATTGGGTGAAAAGCCCTGGTGACCTTCGCTGAGCTGCCCGTCGGACCGCTTCAGGAAAAGAACCGGATACTCGCCGTTGGCCAACTGGTGTTGCTGCACATACGCCACGCCGCGATCAATGGCCGCCTGTATCGCCTGCCGGTCGGAGGGTTTCGAGAAGTTGCAGCCGAGCAGGCCAAGGAGCAGGATCGCGGCACCAGCACAGTTTATTATCCATGTCGGTTGCATGATGAGTTGGGCCGGGAAGCTAGCATACGATGGCAGCGCACGCCAGCGGGGTCTGCATCCGCAGCAGACCCGAACTCACTCAATCACGGGTACATGATTGCATGCGCCTGCCAGCGCCTGGGCGTTGCGCACCAGGTTGACGAATTCGCGACGGTAGCCGCCGGGATCATCGCCGATGTTGGGCTCAGCCAGGGCGAGCACTTCGGCGTAGCCGAAGGTGCCGCGCAGGGGGGAATCGCGCAGGATCATGCCGAATCCGGCGACCGCACTGGCAAAGCGGAAGTCGCGCCCGGGCTCGTGGTCCAGCTGGTCCGCCGTCAGGGGGACGTCCATGCGCACTGAGGTATCGCCGTCCGGCTGCTTGTAGCGGAGCTTGGCGGTCAGGATTTCGTCCGTGCTGGCCGACGGAGTCGCGGGCTGGGCCTGGTACTTCAGGTCGTCCACCTGGCCGGGACCAGGCACCGGCTGGCCGGCCGGGATCAGCTCGTAGAACGCAGTCACGTTGTGCCCGGCACCCACGTCGCCCGCATCAATCTTGTCGTTGTTGAAATCTTCCTTGCGGAGCATGCGGTTCTCGTAGCCGACCAGCCGGTAGCCCGCGATTCGCGCGGGATTAAACTCCACCTGGATCTTCACATCCTTGGCCACGGTGACCAACGTGCCCAGCATCTGGTCCACCAGCAGACGGCGCGCCTCCGAGAAGTCGTCCACGTAGCCATAGTTGCCGTTGCCTTTGTTCGACAGTAATTCGAGGGTGGAATCCTTGTAGTTGCCCATGCCGAAGCCGAGCACGGTCAGGTAGACGCCGCTCTTGGCCTCATTCTCGATCAGTGATTCCAGGTCCCCGCGCTGGTTCAGGCCGACGTTGAAATCGCCGTCCGTGCACAGGATGACCCGGTTGACGCCGCCCGTAACAAATTGCGCGCGCGCCGTGTCGTAGGCGAGCTGGATGCCCGCGCCGCCCGCCGTGCTGCCGCCTGCTTCCAAGCGCTCCAGAGCTTCCAGAATGGCCTGAGTCTGGTCGCCGCGCGTCGTGGGCAGCGTGATGCCCGCGGCGCCTGCGTAGACCACGATGGCCAGCCGGTCGCGTTCGTCGAGCTGCTTGGCCAGGGTTTGCAGGGAGCGCTTGACCAGCGGGAGCTTGTTGTCGGACGACATCGAACCCGAAACATCGATAAGGAACACCACATTCACCGCAGGACGGGACGTCTTGTCCAACTCGCGTGCCTTGATGGCCACCCGGGCCAGCTGGTGGGATGGATTCCACGGGCAGGGCGCGGCGTCCAGATGGACCGCGAAGGGGCGTCCGTCGGTGGGCGGAGCATAGGCGTAGGTGAAATAATTCACCAACTCCTCGATGCGAACTGCGTCCTTGGGCGGAAGTTGTCCATCGGTCAGGTAGCGCCGAACCACCGCGTAAGACGCGCTGTCCACATCAATGGAGAAGGTGGAAAGCGGATGATCGGCCACGCGCTGGAACGGATTCTCGTGGATGACGTCGTAGTCATCCTGGCTGGGGCTGATGATGCCGGACTCGGCAGGTGCATCGGCGATATCGCTGCGCAGACGCTCATATCCGACGGCCTGCCTTTTCATCACCCTTCCGCCACCAAACGAACCCGCCAGACCGGTAGCACCCGCCTGTCCTTTGTACTTCGGTTTTGCCGCCGGTGGAATGGCCTGTGGAACGGGCGCGGATGCCGCAACCATTTCGCTAACGCGGTCCATGGGCTTCAGCTCTTTTTCAAACTTCTCGAGCTCCAAAGCCGGTTCGTCCACCAAAGCCACTTCGATAGTCGCATCTTGCTTCACTTCCGATTGCGACTGCTGTTGGGCCAGTTGGGGCGGGCGGGTTTCGAACAGGGTGTAGCCAATGATGAGCACCAGCGCGGCAGCCGCGCCGAGCGAGAGCGCCCAGTGCAGTGGGAAGCGCAGGATGGACGGGGATTCCGCCTTGGCCTGGAGGGTCGCTTTCTGGTCCGGCCGCAGCTCCAGCGCGGGCTCGGTGGCCAGTGCTGTTTTCAGTCCTCCGGCCAGGGCGCGGATTTCCTCCACGTACTTTCGGGCGGCGGCGTCTGTCGAGCACACCTGGTCCAGGCGCGCACGTTCGGCGGGGTCGAGTTCGCCCAGCGCGTAGGCGGTCCAGCGGGGATCATCGGGATTGAAATTCATGACGCTACTCCCTGGAGAACGGACATTTGTTGGCGCAGGGTTTTGATGCCCTGGTGGATGAGGTAGCCCACGTTGCTTTCGGAGAGCCGGGTGATGCGGGCGATTTCCCGGTAGCTGAGGTCGTGCTGGAACTTCAGGCGGATCACTTCCCGCGCGTTGGGCGGGAGGGTGTCCAGCAGGCGAAGGGCCAGTTGTTCGGATTCACCTTGGGCGGCTTGTTGGGCCGGGGTGGGGCCGGCGGCCGCCATCTGCTCGTTGTGCTCGGGGGCCAGAGGCTGCATGGGTTTCTCCTTGCGCAACACATCCAGGGCCCGCGACCGGCAGACCCGGAACAGCCAGGCCGCTTCGTGTCCCGCCAGTTTGGCCGGAGTTTCACGGCACAGGCGAAGAAAGGTTTCCTGGACCGCGTCCTGGGCCGCGCTCAGGGATCCGAGCAGGCTGTAGGCGTAGCGGCACAGGGGCTGTTCATGGCGTTGGACCAGGGCATCCAGCCACTGTTGTCGCTCCGGGTTCGAATTCATGAAGGGTTCCTGGTGTGCATGGCGCTCTTACCCTGACAACGCGCGGGGCGGCGATTCCTTAGCAAGAAATTTTCATGCACCACGGAAACACGGAGTTCGCAGCCGCGAGTTGTGCCGCATCATTCCTCTACAGCCACCGGCGTCAGCCAGCG
>CAYTVN010000179.1:0-7351 GCA_964441655.1 uncultured Verrucomicrobiota bacterium | reverse complement strand
CAAATCGGGCACGCTGAGCAGGAGCAGGATGATGAGAATAAAAAGTTCAATGGTGGTCATGATGCCGAGTCATCTATACGGCGGGCTCCCGCCATCGGCAAGCGCGCGGTGTCGGCCCATCGCGACTATCAGCGGAATCCGCCGACGGATTCCGTGAAGCGCTGGCGGGCCGCGGCGCGCAATTCCTCGAGTGGCGGCAAACCGGTGCGTTCCTTCCACTCGGCGGACGTTTCGCGCGGCTGCATATAGCTTTCCCAGGTGAGCCGGGCCATGCGATCGAAGCCGGCGGCGCGCGCGGGATCGCCCACGGCCTGCCATTGCAGGGCTTGGAAAAGGGCCCCCTCCACGATCACCTGGGCATCGCGGTCCGAAAGATTTTTGGCTTCCGCGCCAAAGGCGTTGAGTACGAAGGCACCGAACCCGCCGGCGGTGGCTTCGGATGGAAATCGCGTATTGATTTCATCAAACAAGGCGCGTGCTTCCGGCATCCGGTTGAAGGTCAGGAGTGTGATCACGGCTTCGTGGAGGAAGTTCTGGTAGGCCACCGGGATGCTGTCCTGCTCGGGATGCCGGCGCATGGCTTCGGTAAAGGCGTCGCGCACCCGCGGCAGCAAGTCGGGATTGGGGGACGGTATAAAGCGATCCCCTTCCGCGCCGGTAAACAGACTGCCCATCCGGAAGGCTTCGACCAGGGCCTGGAAAATCATGCGGTCCGCGGCGAGGGCGTCGAAATCGTGGGCGACCAGGCGGCTTTGCCACGCCCAGTAAATGGCGTGGGCCTGGGGCAATCGCCAGTCCAGCGGTCCATAACGTGATTCCACTTCCTGCATGATGACGGGGTCCAGTTTGTAGTCGTCCTTCAGTCGGCGCAGTTGCAGGTGGTCCACCACCTGCTGACCGGCGGCGGAATGCAGCAGGGGATCGCTGGCGACGGTCAACGCCTCCGTCAAGCGGGCCGGACTGAAGGGATCGCGTCCCTGCTCGTGCAGATGGGTCACCACCTCCGCCACACCCGGCCGCTCCAGCAATTCCTTGCGGGTGGCCGCGGCCATGGCCAGTGCACCGTAGTCCGGGCGCGGTCCGTTGAAGAGTTGCCCCATTTCGGCGGCCCAGGCCTGCTTGTAGAAGGCGTGGGCCTGATCCAAGTTCGCGCCGATCTTGTGCTGGAACAGCCAGCCCAATTCGTAGAGCAGGCGCGGTTCGCCGGGATTGTAAACCAGGCCTTCATCGCGCAGCAGGTGGATGCCGTGCCGGACCCAGCGCCAGCGTTCCTCGGGATGGTCAAACAGCACGCTGATGTTATAGGCGAGGTTCCACGCGTGGTAGGCCCAGACCGACGTGAAGCGCGGCTCCAGTTTGGTGATCCAGTCCGCCAGTTGCACCAGTTCGAAGTACTGCCCTTCCTGCTGCAGTCGCGCGGCCCGCAGCCACAGCACGTCGGCCAGGATGCCGCGGAAGCCACCCAGAGCCACCGTGGTGAAGGTGACCAGCGGCGGGGCGTTGATCAGGGGGTCGGCCTGGCTGATGCCGGTGGCCAGGCGCAGGTCGCGCAGCGGTTCGTTTCGACGCGCCGCCAGCGTGAGCAGTGAGACGGACAGCAGGACCAGCAGGATGGTGGTGAGGTGTCTCACGTGGAGGGCCTCGCCATTTCGCGCCGGTTGAACACCACCGTGGCCAGCACGGCCAGCACGCCGCCATAAATCAAAATCTGGACCACGCCCGCGCGCAGCACCAGCATGGGATCGATCCAAACGCCGGTGGCCACCTGGTCCAGCGGGCGTCCGTTTTGCAGCGGCGCCAGCACCAGGTTCAGGGCGCGGTAGCAGGTCCGCAGCACCACATCCAGCAGGCCCGGCGAGGCGCCATCATGCGCGCTCCAGGGGGTGTACGATGATTGGCGGGTCAGGGTCCGCACGAAATCACCGGCGCGCAGCACCACCGCGGCGGCCAGCGCCATCAGCGCTGCCACCGGGGTGGAAAACAATGTGCTGGCGGTCACGCCGATCGCCGCGAGCAGGGCGAGCTGGATCACGGTCAGGAGGGTGGCCCGCAAGAAGTTGGGCAGGAAGGCGCCCGCCCGTGCCTGCACAATCAAGCCGTCGCCGGGTGGAAAAAACAGGGTGAAGGGGTCGGGATCATCGTTGATATACGTCACCACCAGCGTGGTCCCGGGCGCGGCGGGAAGCGAGGTCAGATCCAGGCTATGCACCACCTCCGGCGCATTGGTCGCGGCCATCCGGAAAGCGGCGGGCGCATCGGGCGGACCGGCCAGCCAGGTGCCGCGCGCGGGTGGTCCGCCCAGGCGGGAGGACGAGAATTTATAACGCAGGCGCAGCTCGGTCTGGGCGGGCAGGGTCGCCGGCAGGTCGATGGTCCAGGTTTTCTTTTCGCCCGGTCCGATGGCATGAGCCCGGGCCAGGAGTTCCTGGCGCAGGCTTTGCAGCAGGTCGGCGGGCCTGCTGCCGGGTGGCACATCGCCCCGTTGCAGGCGTCGCTCCAGCTCGGCGCGTGCCTCCGCTTCCACCTCGACCGCGCGCGGGGGCAAGGTGCGTCGGGCCGTCAACACGTCCTGCTCAACCCGGACGCGTTGCTCATCGGTAAAGCGGTCGCTGGCCAGGCTGAGCCGCAGGCTGAACAGGGTGGCCAGGGCACACAGCATCCACAACACAGTGTGTACAGCGGACAGGCCCAGCCATTTGCCCAGCCAGATTTCCAGCCGGTGGACCGGCTTGCTGCACAGCATCTGAATCTGCTTCTCGTCCACTTCGCGCGCGATGGACAGCGCCCCCGACCACAGCGCGGTGAGGGACAGGATCAGGCTGGCCAGCCCCATGGTGTAGCCGATGACGATGCGCACGTAGCCTTCGGGCGTGCCGTCGCTCTGCACGGTCAGCGGCAACCCGATCACCGTGGTCAGCAGGATCAGCAGCAGGGCCACCACCAGCCGGGAGCGAATGCTGGCGCGCACGGCCAGGCCGGCTATGGCGAGGATTCGGCGCATCAAGGGAGGTTGGATTTCGGAGGTTGGATTTCGGATGGGTTGGCGCGAGGTGCGACCAGGGATTGCAGCGCCTTGTTGACGTCAGCAGGCGGGGTGGGGGCCGCGGGCTGCTGTGGTTTGGCCAGGTAATCCGCCACGCTATGGCCGGCTGCCGCGCCGGTGTTCTCCGCAGAGGTGGAGCGGGCCCGGGCCACCACTTCCAGAAAGAATTGTTCGAGATCCTTGCGGGGGTGATCCACGTCCGGCTCGCGGCCCAGTATCGCGCGCACCTCGGCGAGCACCTGTTGCAGCGTTTCCGGCGGCAGCTCCGCGGGCAGCAGAATGCGCGACTGGCCGCGCTCCTCCAGCAACTCGCGCACGGAGCCGGAGGCCTGGATGCGCCCGTTGTACAGAATGACCAGGCGGTCGCACACGTCCTCCACGTCGGCCAGCAGGTGGGAGGTCATCAAGACGGTTTTCCCGCGGCGGGCCAGGGTCAAAATCAGGTCCTTCATCTGGCGGCAGCCCAGCGGGTCCAGCCCGGACGTCGGTTCATCCAGGATCACCACATCGGGATCGTTGATCAAGGCCTGGGCCAGGCCGATGCGTCGGGCCATGCCCTTCGAAAATTCACCCACCGTGCGCCGGCGTGCGTGTTGCAGTCCGATCATTTCCAGCAACTGTTCCATGCGGGTGCGCCGCTCGCGCCGGGTCAGGTCGAACAGGCTTCCGTAGAAGTCGAGGGTCTCTTCCGAGGTGAGGTAGGGATAGAGGTAGGATTCCTCGGGCAGATAGCCCACGCGGGCCTTGGTCTTTACGTCGCGGGGGGAGCGGCCCAGCACGCGCAACTGGCCGCGGGTGGGATGCAGCAGGCCCAGCATCATTTTGATCAGCGTGCTTTTGCCCGAACCGTTGGGACCCAGCAGGCCGAACACTTCGCCCGGGCGCACCTCGAAGGATACCTCGCGCACCGCCGTCACCTTGGGCCGGTGCCAGAAGTCGCGGAAAACCTTGGTCACCTGGTCGACCTGCAGCACGGGTTGGACGGGCATGGTCGCGCTCATGATCCGGCCGCGTCCTTCTGTTCCAAATCCTCGCCCGCGCGGATGAGGCGCGCGCTGTTGAAAACCACGATCAGGGAGCCCGCGTTGTGGAGCAGGGTGGCCACGATGGGATTCAGTTTGCCGAGGCCGGAAAAGATCAGTCCGCCCAGAATGAACAGCCCGCCCACGGCGATGTTCTGGAACACCACGTGACGGGCCATGCGGGACAGGCGGATCAGGAAGGGCAGGCGCTGCAGGTCGTTGTTCATCAGGGCCACGCTGGCGCTGTGGATGGCCACATCGCTGCCCGCGGCGCCCATGGCGATGCCGGTGTCGCCTGCGGCGAGGGCGGGCGCGTCATTGACGCCGTCGCCCACGAAGGCCACGCGGTAGCCTTCTTTTTTCACCCGGTTCACAAACTCCACCTTGTGCGCAGGCAGGCACTCGGCCTCAAATTCACGGCAGCCGATCTGTTCGGCAACCGTGGCCGCCACCGCCTGCCGGTCGCCGGTGATCATGGCGATGCGCTTGATGCCCAGCTCCTTTAATTCCTGCAGGGCCGCGGCCGCGCCGGGCCGGACCTGATCCTGCAGGCCGATCCAGCCGAGATAACGTCCCGCCTGGGCCACGAAAATTACGCTCAGCCCTTCCGTGCCGCCCGTGTCATCGCGTTCCAGGGCGGCCGGGTTGATGCCGTTGGCGCGCAGCCAGCGGGCCCGTCCGGAGAACACCGGCACGCCCTGCACGTGGGCGCGCACGCCCTGGCCGGATTCCTCGTGAAACTCCGTGGCCTCCTCCAGCGCCAGTCCGGTGCTCTGCGCGAGCGTGCCCAGGGCCAGCGCGGCCGGGTGCTTGCTGTAACGCTCCGCGCTGGCTGCCGCCAGCAGCAGATCCGCAGGGGGCACCCCTTCCGCCGGAGCCAGCCGTACCACGCCCAGCTGGCCCGTGGTCAGGGTGCCCGTCTTGTCAAACACGGCAGCGTTGATGCGCGAGGCGCCTTCCAGGTCGGCCACGTTTTTCACCAGGATGCCGAGCCGCGCGGAGGCCGAAAGCGCGGCCACCATGGCGGTGGGGGTGGCGAGGATGAGCGCGCACGGGCAGGCGATGACCAGCAGTGAGACCACGCGGTTCCAGTCGTTGGTGAAGAACCAGATCAGGGCCACCACCATGAGCACGGCCGGGGTGTAGTAGCCGAGGTAGCGGTCCATGATCCGCATCAGCGGCAGCTTGGTTTTTTCCGCGGCCAGGATCAAATCGCGCACCCGCCCGATGGTGGTGTCTTCACCCACCCGCGTCACCGTGACCTCCACCGCGCCGGTGAGATTCTGCGTGCCCGCAAAAACCGCGTCGCCCGGCCCGCGGTCCACCGGCAGGGATTCTCCGGTGATGGACGCCTCGTTCAACGTGGTGCGGCCGGTGCTGATGGTGCCGTCGGCGGGTACGTTTTCGCCCGGACGCAGGCGGATGCGATCGCCCGTGTGCAGCTGGCTGGCCGGAAGTTCCTCTTCGACGCCACCCGGCCCCAGGCGGCGCGCCGTGGCCGGGGTGAGCCGGATCAGGCTTTCGATGGCGTGGTGGGCGCCCTGGGCGGTGCGCGCCTCGATGACCAGGGAGAGCAACATAAAGAACGCCACCACCCCGGCGGTGCGGAAGTCGCCCTGGCTCATGGCCGCCAGCACGGCCAGCGCGACGAGTTCGTCCATGTGCATTTCGCCGCGGACCAGATCCTTGAGGGCGGACCAGAAGATGGGGGCGGCCAGGATCAGGGCGCCCACGGCGGCGCTGAGGTCCAGCACCAGCGGATTGTCGGCGTAGAACAGGTCGCCCAGGTAGGCATTCAGCACGAAGGCCATGCCCAACAACATCCACGAGATACGCACCACCTGGGCGCGTTCCCCATGTTCCCCGACATGATCACCGTGACAGCAGGCTTGCACGCATCATCCTCACTTCGATTCGTCTGTGATGGTTGTCTGTTCCGGCCCGAGCAGCAGCCGGATTTCCTGGCCGTCCGCGCGCCGGTGCACCACGTACTTCTGATCCACCGTGGCCAGCGCGCGCCGGATGCCGTCCTGCAGCAGCGTGCTGCCCACCACCTCCGGGTTGGCCCGCCAGGTGGGATAGATCTGGGTGAAGGCATCGGCCCGCGAGGTCGTTTCGCTGACCCGCGCCCGGCCCGCGGTTTCGCCTTCCGCGCGCACTCGGGAGGCGTCGCCGTCCGCGCTGTTGGCCGTGCGCACGGCATAGGCGTGGGCATCGCTGATGGACTGCGCCCGTTCCTGGGCCGATTGCGAAACGGCGTCGAAGGCGGCCGCCACCTGGGGCGGCGGCGCGATGGCCAGCACGTCCACGCCCTGTACGCGCACGCCCGCGTTGAGGGCCAGCAGCCGCGCGCGCACCACGCGCTCCACGTCCGCGCGATAGGCCTCCAAATCGGTGCGCAGGGCGCGGTCAATCTCGAAGCGGGCGCTGACCTGCACCACGGCGCGGTCCAGTTCCTCGCGCAGCACGGATTCCGCATCGGCGAAGCGGAAGCGATAGGTGTAGGGGTCGGACACGGTGTAGCGCAGGGCCCATCGGCTGTGCAGCAGGTTGGCGTCACCCGTGACCACGTACCCGTCCTGATCCGGGCGGAGGGTGTCGCCGGGCCCGGCGTTGTCCTGAAAATCGGTGGTCCGCCCGTACCAGAAGGTGCGGGTGTCCAGGGTCAGCACGCGCTCCGTGGATACGCGCACGATTTCCGAAAAGGGACGGGGCCAGGTCCAATGCAGGCCGGGTTCCTTG
Organism: uncultured Verrucomicrobiota bacterium; assembly: GCA_964441655.1. Classification (GTDB taxonomy): domain Bacteria; phylum Verrucomicrobiota; class Kiritimatiellia; order CAIVKH01; family CAIVKH01; genus CAYTVN01. The sequence goes on along the minus strand of CAYTVN010000179.1, from coordinate 544 downwards.
ATGCGGTCCGCCCCCAGTCCGGCCACTTTGCCAAACCGCAGGACCAGCGCCCGCTCGTGCTGAGGTACCACAAACAGGCCGGAGGCCAGATAGGCCAGCACCATCAGCACCATGATCCCGCGCAGGACGCGAAAGCTCAGGCGCAGGGCCTCGGAGAGGGCCTGGGTGCCGGGGTCGGATATGGAGGTGGGCGCGTTCACGGTCAGGGCTTGGGCAGGGCGTTGGTGCCGCCGCGCAGCAGGTCAAAGGGTTGGGTGTCGGAACTCAGGACCACGGTGGACTTGCTCTTCAGGGTTTCTTCCAGGGCATCTAGCTTGCGCAGGAACAGGGCCAGCTCGGGGCTCTTCTCGAATACCTTGAATTGCGCCGCCGCCTCGGCCTCGCCTGCGGCCCGGCTGCGCCGCGCATCGGCCTCGGCGCGGGCCAGCACCTGATCGCGCGCGCTGTCCGCCCCGGCCCGGATGCGGATGGCCTCGCCTTCGCCCTCGGACCGGTAGCGGTCGGCCAGGGCCTGGCGTTCCGCGCGCATGCGCTCAAAGACGGA
>CAYTVN010000178.1:0-7434 GCA_964441655.1 uncultured Verrucomicrobiota bacterium | reverse complement strand
GAGGGGTTCGAGGCCGCGGCCTTCATCCTCGACAGCCGGGACGCGCAGGTGGCCGAGTTGATGGTGTTGCTGGCGGAAGCGCGAGCCACCCTGGATCGGTTGCAGGTTGCGGATGAGCGGCTCACCGACGTGGCGGGGTCGCCCGGCTCGGACGGAGTGAGTGTGGCGGATCGGCTGATTCAGGCCGTGAACCGCGAGTTGGAGTTGGTAGTCATAGACGGCGGAGCAGACAGCGGTCTGAGGACCGGGCTAGTGCTGGCCGTAGTGCGAGGCGAGCGCGTGGTAGCGCGCGTTCGTGTCGTGGAGGTTCGAAACAAAATTTCGGGCGCTCGAATAGAGACGGTGCTGGGGGACGAGTACCCGCAGCAGGGCGACCGGTTGGTAGTGTGGCGTTCTTCGATGGAATGAGGCGGTCATGCAAGTGGAAGCGGTAACAAAATATGTGCGGATGTCGTCGAGCAAGGTGCGCGACCTGGCCCGGGCCATTCAGGGCCAGCCGGTGGCGGAAGCCTTGCGGATCACTCAGTTCAATGCGCGCAAGGGCGCGTATTATCTGGGCAAGACGTTGAAGTCGGCCATTGCCAATGCCGAAAACAACGCCGGGCTTTCGGTGGACGATCTGGTGGTTGAGAAGGCCCACATCGAGCAGGGCCCGGCCCTGAAGCGGTACTGGCCCCGGGCTCGCGGCAGCGCCAGTCCGATTCTCCGCCGTACAAGTCATATTCGTATTGTGTTGACGGACAACAAGCCGGCTGGAAAATAGCGGGCTTTTTGGTTCTGAAAGGAGCAGGTCTTGGGACAGAAGGTCAATCCGATTGGGTTTCGGGTCGCAGTCACGAAAGACTGGCGGTCGAAATGGTTTGCCGACAAGAAGCAGTTCGGCGGGCTGTTGCAGGAGGACATACGCATCCGCGAGCAGGTCAAGAAACGGCTCAAGGAAGCGGCGGTTCCCGAAATCATCATAGAGCGCTACGCCAATCGCGCTCGCGTAACCATTTACACCGCCCGTCCGGGCATTGTGATCGGTCGCAAAGGTCAGGACATTGAAAAGCTTCGCGAGGAGCTGGCCAAGTCCACCGGCAAGGAAATCTACATCGATATCAAGGAGGTCAAGAATCCCGATACCAACGCCCAGTTGGTGGCGGAGAATATTGCCCTTCAGCTGGAGCGTCGTGTGTCCTTCCGCCGGGCCCTGAAGCGCGCCATTCAAATGGCCATGGACCTGGGCGCCTTGGGCATCCGTGTGCATGCCGCCGGCCGCCTGGGTGGATCGGAGCTGGCCCGTCGGGAAGGGTACCGGGAGGGCAAGGTTCCTCTGCATACCCTGCGCGCCAATGTGCAGTACGGATTTGCCGAGGCTCACACGGTAGCCGGTTGCATCGGCATCAAGGTGTGGGTGTGCAAGAAGGAAGAAGCACCCGAGAAGGAGGCCAGTCATGCCTCTCATGCCTAAACGAGTCAAGTACCGGAAGCAGCAGCGTGGCAACCGCAAGGGCATGGCCATGTCGGGCAATGCGCTGGCTTTCGGCGAATATGGTTTGCAGTCCCTGGGCCGCACCTGGATCACCAATATCCAGATCGAGGCCTGTCGTGTGGCCATCAGCCGCGCCATGAAGCGCAAGGGCAAGCTGTGGTTACGGGTGTATCCGGACAAGCCGATCACCAAGAAGCCCTTGGAAGTGCGTCAGGGTAAGGGCAAGGGCCCGGTGGACGGCTGGGTGGCGGTGGTGCGACCGGGTCGCATGTTGTTCGAGTTGGACGGAATTCCGGAGATCATGGCCCGTGAAGCCATGCGTCTGGCGGCAGCCAAGCTGCCCATCCCGACCCGTTTTGTACTGCGCCATGGCGCGGTGTAACAGGTGACATGATCATGAAGGCAAGCGAAATCAAGGAGTTGACCGAGGCTGAGCTCCAGCAGAAGTTGCACGACGCCCAACAGGAGTTGTTCAACCTCCGCCTGCAGCAGTCGTCCGGTCAATTGGAGAAACCCTCCCGCATCCGGGCGCTCCGGCGGGACATCGCGCGCATCCAAACGGTGGCGCGGCAACAGGCCTTGGCCAAGAGGACGGCATGAGCGAAACGGCTGAACGTGGCGTTCGCAAGGAACGCAAAGGTGTGGTGGTCAGTGACAAGATGGACAAGACCATCGTGGTTCGCGTGACCCGCCGCATCCGCCATCCTTTGTATGGCAAGGAAATGTCCCAGAGTCGCAAGTACCACGCCCACGATGAGGCCAATGAGGCCAAGATCGGGGACACGGTGCGCATCGTGGAGTCGCGTCCGCTGAGCCGGCTCAAGCGCTGGCGCCTGGTGGAAATTGTGGAACGCGCGACACCCACCGTTTGAGGAAGCAAGGTTTATGATTACCCTTAAGACGCTTTTGGATCCCGCCGACAACACCGGCGCGCGCTCGTTGCAGTGCATTCACGTGTTGGGCCAGCGGAAACGCTTCGCCCGCATCGGGGATGTCATCAAGGTCGCGGTGAAGGACGCCATCCCAACCGGGCTGGTCAAGAAGGGCGAGGTGCATACGGCGCTGGTGGTACGGACCAAGCAGGCCATCCGCCGTCCCGACGGCTCCCTGCTGCGCTTTGATCACAACGCCGCGGTGATTGTGGATGACGAAATGAATCCCAAGGGGACCCGCATCTTCGGGCCGGTGGCGCGTGAATTGCGCGACAAGAATTTTATGAAGATCATCTCGCTGGCTCCGGAGGTGGTGTGATGAAGAATCAACGCGCCACCCGCAAGCTCTCCGTCCGTCGTGACGACCAGGTCATGGTCATTTCCGGCGAGGAGCAGGGCAAAACCGGCAAGGTGCTGCGGGTGATTCCGTTGCGCCGCATGGCGGTGGTTGAAGGACTGAACCTGGTCAAGCGGCACGTGCGCAAGACCCAGGAAAATCCCCAGGGCGGGATTGTGGAAAAAGAAGCGCCCTTCCCGGTGGCCAAGTTGCGCCGCCAGGAAGAGACGCAGGGCAAGAAGACCAAGAAGACGGCCGCCAAGTAAAGGCGTCCAAGCGAGCAATTCATGGCTATGTTGCAGGACAGGTATAAAAAAGAAGTCGTGCCGGGTCTCCAGAAGGACCGTGGCTACAAGAATCCCATGCAGATCCCGCGCCTGCTCAAGGTGGTGGTCAACATGGGCATCAATTCCCAGGTGGACAAGGACACCTTCAAGGTGCTGGTGGAGGAATTGGGCCGCATTACCGGGCAGCGTCCGGTGGTCACCCTGTCCCGCCTGAGCATCGCCAACTTCAAGCTGCGTGAAGGCCAGCCGGTGGGGGCCAAAGTCACCTTGCGTGGCGCCCGCATGTACGAGTTTCTGGAGCGGTTGATTCATGCCGCCCTGCCGCGCATCCGCGACTTTCGCGGCGTGCCGCCCAAGGGTTTTGACGGCCGGGGCAGCTACACCCTGGGCATCAAGGAGCAGAACATTTTCCCCGAAATTGATCCTGACCACATCAAGAAGGTGCAGGGGATGGATATTACGGTCGTAACCACGGCACACACGGATGACGAGGCGCGCGAGCTGCTCAAGCGGCTGGGCATGCCCTTCGCGGCGGCGTGAGGAACGGGCAGGAGGAACGGCATTGGCTAAGATTTCATGGACGGTAAAGGCGGCGCTGCCGCCAAAATTCAAATCACGGACGGTGCACCGCTGTCTCAACTGCGGTCGTCGGCGTGGTTATATGCGCAAGTTTCAAATCTGCCGTATCTGCTTCCGCGAGCTGGCCTCGCAGGGCAAGATCCCCGGCGTGGTGAAATCGAGCTGGTAAGGCAGGTATTCGAATGAGTGTGAATGATCCCGTATCTGATATGTTGACCCGCTTGCGCAACGCGGCCCGGGCTGGTTTGCCCGAAGTGGCGTTGCCGCACTCCCGCTTGAAGGAGGAGATTGCTCTCATCCTGAAGCTGGAAGGTTTTGTGGGTGCCGTGGGCTCGGAAGTGGATGGGGCGCGCAAGGTGTTGCGCATCAAGCTCCGTTATGTCCAGGGCGACCGCTCCATTTTGCGCGGCTTGCGTCGCGTGAGCAAGCCGGGCCTGCGCCGGTATGTGCCGGCCGATGACCTGCCGCGTCCCCTGGGTGGACTCGGGACCGCCATCATCAGCACCTCGCGCGGTATAATGTCCGACCGGCAGGCCCGTCAGGCCAAGGTCGGCGGTGAAGTCCTCTGTTACGTGTGGTGATGCTATGTCACGAATTGGCAACAAAACAATCGATGTGCCCAAGAGCGTCACCCTGACCGTTCAGGCTGGCGTGGTTTCGGGTAAAAGTGCAAACGGCCAGCTCTCGGTCCGGGTTCCGGACGGAGTGGCGGTCAGCCTCCAGGACGGCAAGCTGCAGGTCGCGGTGAGCGGCTCCGCGGCCCGTCTGAACGCCTTGCAGGGCACCACCCGCAGTTTGATCGCCAACATGGTGCAGGGATTGGACAAGCCCTTCGTCAAGGAGTTGGAGATTCAAGGTGTGGGCTTCCGCTGTCAGCAGCAGGGGCAGAAGCTGGTGTTGGCCCTCGGCTATTCTCATCCCATCGAGCACGTGGTGCCCGCGGGTATCACGGCCAAAGTGGCGGATGGCACCAGCATTACCCTGACCGGCGCGGACAAGCACCTGGTGGGGGAGACGGCGGCCCGCATCCGCGACTATTTCCCGGCGGAGCCTTACAAGGGCAAGGGCGTTCGGTATAAAGGTGAGCACGTGCGGCGCAAGGCCGGCAAGGCGGTGGCGTAATCATGAAACCTCGTAGCAAGTCAGAATTTCGTCAGCGCCGTCATGTGCGTTTGCGCCAGCGGGTGCGGGGCACCGCGGAGCGTCCGCGCATGTGCGTGTTTGTTTCCAATCGTCACCTCTATGTGCAGTTTATTGACGACGATGCCCAGACCACGTTGGCGGCTTTGAACACCCAGTCCGAGCAACTGGGTGCCCAGGGCAAGAATACGGTGGAAGTGGCCAAGAAGTTGGGCGCGCAGTCGGCCCAGTTGGCCATCGAAAAAGGCATTCGTCAGGTGGTATTTGATCGCGGTGGCTTTTCCTACCGCGGCCGGATCAAGGTGCTGGCCGATGCGGCCCGCGAAGCCGGACTTCAATTTTAGTCCCGGCAAGGAGAATAAGGCGTGAGTGCTAAGGAATTTGATAAAAAAGAACGTTCCGCCGGTGGCATTGAGGAGCGGGTGATTCATGTCAACCGCTGCGCCAAGGTGGTCAAGGGCGGCCGTCGCTTTAGTTTCAGCGCCCTCATCGTGGTGGGCGACCGGAACGGACGCGTGGGGTATGCCCTGGGCAAGGCCAACGAGGTTGCGGACGCCATCCGCAAAGGCACCGATATTGCCAAGCGGAACATGTTCCCCGTCGTCATGCGGGAGAAAACCATTCCGCACGAGATTGAGTCCAAGTTCGGCGGAGCGTTGATATTCATGCGTCCGGCTTCTCCGGGTACGGGCGTTATCGCCGGGGGCGGCATGCGCGCGGTGCTGGAACTGGCGGGCGTACGCGATGTGCTGGCCAAGTCCATGGGCAGCACCAATCCATTGAACGTGATTCGGGCCACCGTGAAGGCGTTGGAAAGCCTGCGGACCCGTGAAGACATTGAAGCTGACCGCAAAGTTGTCTCGGCGGTCTGAGCGAGGTTTGTATGAATTTGCATTCTTTACGTAATGTTCCGGGCGCCGTGCGGGCCAAGAAGCGCGTGGGCTGTGGCGAATCCTCCGGGGCGGGCAAGACCTCCGGGCGGGGCGCCAAGGGCCAGTATGGTCGTTCCGGCCACAAGCACAAAGCGGGCTTTGAAGGCGGACAGATGACCCTGATCCGCAAGCTGCCCAAGCGCGGGTTCAACCACGGCTCCAAGGTGTATTTTGCCACGGTCAACGTGGCCCAGTTGGAGCGGTTCCCGGCGGGCAGCGAAGTGAACCCCGAACAGCTGCTCAAGGCTGGCATTCTGAGTGATGGGTCCGAGCAGGTTAAAATTCTCGGGGATGGCGAAGTGAGCCACAAACTCACGGTCAAGGCTCACGCATTCAGTGCCTCCGCCAAGGCGAAGATCGAGGCGGCGGGCGGCAGCTGCGAAGTCGTCAGCTAGGCACGGCCCCTCCATGCTCTCCGCATTTTCCAACAGCCTGCGCATCCCGGAACTCCGGCAGCGCATTCTCTTCACCTTCGGCATCGTTTTTGTATGCCGCCTGATTGCCGCTGTGCCCGCCCCCGGGGTGGACGCGGTGGCGTTGCGGGAATTCATGGCCCAGATCCGCACCATGGCTGGCGGCAGTTTTGTAGGGCTGTTTGATCTGTTCAGCGGTGGCGCCCTCGAAAATTGCGCGGTCGGCGCGCTGGGTGTCATGCCGTATATCAGCGCTTCCATCATTCTGCAGTTGATGACGGCGGTGGTGCCGGCGCTGGAGCGACTGGCGCGGGAAGGGGATACCGGCCGTCAGAAGATCACTCAGTATACCCGTTATCTGACCGTGGTGCTCTGCATCGTCCAGGGCTATGCCATGGCGCTCACCCTCGAAAATCCAGAGGCGCTGGGCATCACGCGCAACATTGTCCTGATTCCCGGCTGGGGTTTCCGGCTGATGGCCGTCATGACCATGACCTCGGCCACCTTGCTGTTGATGTGGTTGGGCGAGCAGGTCACGGAGCGCGGCATCGGGAACGGTATGTCGCTCATCATTACGGTGGGTATTGTCAGCCGCATGCCCAGCGCGATTCAAGCCGCCATCAACATGTTCAAGCCCATCGACGGGGTGGTGCAGTTCAGCCTGTTTCACCTGATCGGGCTGCTGGTCATGATCTTCCTGGTCATTGCCTCGGTCATCGCGGTTACCCAGGCCCAGCGCAAGATCCCCGTGCAGTACGCCAAGCGGGTGGTGGGTCGCAAGGTCTACGGGGGACAGAGCACCTACATGCCCTTGCGCGTGAATTACGCCGGCGTGATGCCCATCATCTTCGGCCAGGCCATTTTAATGTTCCCGACCAAGTTGTTCGGCATGCTGCCGGGTCCTTTCTTCCAGTCGCTGTCCAGCGCGCTGAACTACGGCACGACCACCCACAACATTCTGTACGGCGTGTTGATTCTGTTCTTCTCCTACTTCTGGGTGGCCACCCAGTTCAATCCCATCCAGATTGCCGATGACTTGAAAAAGTATGGCGGCTACGTGCCGGGCATCCGTCCCGGCAAGCCCACGGCGGAATTTCTGGATCGCACCATGACCCGCATCACCCTGGCCGGCGCGGTGTTCCTGGCCGTGATCGCGGTCATTCCCACGGTGATGGCCCAGCAGTTCCGCATCCCCTGGATTGTGGCCTCTTTCTTCGGAGGCACCAGCATGCTGATCACGGTCGGCGTGATGCTGGTCACCATGCGTCAGATTGAATCGCACCTGGTCATGCGTTACTACGACGGCTTCCTCAAGAAGGGCCGGTTGCGCGGACGGAAAT
>CAYTVN010000177.1:0-7486 GCA_964441655.1 uncultured Verrucomicrobiota bacterium | reverse complement strand
CCATCGGCATGTCGGCCTGGTTCCAGGGCGTGATCGGGGCGGCGGCGGCGGATGCCCAGGCCGAGACCGGCAAGGGGTTCGGCAACTACCTGATGGGCCTGGGTATTGCGGAAACCGTGGCCTTGCTGGTCATGGTGTTCTCCATGATGGCCATCAAGTAGGAGAAGGGTTGAAGAGGACGGGTTGATGGTTTATCAGTAGCGGCCTTGTTTCGTTAAACCATCAATCCTGTCATCTATGAATCTCCAATCCTTGTTCGCCGAACGCATCGGGGGGGCCAAGTTCGGCACCTCCAACGAAATTTACAAGTTCGAGAAGATCAAGCGGGCCAAGGCCGCGGCCCGCGCCGCCCGGCCCCAGGTCGAATTGCTCGACTTCGGGGTGGGGGAACCCGATCAGATGGCGCCCTCCGTCGTCCGCGAGGCGCTGAAGAAGGCGGTGGATGACCCGACCAACCGCGGCTATGCCGACAACGGCATCCGGGAATTCAAGCTGGCCGCGGCGGATTACCTGCACAAGTTTTTTGGGGTGACCGGAATTGATCCCGACACCGAGATCAATCACTCCATCGGTTCCAAGCCAGCCCTGGCCATGCTTCCGTTGTGCTTCGTCAATCCTGGCGATGTGGTGCTGCTGACCGTGCCCGGCTATCCCGTGCTGGGCACCCACGCCCGCTACCTCGGCGGCGAAGTGGTCAAGATTCCGCTCCGGCAGGAACATGGATTTTTCCCCGATCTGAAGGCCATCGACCCCAAGCTCGCCCAGCGGGCCAAATTGTTTTACGTCAACTATCCGAACAATCCCACGGGCACCGCGCCGACCGCCGCATTTTTCGACGAGCTCATTGCCTTTGCCCGCCAGCACAACATTCTGATCGTGCAGGATGCAGCCTATGCGACCCTGGTCTATGGGCGCGAACGCCTCTCCATCCTCGGCCGCCCGGGCGGCAAGGAGGTGGCCATCGAGCTGCATTCCATGAGCAAGAGCTACAACATGACGGGTTGGCGGCTCGGTTTCGTGGCGGGCGCCCAGCGCGCCGTGCAGGCCTTCGCCGAGGTGAAGGACAACTGCGACTCCGGCCAGTTCAAGGCCATCCAGCACGCCGCCTGCGCGGGCATTGCCGATATCAAGCTGTCGGAAGGCATCCGTGAACACTATCGGCGCCGCCTCCAGAAACTGGTGCAGGTGCTGAAACGCGCGGGCTTCGACGCCCACATGCCGGGCGGCACCTTCTTCCTCTACACCAAGGCCCCGGTCGCCGCGGGCGATACCCGCTTTGCCGCGGCCGAGGATGCCTCGCAGTACCTCATTCGTGAGTGGTCGGTCTCCACCGTGCCGTGGGATGATGTGGGCTCGTTCCTTCGCTTCTCCTCGACGTTTGAGGCGAAGGATGAGAAGGATGAGGAGCGGGTGCTGGCGGAGCTGGAAGACCGCCTGCGCAAGGCCGCCTTGCGGTTCTGACCGGACCCCATGGGGGTTCACCCGTAAAACCTCCGTGACCCTCCGTACCCTCTGTGGTTAATCTCTGACATATGAGCACCAAACTATTCAGCGCGAAGGCCGGCAAACAGATTTCGGTATTTCTGGAGAACCGACCGGGCACGTTGTCCGAAGTCATTAACGCCCTGCGCGACGGCGGGGTCAACATGATGGCCTTGTCCCTTTCCGAGGGACTCGATATCGGGTACCTCCGCATCATCGTGGACCACCATGAAGCAGCGGTGCAGTTGTTGCGCGCCAAGGGGCAGTTGGTGATCGAGCGCGACGTGGCCCTGTTGACGGTGGCCAACGAGCCGGGTGGCTTGGCCCGTGCCATCGAGGTCTGGGCGAAAGCCGGCATCAACGTCGAATACGCCTATTCCGCCGATGACGCCGCGCCGGACCGCAGTCTCATCGTGGCCCGGGTGAATGATGTAGCCAAGGCGATCAAGGCGTTTTCATAACCAGGTCGCTGTGTTGACCCACGTCAAGGCCCCATGATGGACACGCCACCACGCGACGGGTTGAAGCTCAAGCCCTCAGCGTCCATCACCGGGGCGGCCTGTTGTCCGAATTGCGGCGGGCTGCTGTCGTCCCCCTCCGCCACCACCTGTCCGCATTGCCACTCCATGCAATCAGCCGCGACTCCGGTGAGGCGATCGCGACCGCGCGGACCGGGTGCGCGGTCGGCCCTGGCCATCTGGCTCGGCGGGTTGTTCCGTTTTTTTCTGTTTCTGGTGTTGGTCGCGTTGCTGGCGGTGGGCGGAACCCTGGCCTATCAGCGGTGGTGGCCGGGAGCAAAGCAGGCCGAGGCCACGCCCGCCCCGATTACATCACCCTGCCCGGACTGCCAGGGCACCGGATCCATTCGGTGTTCGGTCTGTGGCGGCGCGGGCCGGCTCGATGGTGTCACGGTCCACACGCCGTGCGAGCAGTGCGGCGGCACGGGCCTGTACCAGCACAAAATGATGAAGAGCGCCGTGCGCTGTCCGTTCTGTCGTGGTACGGGCACCAAGGGGTCGCAACAGGCTCACGTCGTGTGTGCCACGTGCGGAGGCGAAGGCTTTGTTCCGTGCCCAGCCTGTGGGGGATCGGGTCGGAAAAAAGCCGGGCCGGTGGCGTCGCCGTGAAAGGAATATTCCCAATGGATTGCAATTTGATTTGTTCGTCGGCAAACTCCAACCCCAATCCATTGATGCGATGACCACCCCAGACGTGAGCGTTCAAATTGCCGGTGTAACCAAGTCCTTTGGTGACTTCACGGCGGTTAACCAGGTGTCCCTCGATATCCAGAAGGGCGAATTCTTTTCCCTGCTGGGTCCCAGCGGCTGTGGGAAAACCACGTTGCTGCGCATGATCGGGGGGTTTGAATTGCCCACGGAAGGGCAGATCCTGATCAATGGCCAGGATGTGACCTACCTGCCTCCCTACAAACGGCCGGTCAACATGGTGTTCCAATCCTACGCCTTGTTCCCGCACCTGACGGTGGCGGAGAATGTGGCGTTCGGGCTGCGCTACCGGAAGATTACCGGCGAGGCGGCCACCCGCAAGGTGGCGGATGCCCTGAACCTGGTGCGCATGGTGGGCTTTGACCAGCGGTATCCGACCCAACTCAGCGGCGGCCAGCGCCAGCGGGTGGCCCTGGCGCGCGCCCTGGCCATGGAGCCCCAGGTGCTGTTGCTGGATGAACCCCTGGGCGCGTTGGACCAGAAGCTGCGCAAGGAAGTGCAGATCGAGCTGAAGAATCTGCAGCGCACGCTGGGCATCACCTTTATCTTCGTCACTCATGATCAGGAGGAGGCTCTGACCATGAGCGATCGCATCGCGGTCATGAACCAGGGCCGGGTGGAGCAGCTGGATGCCTCGCACCAGGTGTTCGAGTATCCCAAGACCGAGTTCGTGGCCCAGTTCATGGGCGCGCCCAATTTCTTCAGCGGGGTGGTCAAGAATATCGCGGAAGGCCTGATGTACCTGGGCTCGCGCGCTGATTCCGACATCCGCGTGCGCACCACCTCGGATGTCTGGAAACCGGAGGACCCCGTGCGCTTTGTCGTGCGTCCGGAGAAACTCGACCTGCGCACCAAATCCGGAACTTCCGATGGCGAAGTCAGCATTGAGGTTACGGTGGAGGATCGTGTCTATCAGGGCGTCAACACCGTGTGGGTGGTGCGCGGGGACGATGGCGAGCGCTATACCATCTACGAGCAGAACGACCGGCCCTTTCAGGAGAGCACGCGCTTCCGGGTGGGCGGGCGCGCCTTCATGAGCTGGAATCCGCGCGACACGGAGTTGATGGAGAAGACCGGAAAATGAGGAAGTCCGCGTCTTCCCCGCGCGCGCCGTATCTGCTGATATCTCCGACCTGGCTGGTGCTGGGCATCTTTTTCCTGCTGCCGCTCATCATCATGCTGTTCATCAGCTTCGGGCAGCGCGGCACCTACGGCGGGCTCAAGCCGATTGAAGACCTGGGGCAGTACCTTCTGTCCGGCCAGTTTCTGGCCAACTACCGGCAGACCTTTGATCCGCTCTATATGCAGATCTATTGGCGGTCCCTCTGGATGGCGGTGGTGACCACGGTGCTGTGCCTGCTCATCAGCTACCCGGTGGCCTACTACATCGCCGTGGTGGCGGCGGCCCGATACAAGAACCTGCTCCTGGCCCTGGTGGTGATTCCGTTCTGGACCAGCTTCCTGGTCCGCACCTATGCCTGGATGCTGCTGCTGCGTACCGAAGGCCTCATCAATACCGTGTTGCTGCACGCCGGCTTGATCGATGCCCCGCTCAGCCTGCTCTACAACGAGATGGCGGTGATGATCGGCCTGGTGTACGGCGAGTTGCCCTTCATGATCCTGCCCCTGTACGCCTCGCTGGAAAAACTCGACCTGACGTTGCTGGAGGCGGCAGGCGATCTGGGCGCCCATCACAGCTCCACCTTCTGGCGGGTCACCGTGCCGCTGACCATGCCCGGCATCGTGGCCGGCATCGTACTGGTCTTCATCCCCAGCATCGGCCAGTTCGTGGTGTCCGACCTGTTGGGCGGGGCCAAGAGCATGCTGGCCGGCAACCTGATCCAGAACCAGTTTGCCATCGCCCGCAACAAACCCTTCGGGTCGGCGGTGGCTTTCGAGTTGACCGCGGTCGTGCTGGTGCTGCTGCTTGCCTATGCGTGGTACACCAAGCGCAAGGGCCAGGAGGTCATGCTCTAGCCATGGCCAATGGCGAGAATATAGAAACCACGCCGGCCTTTCACGGGCCGAAGGTGGCCGCCCCGCGTGGCGCGGCCCCGTTTCGTTGGGAGCGCGCGTGCATGGCGGCCCACACCTGGGTGGTCTATTTTTTCCTGTATGCACCCATCCTTATCCTGATTGTGCTTTCATTTAATGCGGGCCGCCACGCCACGGTGTGGGAGGGCTTCTCCTTCCGCTGGTATACGAAGCTGATTGAGAACAAGCAGTTGCTGAAAGCGGTCCAGAACAGCCTGCTGGTGGCTGGGGTTACCACCGTGCTGTCCACCACCATCGGCACCCTGGCCGCCCTGGCGTTGGGCCGGTTCGCCTTCCGTGGCAAAGGCATCACCCAGGCCGCGCTTTTCCTGCCCATCGTCATCCCGGAGATTGTGTTGGGCGCGGCGCTGGTCACCTTTTTCGGGGCGGTGCAGCTGCGGTTGAGCATCTGGACGGTCATCGTGGCCCACGTGGCGTTCAGTATTTCCTATGTGGCCATTGTGGTGCGGGCCCGCCTGTCGGGCTTTGACCGCTCCCTGGAAGAGGCAGCCATGGATCTGGGGGCGGGCCCGGTGGAAACCTTTTTCCGGGTCACCCTGCCCCTCATTCTGCCCGGCATCGTGGCGGGCGCGCTGCTGGTGTTCACCATCTCCATTGATGATTATGTCATCACCTCCTTTGTGGCCGGGGTGGGGGCCACCACCTTGCCCATGCAAATCTATTCCATGATCAAGGTGGGCGTGACTCCGGAGGTCAATGCGGTTTCCACCTTGTTGCTGCTGCTCACCATCCTTATGATAGTGGCAGCCCAGCGGTTGCAACAGGAGCCGGGTCAATCAGGAGAAAAGAAATGAAACGTTGTTTGGCAATCATGTCCGCGCTGGTGTTGGGATTGGGAACGCTTACCGGCTGCGGCGGCAAGCGGGATGACAAGGTGCTGAATCTCTTCATCTGGACCGAATATCTGCCCGACTCGGTCATCCAGAAGTTCACCGCCCAGACCGGCATCAAGGTCAACTACGACACCTACGATTCCAACGAAGCCCTGCTGGAGAAGCTGCAGTCCGGCGTGGCTGACTACGATCTGGTGTGCCCGTCCGATTACATGGTTTCCATCCTGGTCAATGAGGGCCTGCTGCAGAAGCTGGACCGCGCGCAGCTGCCGAATTTCAGCAATCTGGAGGCGACATTCCTGAACCAGAAATTCGATCCCCAGAACGAGCATACCGCGCCCTATTTCTGGGGCACCACCGGACTGGGCTACAACAAGCAGAAAATCCCGGGGGCGGTGGACAGTTGGGCCGTGCTGTTCGACGAGCAGTATAAGGGCCGCATCCTGATGCTGGACGACATGCGGGAGTGCTTCGTGGTGGCGCTTAAGCTCTTGGGCTATTCGCTGAACGAGACCGACCCGGCCAAGCTGGCCCAGGCCGCCGAGATGTTGAAGAAGCAGAAGGCGCTGGTGCAAACCTACAACAGCGGTGATTTCGCCGGCCTGCTGGCCGCCGGGGATGTGGATCTGGCCCATGGCTACAATGGGCAGCTGGCCAAGGTGGTGACGGAGAATCCCGATAAACTCGCCTACCTCATGCCCAAAGAGGGCGGCACCCTGTGGATGGACAGCTTGTGCATTCCGGCCAAGGCTCGCAACGTGGAGGCGGCTCATCAGTTCATAAACTTCGTGCTGCAGCCGGAAATCAGCGCGGAGATTGTCAACGCCATGCACTATGCCAGCGCCAACGGGGCGGCCAAGGCCCACATTGATCCGGCCATTCTGAATGACATCTCCATCTATCCGCCCGCCGACACCCTGACCCACTGCGAGTTCATCGAGGATATCGGGGACGCGGTGACCGTGATGGACAAGTATTGGACGGAAATCAAAGCCCAATAGAGGTACGCATGCCTGCACACGGTTGTCGGTTGATCCTCTGCGCGGCGCTGGCACTCACGATGGGATGCCAGAAGGCTGCGAAGCGCGCTCCGATGACTTCCTTCGGTGCGGAAAGCTACGTCATGGATGCCGCGCCGGTTTCCATGCCCATGCGGGCCCAGGCCCCCGCCGAACCGCGCATGCTGATCTGGCGCGCGACGTTGAGCGTGGAGGTGGGCAACATCAGCAATGCCGCCGCGCAGGCCTCTGCCCTGGTGCGCCAGTCCGGTGGCTATGTGGAGCGGGAGTGGAATAACGACGACTCGTCCATCACCTTGACCCTGCGCGTTCCCATGGCCACCTTCAGCAATACCGTGTCCAACCTGGGCCAGCTCGGCACCGTGCAGAGCCGGAACGTTTCCTCGGATGACGTAACTGCGGAATACGTGGACACCGACGCGCGCCTCAAGAATATGATCACGTTGCGCGATCGCCTGCGCGAGTTGCTGCTCAAGGCCACCGAGGTCAAGGACCTGCTGGCCATTGAAACCGAACTGGGCCGCATCCAGGGTGATATCGAATCCATGGAAGCCCGCCTGCGCACGCTCAAAGGCCAGGTGGATCTGTCCGAAATCACCGTCACCTTCAACCGCAAGCCCATCCTCGGTCCGCTGGGCTATGTCTTCAAGGGGCTGTACTGGGCGGTTTCCAAGCTGTTTGTGATCCGTCCGTAGCCCGACGCCAGCCCTTCGTCTGTTTTATCTCCGCTGGAGGCGGCGTGCCCCCACGCCGCAGTACTGGGTGTCGGACCCGTGATGGAGGGGTTCGGGACGGGGGCGTCCCGCCTCCAAAAAGTTCCAATCGTGTGAATTCAATCTTCAAGTGCAACAGACATCAGATCGGCTGGAGA
>CAYTVN010000176.1:0-7507 GCA_964441655.1 uncultured Verrucomicrobiota bacterium | reverse complement strand
TGGCTGCCGCCCTGCACGGTCATCCACTGCGGGCGATTTTTCAGGGAGAGCAGGCCATGGTTGTCCCAGAAGCGAATCAGCGCTTCCGCGGGAAAACTGCGGATGCTTTCGGCCGAGGCCGACCAGATGGCGCCCGCCATGGGTACGATGTAGTTTCGCACGGTGGCCTCGGGTACCCTTCGCCAGCGCAGGTAATCGCCCACGGTGCGTCCGTGCAGCAGTCCGCGGTACAGGTCGGAGCGGGCCAGCCGGCAGAAGCGGGTGATGTGATGCAGCAGGTGGTGGAAACGGGGATTAACCAGATTCCAGCGCTGGGCGAACAGGCCATTCAGGTCGGTCCCCGCGTATTGCAGGCCGCTGATTTCCGACGCGAACGCGAAGGACATGTCGCTGTTCTGCGTGGGCACCTCCAGCCGGGCCAGCAAACGCCGGAAGAGCGGGTAGGTCAGGTCGTTCAGCACGATGAAGCCGGTGTCCACGCCGGTGCCCGCATCCGGGCCCTCCGTCAGTTCAATGGTGTGGGTGTGTCCGCCCGCATAGTCGTTGCGTTCAAACAGGGTGACGTGATGCCGGGCATCCAGCAGGTAGGCGGCGGTAAGGCCGGCCACCCCGCTGCCGATGACGGCGATGTTTTTTCGTTCCGGCATGGAGCCCGCGATCATGGCGTCTCCAGTGCATGGTGATGGCCGTCCCACCAGGCCCGCATGCGGGCATATTCCTGGAGGAACTGCGGGGTGAAGAGGCCTCGTTCCAGTTGGGCTGCAATGTCCGTGGCAATCCAGAAGCGCCCCTCGTCGATTTCCTCCGGCGGGAGCTGGAAGGGGCCTTCGTGGCGGGTGGCGAAGGCGATGATCACTTCCGTTTCGTAAGAGGTGGACCACTCGTAGGTGTAGGCCGGGAGCAAGCGGCCCGGGGCGGCTCCCAGCTCTTCACGGAACTCGCGGCGCGCCGCCTGTTCAGGCGTTTCGCCGGGTTGCATGTGGCCGCCCACCGAGGTGTCCCACAGGCCGGGGGCGGTATCCTTCAGGGCCGAGCGTTTCTGAAGAAACAGCCGGCCGGCGTGGTCGAACACCAGCACATGGACGGCGCGGTGGCGCAGGGACGGATCACCATGACAGCGCCGTCGGGGCGCGGTGCCGATTATCCGGCCCGCTTCGTCAATGATTTCAAACTGTTCATCCGGAATGGGTGAGGTCACGTGAGCTCTTTCGCGCAGCTCATCTTAACATTACGGAAAAAACGTCCAATCTCTAACCACTTGGCAAATTGCCTGCGGCACGCTACACGGTGCATCCGCCAAGGAGTTTTTGTCATGCACGAATGGTTGACCGCTGAGAATCTGATTGCCCTGCTGACCCTGACCAGCCTGGAAATCGTGCTGGGCATCGACAACATCGTTTTTATCGCCATCCTGACCGGCAAGGTGGATCCGGCCCGCCGGGCCCTGGTTCGCACCATCGGCATGAGTCTGGCCATGCTTATGCGCATCCTGCTCCTGCTGGGCATCAAATGGATCATGCAACTTACCGAGCCGCTTTTTACCGTGCTGGGGCATGAGGTGGCCGGGCGCGATCTGATCCTGATGCTGGGCGGCTTGTTTCTGCTGGCCAAATCCACCTACGAAATTCATGACAAACTGGAGGGGCACGACCATGCCTCGGGAACGGTGCGTCCTCATGCCAGCGTACCCTCCATCCTGGCCCAGATCATCGCCATTGACCTGGTCTTCTCCCTTGACTCCGTCATCACGGCTGTGGGCATGGCCCAGGAGGTCGGGGTCATGATCGCCGCCGTGGTCATCGCGGTGCTGGTGATGATGATGTTCGCGGGGGCGGTGAGCGCCTTCGTGGAGCGGCATCCCACCATCAAAATGCTGGCCTTATCGTTCCTGTTGCTCATCGGCATGATGCTGGTGGCGGAGGGCATGGGCCGCCACATTGAGCGCGGGTACATCTACTTTGCCATGGCCTTCTCGCTGTTTGTGGAAATCCTGAACATCCGCAGCACACGCAAGAAGAGTGCGGGGGCTGCGGCGTGACCAGGGCGGCGGGCATCTGGCTCATGAAAAGCGAGCCGGAGGTGTTTTCGGTGGACGACCTCCGGCGCGCTGGACGTACCCCGTGGACCGGGGTGCGCAATTACCAGGCCCGGAACTTCATGCGTGACCGCATGCAGGTGGGCGACGCCGTGTTGTTCTACCATTCCAATGCCGATCCCACGGGAGTGGCCGGGGTGGGGCGGGTGGCCAGCGCAGCCTATCCGGATCCCACCCAGTTTGATGCCCGGGATGCCGGGTATGAACCCAGGGCCACCCGCGAGAAACCGGTGTGGATGGTGGTGGATGTGGCTTTTGTGGAAAAATTTCCCCGCGTGGTCACCCTGGCCGAGCTGCGCGCGGAGCCGGGCCTGGCCGGTCTGATGGTGCTGCAGCGGGGCGCCCGGCTCTCCATCCAGCCGGTGTCGCCAGAGCATGCCCGGCTCATCCTCCGGCGGGGCCGGGCCGGGGCAGGAATACCGAAATGATAGTGGCGGGGGCGGGTCCGGTTTGTTACCGTGCGACCTCTAGCCGCGACGGAGTGATTTTATGCGATACCATAACCGATGCTTGATTTTCCTGCTGGCCCTGCTTGCCGGCGTTACCGGCGCATCGGCCCAGCTGCCTCTGGAGGGCGCGGGCCGCAACAAGCCTGCGCCTGCCGAGCGGAAGGACCCGCTGGATATCGAGGCGGACAGCCTGGAGTATTTGACCGAGCGCAAGTTGATCGTGGGCACCGGCAACGTGCAGATTCGCGAGGGCGAGGACCTGCTGCGCGCCGACTACCTGACGGTGCAGACGGACACGCGCGATGTCTACGCCCGCGGCAACGTGGTGTTTCGCCGGGCCGGCACCCTGTGGCAGGGTCAGGAGTTGCGCTACAACCTGAAAACCAAGCAGGGCGACTTCGGCGAATTCCAGGCCTATGTGGATCCCTTTTATGTCCGCGCGGAGGATTCGCGCCGCATCTCCGATCGCGAGTATGAACTCAAGGGCCTGACCCTGACCACCTGCGATGATGATCCACCGGAGTTTTCCATGCGTGCCAGCAAGGCCACGCTGACCGACGGGACCAAAGTCAAAGGCAAGGGCGTCATGCTCTACTTCGGGGCCGTTCCGTTCTTCTGGCTGCCCCGCCTGGACCGTGATCTGGCCGGCAACCGCAGCTACTTCCAGTTCGTGCCCGGCTACAGTTCGCGCTCGGGCGCCTTCCTGCTCACCGCCTACGGCTACCGGTGGACCAGGGGCTTCAAGACGGTCACGCGCATTGATCCCCGTTCCAAAAAGGGAGTGGGCGTGGGCCAGGATTTTGTCTGGCAGGGCACCAACAGCACCGGCGGCTCCCACAGTGGCGCCTTGCAGGCCTACTATCTGGATGACCAGGAACCTTTCCTCAATGATGAGGAGAAGTTGCGCGAACAGGACCTGGTGGACAATCAGCGTTATCGCCTGCGCTTGACCCATAACCAGACGTTTAATGATCGTGACTACATGATCTCCGAGCTGAACTACGTCAGCGACCCGGAAATGATCAAAGACTTTTTTGACGAGGAATACCGCGACAGCGTGCAGCCCGAAAACCGGGTTTCCATGGCCCACCGGGGCGATCAATACACGGCGGGCATCCTGCTCAACAGCCGGCTCAACGATTTCTACGAGAACGTGAACCGGCTGCCCGAGCTGTCGCTGGACGCGACCCGCCAGCAGTTGGGCGAGAGCGGGCTTTACTACGAGAGCCAGACCCGGGCCGCCTGGCTGGAACGGGTGTTCCCCGAACAGGATAACGAGACGGACTACGACGCGCTACGCATTGATTCCGCGCACATGCTCTATTATCCCACCCGGCATTTCGGATTCCTCAACGTGACTCCGCGGGCCGGGTATCGCGGAACCTACTATTCCTCCACCCTGAGCACCTCCACCATCACCAACAACCTGATCAACACCGACAGCAATGGTGTGGTCAGTGTGACCAATGAGATCAAGAACGTGGTGACCGAAGAGGGCGGTGATCTGCGCAACCTGCCGGAACTCGGGTTCGAGACCTCGTTCAAGGCCTTCCGCACCTGGGACGATCTGCTGGTGTTGGACGACGGCGACGGCTTGCGCCACGTGGCCGAGCCCTACCTGCGGCACACCTACATTCCCGAGCCCAATGTGCTGCCGGAGGAGCTGCCCCAGTTCGACAGCGTGGATGAGCTGAACGAACGGCATGACGTGAAGATCGGCATGCGCAACAAGCTGCAGACCAAACGCAGCGGTCAGCCCGTGGATCTGGTGGACGCCAATGTCTACACCTTCTATCGCATCGAGAAGGAAGAGGACGAGCAGGACTTCGACGATGTGTACTTTGATACGGAACTGCGGCTGGTGCGCTGGCTCCCGGTGGACTTCGACGGACGGTACGACACGGAGGATGGCAGCCTCCGCACCTTCAACACCCAGGCTTCGTTCCTGATGGAGGACGACAGTTCCCTGGGCTTGGAGTACCGCTACCGCCGGGACGACCAGAACATGATCGCGCTGGAGGCCGTCCTGTTCCCGAACAACCGCTGGTCCTTCCAGGCCTACGGGCGCTGGGATACCGAGGCGGATGGCCTGCAGGAATACTCCACCCTGATTCTCCGCAAGAGCCGGTGCCTGGGCTACGGACTAGGCTTCCGGCAAGTGATGGGTGACGACGACAACGAAGATGAATACCGGGTCTGGTTGCAGCTGTGGCTGCTGGCCTTCCCCGAATCCTCCATCCAGCTCGGAGGGTGATCTGATGTCTGCACGTTATCTGGTAACAGGCGGGGCTGGTTTCATTGGTTCCAATCTGGTCCGCCATCTGCTGGCCCGCGGGGAAATCGTGCGCGTGCTGGATAATTTTTCCACCGGTCGGCGCGAGAATCTGCAGGAACTGGCTGATCGCATCGAGATGGTGGAAGGCGATCTGCGGGTGGATGACGATGTGCGGCGGGCCATGAAGGATGTGCAGTATGTGCTGCATCTGGGCGCGCTGGGCTCGGTCAGCCGTTCTGTGCAGGACCCCATGACCACGCACGAGGTCAATGCCACCGGCACTTTGCGCGTGCTTATCGCCGCGCGCGAAGCCGGGGTGGAGCGGGTGGTGTTTTCCTCCTCCTCCTCGGTCTACGGCAACACCCCGGTGCTGCCCAAGCAGGAGGACATGACCCCCACGCCGCTTTCGCCCTATGCCCTGTCCAAACTGTCCGGCGAACATCATGCGCGCCTCTTTCACACTCTGTTCGGTTTGCGCACTTACAGCCTCCGCTACTTCAACGTGTTCGGTCCACGCCAGAATCCCAAGTCCCAGTACGCGGCGGTGATCCCGCTTTTTGTGGATGCCTTGCGCGCGGGTCAGGCTCCCACCATTTACGGGGACGGCGAACAGACCCGCGATTTTACTTATGTGGATGATGTCATCGCCGCCAACCTGGCGTGCTGCACCGCCCCCGATGCCGCGGCGGGCGGTGTGTTTAATGTGGCCTGGGGCAACCGTATTTCCGTGAAGGAGCTGGCCCGCCGGATTGGCCAGTTGCTGGGCCGCGAGATTCCGCCCGTCCACCAGGCGCCCCGCGCGGGCGATGTGCGCGATTCCCAGGCCGATGCCACGCGCGCCCATACCCTGCTGGGCTGGCAGCCCCGCGTGCCGTTTGCCGATGGACTGCAACGCACGGTGGAATGGTTTTTACAGGGCCCGGCATGAGCCTGCCCGCGATCGCCGATCTGTTAGCCGTGGCTGTGGCCACCGCCCGCGCGGCGGGCGACCATGCCCTGCGCCACCAGGCCCGTCGTCAGGATGCGGTGGTGCGCACGGCCCACGACGTGAAGCTGGTGTTGGATCACGAATGCCAGGCGGTGGCGGAAGGCGTCATCCGCGGCTCCTTCCCGCAGCATCATTTCCTGGGCGAAGAGGGCGGGTCCGCCGGCGATGGCTCGCAGCCGTTGTGGATTGTGGACCCCATTGACGGCACGGTGAATTTCTCCCACGGCATTCCCTATTGGTGCAGTTCGGTTGCGGTGCAAATCGCGGGACGCGTGGTGGCGGGCGCGGTGTATGCGCCGGTGCTGAACCATCTGTATGCCGCATCCGAGACGTCACCCGCGACCTGCAACGGGGAGCCCATCCAGGTGTCCGGAACACAGGCCTTGGACCGCGCCTTGGTCCTGACCGGCGTGGAGCGTAATTTTGACCAGTATCCGGAATCCAACCAGGTGGTCAACGGGGTGGTGAGCCGCATCCAGAAACTGCGCCTGATGGGGGCGGCGGCCCTGGACCTGTGCATGGTGGCCGATGGCCGGGCGGACGCCTTCTACGAATCCGGGCTGAATGTCTGGGACGTGGCGGCGGCAGCCCATATTGTGGAGCGGGCGGGCGGCTTCACGGAAATCTTGGTCCGCCTGCCCAACGGACGCCTCCGCTTCATCGCCGGCAACGCTCACCTGCGCGAACCCTTTCGCCAGCTGTTGCAGGGTTTCCCATTGTGGTGGAATCCGGCCTGATGCCAACCGTACAACGGCGTGATGGCACGCCGTCTCCATCGGTCATGCGAAACGCTTTTGGAATGCATGAGCATCGTATGGAGCCGGGACGCCCCCGTCCCGCATTCTTCCGTACAGCAGCGTGAGGGCGCTCCGTCTCCAGTGGCCATGCGCCGCAGAAGTCAAAAAGGAGCAAACACCGGGGGCAGCATGGCTCACGCTTCAATCGCGGGTGAACAGGACCGCCTGCTGCGCGTCATCCTCCAGGTGTTGCAGCGTCCATCGCGTCCACGTCACGCGCTGGGTGGAGGAGCCCGACGATTCCTCGGTGGGCGTCACGGTCCAGTGCACGCGCAGGTCCGCCAGGCGCAGGTCCATGGCGTCCCGGCTGAGGGTTGACTGTTGGGCACGATCCACGGCGCGCCGGGATTCCCGGAGTCTGACGGCCTGCCGTTCCGCTCCGAGAGCGGCGTGTAGGGAGGCCGCGGTTATGCCGGCGACCAGGGCGCACAGGGCCAGGGCAATCACGACCTCGATCAGGGTGAAGCCCTGCAGGGATAGGTGATCCGTGATCCGTAAACGGCCATCCGCGCTATGCGACGGATCACGGATGACGGGACACGGATCACTGCATCGTGGAGCTCGAAATATCCGCCGCATCATCTTCCCCGTCCGGCTCGCCGTCGCTGCCGTAGCTGATGATTTCGTAGCGCTCACCCTGTCGACCGGGGGACAGGTAAATGTAGGGCGAGCCCCACGGGTCCACGGGGATCTGCCGGCCGCGCAGATAGGGCTCGGCGGGGTAGCGGGCGGGCACCGGCTCCAGCGTGGGTTTTTCGTACAGGGCCATCAGGCCCTGCTGTTGGGAAGGATAGCGGCTTTGATCGGTGCGGTAGGTGTCGAGCGCGGTCTGCAACTGCTGGATATCCAGCTTGGCCCGGGTGATGCGTGCCTCCCCGGTGCGACCGGCCAGGTTCAGGGCTA
>CAYTVN010000175.1:0-7560 GCA_964441655.1 uncultured Verrucomicrobiota bacterium | reverse complement strand
GCTCGCCGGGACAGTTGTCCAGCCTGCACCAAAGCCGCATGCGTTTGCGCGGCCTGATGATACGACCACGGCAAGGCCACTACGTCCATGAGCGCCTGCACGGTCGCGCCGGCTATGAACAAAATGGCCAGTCGCCATAACCCATCGCGTGCCAACGGTTCCCGCCCGCGGGTGATCATCCATGGAATTGCAAAAACAACGCCGAGCAGGAGCAGGCGATCCAATTTGGCCGCCGTTTGACACGGTCGCACGCTCCACAGGAGGCTGAGCACGACCATCAGAGCAAACACTGCAACAGGCCAAGTGAACGGGTGCCGGGGGTGCGGAAGATTACGGTCACGCCAACAGATCCAGAGGATAAGCAGACCGGCTGCGAAGGCCGGGGCCTGACTCAACGCAATGGAGATCGGCAGCAGCGCGGCATAGCCGGCCAGACACCACCTCAACCATGTCTCGGTTCGCGGCTCGTTCACGGAGCATCCTGGAGAAGTTGAGCTCGGGTGAGTGGGCGATGCGCCTTCAAGTAATCAAGGACGGCCGTGCGCGTATCCACCGGCAGCAGTTGCAACCGCGTTTCCGGCCGTTCGGCAATCTCACGCAAACGATTAAACCGCTTGCCGCCCGAAGCTACCACGTAGGAATTCACGCATACGCGCAGGCGCTGTCTCGGGTGGGGCGTGGAGCCGTCAGCCCGCTTCAATTGAACCGCACGGCGGACGCCCCCCTGTTCTTCAATCTCATACGTGAAACCATAGGCCCCCATGAACTGCAAATTGCCCCGCCGCTCGAGATTTTCATTCAGTATTTCCAGCAACTCCGCCGGCGTAACCTGCATGAGCGCGGCACGATTTTCATACGGTACGATGCGCCACACATCCGACATCCGGACCGGCCCGGGTTCGAGCGCCTCTTCATCCAGAATGCCATGCAGCACCAGATCCGCCCCCGTAGATTCAGCAAGCGCGCGGCAAATGAGCCGCTGCACATCTGACCGGCCCAAGGCATCGGATTGAAATCCCAGCTTATCCCCCAGTTCGCCCACCACCCGCCCGAGATAGTCGGTGGCCCGATCCAGATCAGTTTGGACTACGGCGGTCAGACCTGTATGCAGCGGAACATCACTGCCGATCCGATGCAGCCGCGCCTGTTTCTGGGTTAAGCGTCGGCTCACCGAGTCATACGTCAGGTCGAGTTGTCCCAGCCAGATTCCATAATAGCCCGCCTGGCTATACAGAGTATGCCCACCCACCAAAGCCCGCTCCACCGGTTGATGCGAGTGTCCGCCGAGAATGGCGTCAAACTCAGGAAAGGCTTCTGCAATGGCATTGATTTCATTGGCATGATCATCACCGTACGGGCGATAGCCTTGATGCGTGGTCAGCAGGAGCACATCCGGTTTGGCCGCCTGTACCAGCGGCATCGTGCGTCGCAGTGCGATCAGCGAACGTTCAAACAGTGCATCGCCCAGCAGATCGGGGGTTGACCAAGTGGGCACCCCGGGTGTGATCAATCCGACCACCGCTATCCGCACCCCATCGAATTCCTTCACGATAAAGGGTTGAACCTTCGAAAGTGGATTGGGCCTGCCCGGGCGACCGACTATGTTGGCTGCCAGCATGGGCAGCCGGGTTGCGTCATGCAGGGCAAGCAGCTTGGGCAACCCCCAGTCAAACTCATGATTGCCCATCGTCCAGGCATCGTAAGCCAGGTACTCCATGGCCTGAATGGTGGAGCGTCCACCGGTAAGATAACTTTCCGCGCTGCCCTGTATCAAATCACCGCAGTCCACCAGCAGCACATTCTCCTTCTCGGATCGAATCTGCTCGATGCGGGTGGCGCACCGCAGCAAACCACCCACCCCCTGGTTCCCGTCGTAGTCACTGGTGGGCTGCAGATGTCCGTGAATATCGGTGGTGTACAGCACCGTGATGTCAATCGGGCGCGCCAGCGCGGCCGCGGAGCTCAAGCACCCCATTACTCCGAGCAAGATTAGCCGGCCGAACCATACGTTGTTTAAGTGGGCAAAACGCATGGCCGGAAGACTCTCCGCATCAAGCCACCTTGGATGGTTCGTCCGCTTCACCCGCACTTTGACGCGAGGCGGTCACGATGCTCTTGGTGATGCGATACTCCTTGAGGTTGCCCTTGATGGGCACCTCATACATCAGATCAAGCATGATGTGTTCCAGAATGGCGCGCAGTCCGCGAGCGCCGGTGCCCTTCTGGATGGCAATGCGGGCCATTTCACGCAGGGCGGTATCGGTGAACGAAAGATCCACGCCCTCCATATGCATCAGTTTCGCATATTGCTTGGTCATGGCATTGCGCGGTTCGGAAAGAATGCGGACCAGTTCGTCCTCCGTCAATTGGCGCAGCATGGTCACCACGGGAAGGCGACCGATGAATTCCGGAATAAGCCCGAACTGGACCAGATCCTCGGGCTCAATACGGGCCCCCAGGCGGTCCATGAGCGCGCTCGAGGTATCCGTGCCAAAGCCTAGGGCCCCCTTGCCCATGCGCCGCTTCATGATGTCATCCAGACCGATGAAAGCGCCACCACAGATGAACAGGATATTCTCGGTGTTGATCTTGATATATTCCTGCTGGGGATGTTTGCGGCCACCCTGCGGTGGAATATTGGCCGTGGTCCCTTCCAGTATCTTGAGCAAAGCCTGCTGAACACCTTCGCCCGAAACATCGCGCGTGATGGAAGGATTGGCGCCTTTCTTGGATATCTTGTCGATCTCGTCGATATAGATGATCCCCATCTCGGCACGCGCCACGTTGTAGTCTGCCGCCTGCAGCAGGCGAAGCAGAATATTTTCCACGTCTTCACCCACATACCCGGCTTCCGTCAGGGTGGTGGCGTCCGACATGCTGAAAGGCACATCCAGTATGCGGGCCAGGGTTTTGGCCAGCAGCGTCTTGCCAGACCCCGTGGGACCGATCAGCATGATGTTGCTTTTTTCGATCTCAACCTCAGGATGCGGATCGCCCGGGTGCGGATGGTGGCGGGCGCGGATTCGCTTGTAGTGATTGTGGACGGCAACGGACAGGATCTTCTTGGCCAGATCCTGCCCGATCACAAATTCATCCAGCGCGGCCTTGATCTCGTGCGGTTTGGGCACCTCCAAGTCGGTGGGTCGTCGGGTGTCATCCGCCACCTTGCCCTTGGCATTACCTTCGCGCGTGATGAGGGAGTGGCAAAGGCCCACACATTGATCACAGATATGTACCCCGGGGCCGGCGATAAGTCGCCCCACCTCGGCCTGCGATTTCCCGCAGAACGAGCACTTGGACGGTTCATTGCGTGTGGCCATGAATACAACCTCAGCGCGCGCGACCGGTCTTGCGGGTCTGGGTTACCAGGTCCACCAAACCGTAGGCCTTGGACTCTTCTGCCGACATGAAGAAATCGCGATCCGCGTCCCGGGCGATATCCGCCTCAGATTTTCCGGTGTGAAAGGCCAGTATTTCATTCAGACGGTCCCGAAGGCGAAGGATTTCCTTGGCTTGGATGCTGATGTCAGTGGCCTGACCCTGGGCACCACCCCAGGGCTGATGAATCATGATCCGCGCATTGGGGAGGGCATAGCGTTTTCCCGCCGCCCCGGCAGCCATCAGCACCGCACCCATGCTGGCCGCCTGACCGACACAATAGGTCACCACATCGCACTTGATGTACTGCATGGTATCGTAGATGGCCAGGCCTGCGGTCACTGATCCGCCGGGGGAATTGATGTACAGGTTGATGTCCTTCTCTGCGTCCTCACCCTGCAGGAACAGCATCTGGGCAATGATGAGGTTGGCTACATCATCCGTGACCGCCGTACCCAGAAAAATGATGCGTTCCTTGAGCAGGCGGGAAAAGATGTCGTACGCACGCTCGCCCCGCCCGGTCTGTTCGACCACCATGGGGATCAAGATGTTGCCTTGCTCGTTCATCATGAAATCCTTCCTTACGCCTTCACAGATACCGCAGCCTGATCACGCAACCATACCAGGGTTTTATTCAGTATGACATCTTCCCGCACCTGGGCCAGGGCATTGCGTTTCTGCATATCCGCTTTCAGTTTTTCCAAAGCCACCCCCCAACTGCGGGCCAGCATGGCAACCCGGGCCTCCACCTCGTCCTGGGTGCAGTCAATTTTCTCTTCCCGGGCAATGCGTCGCAGAATGTAGCGGAGCTTGATTTTGTCACTGGCCGTGCGGGCGGCCGTGTCGAACAGCTCTTCCTTGCGGTTCTCAATATCTTCCTTGCTGGCCCCACTGGTCTGGCTCTGACGAACCATCTCATACACCTGCTGCCGCGTTTCCTCCTGGAGGACGGACTCGGGCAGTTCCAGGGTGGTGTTCTGCAAAAGCAGGCGCGCCACTTCGTTCTGCTGACGGCGCTTCTCATTCTCCTCACGCATATTCTGCAGATCAGCGCGCACCCGGCTCTTCAGGGCTTCTTCGCTCTCCGCGCCCACGGCCTTGATAAACTCCGCGTCGATGTCAGGCAGTTTCTTTTCCCGGATGGCTTTGACGGTTACCTGGTATACGGCTTTTTTGCCGGCCAGCGAAGGTTCCACAAACGTCGCGGGGAATTCCACCGTGATCTCGCGTGATTCACCCACCCGGGCGCCCAGCAGACCGGCGGCAAAGCCGGGCAGAAATTCATTCTGCTCATCCGCCATCAGCCAAAAATCCTTGCCCTCGCCCATGCCCTTGGCTTTCGCGGCCACGGTCTCCAGCGCGACCCCATCCAGCTGGCCCGCGTAATCAATCTGGGCCAGATCGCCCTTGGCCAGGGCTCGATCCTGCACCTCTTCGTAGCGTGCGTTTTGTTCGCGGATGTTCTGCAGTACATCGTCCACGTCTTTGTCCACGATGGCCACCGCCTGGCCTTCCACCGCCAGGCCCTTGTAGGCGGGCAAATCGAACGAAGGCTGAACGTCCAGGGTGATGGTGAATGAAAATG
Source organism: uncultured Verrucomicrobiota bacterium (assembly GCA_964441655.1). Classification (GTDB taxonomy): domain Bacteria; phylum Verrucomicrobiota; class Kiritimatiellia; order CAIVKH01; family CAIVKH01; genus CAYTVN01. The sequence goes on along the minus strand of CAYTVN010000175.1, from coordinate 2,597 downwards.
GCTGGGCCTCCGCCAGTTCCTTTTCCTTCACATCCAGCACATTGATGGTCTCCAGCTTTTCCTGCTGCATCGCCTCGTGATAGGCCGCCGGGATAAGGCGCTCCTTGACCTCGGTGACAATCTCCTTCTGAAAACGGCGGCGAATCAGCTCCCGGGGAGCTTTGCCAGGGCGAAATCCCGGCACTTTGGCAGCCTGGGCATAGGCCTGCACCACCTCGGAGAAGGTGCGATTTACCTGATCCACCGGTACTTCGATATGCACTTCCCGGCGGCACGGACCTGCGGTTTCTACGCGAACATTCATTCCAGTATTCCTCTGCTATGCTTTAAAACCAAGCGCGCTAAGGTAGTCGTGACTTCACGCCCCGTCAACCGCGCACCACCCTTCATGACAGGTTTACCAACGGGGTACCGTCGTCCCAAAACCATAGGGCACGGCCTGACCATAGCGATCGGCCAGATTTTGAATGTCGGATCGCGTCGCCTCGTCGGGTGTTCGCAGGTAGCGGCCAATCCATTCATACAGGCGATGCCGCACCCATTGGCTGCGGATTTCGTCCGTCCCGGGCTCGGTTTTGCCCAGTTCCAGAGGAAAAACCATATCGCGCTGGTGGTCCCCGCTCCGGCCGATGATCTGAAAGGCAGTGGGTGACAGGTCCGCGGGGACACGGGCATATAAGGTCAAGGGGCGGTCCAGATACAGATGGGATAAGGTGGCGGGATAGATGCTGGATGCGTCTATACCGCTGAACTGGTAGGTCAGATCGCTGAGCACAGGCCGCCGGGTTTCGCCACCCCAACGTTCCATGGCATAGGGTATCTGACTGGTTTCCTCCACCACCAACACATCGCCTCGATTCCGGTAGCTCAACAGGTCCAAGAGAAATCGATTAACCCGCGCCCCGCCCCCAAGACCAAAGACCGACAAGCCTCCTTGGTTACTCCGGGTAAAACCCTCGATGATTTCCGAACTGGTGGTAACACCGGTGGTCGGGCGACCATCGGTGATGAGGGCCAGCAGGGATGGCCGCCCGGGCACGCGTTCCGCCGAAAGCGCAGCCTGTAGCGAAGCGTAGACATCGGTGTTGCCCTGGGCGCGAAGGCCTTCAATGAAGGACAGCGCTTGCGCCTTATTGCCAGGGGTAAACGGCCGCCATTCCCCGAAACACCGCGTGGCGGTGTCACGAAAAGCCAGGACATCAAACCGATCCCCTGGGTTCAACTGGTCCAGCCAGCGAATCAATCCCCGCTTGCACTCCGCGAGCTTCCACGGGGTCATGCTTTCCGAGCAGTCCTGCGCGAACATGATATCCTTGGGCAATACCGGAAGCGTGGCCTCGCTGCGCCGTGAAATGCGGATTTCAAGATAGCAATACTCCGGTTCATCGGAGGGCCGGTAGGCGCGTGAAACGATTGTTAAATAACTTTCCACCGGTTCTGGATTCTCAGAATCTTCAGGCAGTGCACGTTCCTCCAGTTGAGGCAAACCCAGTGCCTCCGTTCGTGCGCCTGGCAAGGTGGACGCGGGGCCGATTTCCAAGCCCGAGGGCCGGCTATCGGTGCGCAGCGTGGGACGGCTGAGTGACTCGATACCTGGAGGCAACGCACCGGGCTCATCCATGACCGGGTCGGCGGCCAGCTCCATGGGCAGCACCACATCAGGAACCCGGTCGGTGCGTGGCGCGGCGGTTGACCATCGCCGGGGCAGAGCTGCTTCGCGATCATCCAGTTGAGCTCGCTCGATCTGCAGGACGTCCTGCCGCGGATCCCACGCGGCAGTGGGTGCTTCCGTCGGTGGTTCGGCCAGCGCTTCCGCTTCTCCCTGTACCGGTCCGGTCGATACTTCGGGTAACTCAGGTACCGGAAGCTCCAGCGAGGCCGAGGGCCGCGGAGGGCCTGGTTCGGCCCACAACGTTTCGAGTTCGCCGGGGTTTTCCGGACGAAAACGATCCGGCAACAGGGGGGCCGGACGAGGGGTACGCTCCACCCGATCGAGGGCAATGGACGGGTAATCGGGAAACAAAGTTTCTTGCTGCAACCCGCCGAGAAGCAGCGCTGGAAGCCTGGCTATAAGCAGGGCATGCAACAGCACCGACAAGATCAAGGCACACCACGCCCATGCGCTGTGTTTGCGCAAGGACGTGGTGGTGATGGTCCGATCTTCGGACACGCTGTTCAGCCTTGCAGGGCCAGCAGGAATTCCGCGTTGCTTTTGGTCTTCTTCAGGCGGTTGACGATCAATTCCATGGCTTCCACGGCGGGCACCCCATTCAGGGCTTTGCGCAGAATCCATATTTTGGCCAATTCATCCGGATGAAGCAGCAACTCTTCCTTACGAGTACCTGATTTTTCTATGTTGATGGCAGGGAATATACGTTTGTCCACCAAATGCCGGTCCAGGCCCAACTCCATATTGCCGGTGCCTTTGAATTCCTCAAAGATCACTTCGACCATCCGGCTTCCCGTGTCCACCAGGGCGGTGGCGACGATGGTCAGGCTGCCCCCACCCTCGATGTTGCGGGCCGCACCGAAGAAGCGCTTGGGTTTGTGCAGGGCGTTGGCATCCACACCACCGGAGAGGATTTTTCCGCTGTGCG
>CAYTVN010000174.1:0-7561 GCA_964441655.1 uncultured Verrucomicrobiota bacterium | reverse complement strand
GCACCGGGTGGCCCGTATCAAGCGTATTGTGGCCAGCACCTACCAGGCGGTATCGGGAACCGGTGCGCCTGCGGTCAAGGAGTTGGAGGCCCAGGCCAAGGCCTGGGCGGCCGGTCAGCCGCTGCCCCGCGAGGTCTATCCGCACCAGATTGCCTTCAACGTGCTGCCCGCCGTCGGCTCCTTCAAGGATGAGTCGGGGGAGAGCACCGAGGAAATCAAGATGCGCAAGGAGACCCACAAGATCCTGGGTGACGGCTCCATCCGGGTGGGCAATACCTGCGTGCGCGTGCCGGTCATCAATGGGCATAGCATTGCCATCAATGTCGAATTCGAGAGGCCGCTCAGCCCCGAGCAGGCCCGCGAGATTCTGCAAAAGGCGCCCGGCGTGCAGGTGGTGGATGATCCCAAGCACAGTGTGTACCCGATGCCGTTACAAGCCTCAGGGCATTACGAGGTTCAAGTCGGGCGCATTCGCAAGGATCAGAGCTCCGATAACGGCCTCGTCCTGTGGTGTTCAGGCGACAACATCTGGAAGGGCGCGGCCCAGAACGCCATCCAGATTGCCGAAGCGCTCATCGCGGGCTGAACGCATTCCAACCAAAAAGAAGAGGCCGATGGGGCATCCCATCGGCCTCTTCTTTTGTGCAGAAATGGTCTAGCGCGTTTCCAAACCGGGTATACCGGGCGCGCCTTCCCACGATTGCGGCGAATTCCAGGGAATATCCGATTCGGCGTCCGGATCACGAGTGGCGCAGCCGGTTACACCCAAGCCTGCCAGGAACAGGAGCGTGAAAAGGAGCGCTTTCATGGGCCTGAATCAACCCGGCCAAACCGAAGGCGGGCTGCTGTAATGCATCAGCTCGAGCACCTGCAGGGTGATCAGGGCGATGAAGAGCACGGTGGCCAATATGGCCAGAATTGCCTGTGTTTTATTGGGCAGCAACGAAGTCACCCTCCCGAACTTGCGAAACGGACCACGCGGAATTGATGTCGGCAATGGCCATTTCCTTGGCCACGCCGCTGATCTGGATCTTGCCCACAAGCTTGTCGCCGCGGTGGACCAGCATTTCGGCATTGGGAACCAACCCGTCCTTGCTGCCGATGTTCAACACCACGAAATTCCAGTCCTTGTTGACCAGCATGACCTTGCCGGAAATACCGCGGGGGAGGGGTCGACCGATGCTTTCACCCTTCAGGGCTTCCAGATCAACGATGGTTTGCTCCAGCGTCACCACCTTGTCGTTCAAGTCCTGCTTCTCGTCTTCCATGGTGGCGATCTTGTTGTTGAGTTCGTCAATCTGCGTCTGCTGGGTGGCCTTTTCCTGCTCCAGACCGGCGATGGTGTCTTCCTTGGTGGCGATTTCAGCATTCTTCGCCGTCACCGTGGCATTGAGCTGCTGTACCTGCTCCTGCGTCCGCGTCAGCTCACCCTGGGTCGCGGTCAGCTCGTCCTTGGTGGTGGCCAATTCGGTCTTGGTGCGGGCGAGGTCTTCCTTGGTCAGCTGTAATTCGTTGTATTGATTGTCCGCCGCGGCGGACAGACGGCTCAGGGGGGCATCCATGGCGAGCAGACCCGCTTCATCCTGGGCCACCAGTTCCGCCACGTTAAAACCATCGAAACGCAGATTTTGGGAAATTTTAGCCAGGGCCGCTTCGTTCTTTTGCGTGCGCGCTTTCAGCACTTCACGCTTGCTGAACAGCATGATGCCCAGGACGAGGGACGCAATGGACAGCAGCAACAGAATTACGATAAACGCCTTTAATGCCTTGGCCATGACAATCTCCTAATACACACAAGCCGGTAGAGCGTTGCGTGATGACACTAGCGGTCTGCGGGAAGGGGTGTCAAACGCATTCTGGATTTCGGTTTATTGCGATTGTTATAGCTCGCCCGTGTGACCGGCTTGACGGCTGGAGTAGTCTGGTCGATGTCGAAAGGGCCCGGATAACTGGAATGTCATCGTCCTCCGTCCATGTTGAATCATTTTTGAATCCTGTCCGCGTGTCCGCCCCGGCCCTGCGGCGCCCGCTGCTCGGACTTACCTCCAGCTACGTACTCGGCTTGTTGCTGGCGGCAACGTGGAGCTGGCCGGTGCCGCTCACTCTTTCCGCTGCAGGTTTGATGCTGGGGTGGAGCTTATGGATGAAGCGCCCCGTGGTGGGAGCGTTGTTCTTGCACTTGGCCGTTCTTTTGTCCGGCATGGCCAGCCTGGGCAGCATCCAGCACACGGTGGCTCCGAATGACGTGACCGTGGTTACGAGCCGGGACCGGGAACGCGTGACCATGGTGGCGGTGGTGGGCGATGACCCCATGGAGCTGACCTATGACCAGGGGGAGCGGGTGTGGCAGTTTCCCGTTCGTGTTCAGGCGGTTATGAGGGCGGGGGTTTGGCAGAGCGCGAGCGGATGCGGTGAAGTCCGGTGGACACCGGGCCCGGGCTCCCCGGCGGTGCGCTATGGCCAACGCTGGCTTTTTGAAGGACCGGCTACCCGTAGTCCGGCCCAGCCCGGTCAGGCGCCTGCGTTTCATATGACAGTCCGTTCCGATGCGGGCCATTTGCTCGATGCGGGCCATGGCTTCTGGCTGCGCGAGCGATGCCTGGCCGGACGGCGGGCGTGCTCGGCCTTGTTGGCGCGGGGGATCGAGCGGGACCCGGATGCGGTGGGGGTCATGCGCGCCTTCATGCTGGGCTACCGCGAGGCACTTCCTGATCGCGCTCATCGAGCTTTCAGCCGGACCGGTACGTTGCATATTGCGGCCATCAGCGGCGCCCATGTCGTCATTCTGGCCAGCCTGCTGCTCATCCCGCTAAAGGCTCTGGGTTTTGCCCAAACGCGGTGGATCTATGTAATGGGACCCTTGCTGGTCCTGTATGCACTGGGCACGGGGCTGGCCGCTTCTGCCGTGCGGGCGTGTATCATGGCCTGCGTGTTCTGGTCCGCCTATGCCTTTCGACGTCGCCCCGATGGACCATCCGCTCTGGCACTTTCCGCTTTGCTGATTCTGGGTGTGGCACCCGGGCAGCTTTGGGAGGCGGGGTTTCTTCTTTCGTTCGGCGTGGTGGCGGGCCTGATGCTGCTGGTGGATCCGTTGTCCCAGCCTCTCCTCCAGCGATTGAGTCCTGAACTGCCCGCCAGCGCTCCCCGCTGGCGGTTGTGGCTGGCGCGCGCCGGTCGGCCGGTGGTGTCGCTGCTGGTGGTCACCGTGGCGGCTTGGCTGGCCTCGCTCCCCATGACCGCGCAATACTTCAATTTGTTCTCGCCCATTGGCTTGGTGGCGAATCTGCTGGTCGTTCCGCTCGCTTCCCTGATCCTGCTGAATGGCTGTTTGATTTTGACCCTGGGCTGGTTTTCCACCTGGGGCGCGGAAATATTCAACCATTCCGGGCGGGCCCTGATTCACCTATTGCTGACCTTGGTGGATGGGTTCCATCGCTGTCCGGGCGGCCATATCTTTGTCGCCGCCCCCGCTTGGTGGTGGTCGCTGGCGTGGTATGCCGCCTTGATCGGCCTGGCCTTTTTGCGACGCTATCAGCGATGGGCGGTTGCCCTGGCCTTGCCGCTGCTGTTGCTGGTCACCGGTTGGTGGCCGGTCTTGTCGCGGCGCATGGAACTCGCGATGACGCCCATGGGGCGCACCCTGTCCGTCCTGGCGGATGGACTCGGCTGGCAGGATGTACTGGTGGATCCCGGACCGGCCCATCGCAGCCGGGCCATGGTGCGATGGCTGCACAGTCGCGGCGTAAACGGATTGCATGCGGTGGTGCTGACCAGGAATAGCGTGGACGTCGCGGGTGCTCTGCCGACTCTGCTGGACGAAGTGCCGGTCCGCCAGCTATGGCTGCCCCTGCAGGCCCGGCGTTCACCTGCGTTGCAGCGCGTGCTGGAGCAGGCCCGGCAGCGCGGCCTTACACTTGTGGAATTGAGCCGGGGCGACCAGGGTGAAGCACCCGGCGGTTGGCGCTGGCAGGTGATGCACCCGCAGCCAGCTACGCCAAATGCCGCGTCCGGCGCCGGTGGATTGCTGCTGCGTTTGAGCCGGGGTGGCGCGTCGGCGCTCCTCGCGGGTTCGCGGCAACCCGCCTGGCAAACCGAAGTCCTGGATCGGCGCGAGGATGTGGCCGCGGCGGGTCTGATCGCCACTGGTGCGGAAGGAGATCCGGATTGGACACCGGGTTGGTTAAGCGCCGTACGGCCATCCCATCAGGCGCAACCTTCAGCGTTGGACGAAGGCTGGGTCCAAGTGGTGGGACCGGAGGGGACATCCATGCTGCTGGACGATGATCATACCCTGTGCTGGCGCATGGATCCGGTTCGGGGTCTTCAATCCGAAGGCATCACCCGCTGGCGCTGATACACGGCGCGTCAGAGCTCAGCGTTTTTTCTCGGTCGCCTGCTCCGAGGTCGACCACATGGGTTCGCTGGACGTGGGAACGACCACACGCTCGGTTTTTTCTTCTACGCGTTCGCGCGCCCGTTTGGCCAGTTCCTGCTCGAACAGCTTGCCCAGTTCGGTGAGGCGTATTTCCCGGAAGGCGGGCTCCTGATAGAGCTGGTAGACCGTTGCCGGATCGGTCAGTGGTTCCACTTTTTCCAGGTAACTGACCGCCTGGTCGGGCCGGCCCATCAAGGCGGATACCGCCGCCGCATCAAAGTACAGCAGGGGCCAGTCCGCCGCGTAGGAAAGGGCTTTCTCCAGCCCATCCATGGCGTCCTCGTAGCGTTTTTCCAGGGCATCCAGGAAGGCCAGTTCCCGCAAGGCGCGCGCATCATCTGCTTTCAGGCGCAGGTAGCGGACCAGGTGATCACGCGCGTTGCCGGCATCGTTCTGGTTGATGTAGCAGAGGGCGATATTGAACAGGCTGGGCGCATATTGCGGGTCCACTTCCATGGCCGCATCAAACAGGTCGCGCGCCTTCTGCGTTTTGCCCTGATACAGATACGATACCCCCAGATCATTGAGCAGGTTCGCTTCCCCGGGGTTGTTTTCCACCGCCTTCTCCAAGGCAATTTGTGCGCGCGGATAGTCGCGATTGAGCAGGTAGAGCCGGCCAAGCTGACCCCAGACCGTGGTCAGGTAGGGCCAGATGTCCAGCGCCTCCCGGTAGCGGACAATCGCTTCCGCGCGATTGCCGCTTCGCTCCAGCGCTTCGCCGTGCTTGGCCAGAAAGACGGCGCGCCGCAGGGCTTCGGTGTTCAAATCGGCTGAGCTGGGTGCGGTTGCGGCGTTTTTGGCTGGCGGATTGGTGCCGATGGGTGCCGGGCTTTCGACCACGGGGGCCGGACGCGGGCTGGTGGAGCGCTCCACCTTGCGATCCGAAATCGCCCACAGCATGCGCAATACCAGGGTGCTGACAAACAGCAGCAGCACCATGCCCCCGAGCACCAGGCCAAACCGGCGCAGATTGGCCATCATGTATTGCATGGCCGGATTGGTCCGGTTGTCCCGCTCAAATTCCTCGGTGTCCGGGGCCTTGTTCCCCTCCACGAGACGCTCGCGTGGCCGCATGGCACGCTTCTCCTTGGTATACAAGTGATGCGCCGAGCCAGACGGTGCCGGATTCGGGTTGGGTTGTTGTTCCGACATGACGCCAGATTAGCCTATCCGTCGAATGAGCGCAAACTTTGCCACCCGTAAGCCGCACGGTTCTTGCGCAGTTGCATGAGGCGTCGGCACAGGATAACCTTGCCCGCTAATGGAAGCTGCTGCGGCAGTTCCCACGAGCTTGGGAGAACGTTATGTCGATTCGCATGTTGGGCCGACGTTTGGGATGGGTCATTGTGCTGGCCCTCCTGGGTATTAATCTGCTGGCCGGCGCCCGTCTGTATTCGCAGGACCTGGGCGCTTCCGACCGCGACGATGCCTACAATCAGATGGCCCTGTTTACCCGCGTGGTGGAGCAGGTGCGCATGCATTATGTGGAGGCCGATAAAGTCGCCTATTCCAACCTGATCACCGGAGCCCTGCAGGGCATGCTGCAATCGCTGGACCCGCACAGCCAGTTTATGGATGCCGACATGTACAAAGACATGAAGGATGACACCTCGGGCCAGTTCGGCGGGCTGGGCATCGTGATCAGCCTCAAGGACAACATCCTGACCATCGTGGCCCCCATGGAGGATACCCCGGGCTTTCGGGCCGGCTTGCTGGCGGGCGACAAAATCATGGAAATTGACGGGGTTTCCACCGAGGGCTACTCCCTGCAGGAGGCGGTCAAAAAATTGCGCGGCGCGCCTGGGACCAAGATCACCTTGCGCATCCTGCGTTCCAAGACCCAGGAGTTCAAGGCGGTCGAGATCGAACGGGCCATCATTGAAGTGGCCAGCGTAAAGGACGTGAAGGTGCTCGAGGACGGCATCGGTTATCTCCGCCTGACCCAGTTCAGCGAGCCCACCGCGGAGATGCTGCAGAAAGAGCTGGATGGCCTCATGGAGAAAAACATCCGGGCCCTGGTCATCGACCTGCGCAACAATCCCGGCGGTCTGTTGAGTTCTGCCATCGACGTGGCCAGCAAGTTCCTCGAGCGCAACCAGATTGTTGTTTCCACCCAGGGCCGTGACGAGAAGGACAATGAGGTCTACAAATCGCGTGGCCGCAAGCGCTACATGGATATCCCGCTGGCCATCCTGGTCAATGCCGGCAGCGCCAGCGCATCCGAGATTGTGGCGGGAGCCCTCAAGGATCACCGGCGCGCGGTGCTGATCGGGGAGAAAACCTTTGGCAAGGGCTCGGTGCAGAGCGTGCTGAGCATGGACGAAGGCACCGCCATCCGGTTGACCACCGCCAAGTACTACACGCCCTCCAAAGAGGTCATCCACGAACGCGGCATCGAACCGGACATCGTGGTGCCCATGCCACCCGAAGACTGGCGAACCCTGCAAATGCAGCGAGCCGCCCAGTCACCGGGGGATGACGAAGACAGCGATTTGATGGAGGATGAGGCGGAGCCGGTGACCAAGCCGGTGGAGGACGTGCAGCTTCGGCGGGCGGTGGAAGTGTTGAAGGGTATCCTCCGCTTTGCCGCCCAAACCGAGTCCGGGACGCTGGCCGTGCGGTCGTCCGACCCCGGGCGCACGATGTAATGCCGAAAGTGACGCGCGTGTGAATGTGCTGGGCATTGAAACGTCCTGTGATGAGACCGCCGTGGCCGTGGTGTCGGATGGCCGCACCATTCGCGCCAATGTGATCTACAGCCAGATCGCACGCCATGCCGTCTATGGTGGGGTGGTGCCGGAAGTGGCGGCCCGCGCCCACCTGGAAGTTCTACCGCACCTGCTGCAGGAAGCCCTGGATCAAGCCGGCCTGAATTGGGCCGACATCCATGCGGTTGCCGCCACCCGCGGCCCCGGCCTCGCCACCTCCCTGATCATGGGATTCAGCGCGGCCAAGGCGCTGGCCGTGCGTCTTGGCGTGCCCGTGCTGGGTGTCCATCATTTGGAGGCGCACCTCTATTCGGTATTGCTCGACCAGCCCCTGGCCTTCGATCAGGTGCTGCCTGCGCTCGTACTGCTGGTGTCCGGCGGACACACCCTGCTCGTGGCCACCGAGACCTACGGGCAG
>CAYTVN010000173.1:0-7588 GCA_964441655.1 uncultured Verrucomicrobiota bacterium | reverse complement strand
CGGCGTTCAGGTGTCAGGCGTTATGATGGCGCTGTTTATGGCGAATTCGGGCGGCGCCTGGGACAATGCCAAGAAGGCCATCGAAGACGGACTTCACGGCGGAAAAGGTTCGCCCGCGCACAAAGCCGCCGTGGTGGGTGACACGGTGGGTGACCCCTTCAAGGACACGGCCGGTCCATCCATCAACATTTTGATCAAGCTGATGTGCGTGGTTTCGCTGATCATCGCGCCTTTGATCAAGTAGCGGTATCAACGCTAAGTGTGACTTTGAGCCTGCGCATCAGGGAATCCCTGAATTTGCGCCAAAGCTGTTTTTAGCGTGGCCCTTAACCGGATGCCTGCCTATCGTTTTTTGCCAACCAAGCGACCGGATACTCGGTCGAGAAGGACATGGCATGAACAGCGTTCTGCGTAGGTTGAGTTGGGTGGGAGTGTGGGCAACCCTGGCGATTCCCGCCTGGGCGGAAGGTGAGGCCGCGGCGGCGGTGGATCCTCGGATTCTTCCCAACTGGTGGTGGGCCGCGCCCGCAGCTGGTGTTGCCGCGCTGGTGATGGCGTTCTTCTTCTATCGCTCCATCATTTCTGCCAATCCCGGCAATGCCCGCATGCAGGAAATTGCCGGCTATGTGCGCGAAGGCGCCTATGCCTATCTGCGCCGTCAATACAAGGTCGTGGGTATTGTCTTCGTCGTGCTGGTGGCTCTGCTCTCCTATATGGCCTTCGTGCTGGGCGTGCAGCATCGGCTGGTTCCATTTGCATTTCTAACCGGCGGATTGTTCTCCGGTCTGGCGGGTTTCATCGGCATGAAGACGGCCACGGCCGCCTCCTCGCGCACCGCCCAGGGCGCCAGTGAGTCCCTGAACCGTGGTTTGACCATCGCCTTTCGGGCCGGTTCCGTGATGGGTCTGACTGTGGTGGGCCTGGCCCTCATCGATATCACGGGCTGGTTCCTCTATCTCTACAAGTATCATCATCTCGCGTTCGGTGGGCACCCCATGAACCTTGAGACCATTACCGTGGTCATGTTGTGCTTCGGCATGGGCGCTTCCACCCAGGCCTTGTTTGCCCGCGTGGGTGGCGGCATCTACACCAAGGCCGCCGATGTAGGCGCGGACCTGGTGGGCAAGGTCGAGGCGGGTATTCCGGAAGACGATCCGCGCAATCCGGCGACCATTGCGGATAATGTCGGTGACAACGTGGGTGATGTGGCTGGCATGGGCGCAGACCTGTACGAGAGCTATGCCGGTTCAGTGCTGGCTACCGCCGCCCTCGGGGTGGCCGCCGCCACGGTGGCGGGCTGGGATGCCACCAAGACGTTTGCCTTCCTGTGTGCGCCCATGCTGCTGGCTGCCATTGGCATCGTGCTCTCCATTTTCGGTATCTTCCTGGTGCGCACCCGCGAGGACGCCAACATGAAAACGCTGCTGGCGGCGTTGAATCGCGGCATCTATGTCTCCAGCGCGCTCATCATCGTGGGCGCGTGGTTTATGGTGGATGCTCTGGCCATGCCGGTGGGCGTGTTCTGGTCCATCACCATCGGCGTACTGCTCGGTATTGTTATTGGCAAAGGCACGGAATGGGCGACCGCCTCCGATTACAAGCCGACCCAGTTTATTGCCGAACAAGCCGCCACGGGGCCGGCCACCGTTATCATCGGCGGCATCGCCGAGGGCATGCTGTCCACCTGGATTCCCGTCATCGCGGTGTGCGTGGGCACCTTGTTGAGCTTTGCCGTCATGCACGGCTTTCAGGATCTGCTGGCCGGTCTCTATGGTGTGGGCATCGCTGCTGTGGGCATGCTGTCCACCCTGGGCATCACCCTGGCCACGGACGCCTATGGTCCCATTGCCGACAACGCGGGCGGCAATGCGGAGATGAGCGAATTGCCCAAGGAAGTTCGGCAGCGCACCGACGCGCTGGACTCGCTGGGCAACACCACCGCCGCCATCGGCAAGGGGTTCGCCATCGGCTCCGCGGCGTTGACGGCCCTGGCTTTGCTGGCCAGCTACGTGGAAGAAGTCCGGGTGGGCATCCATCGCGAGGCGGCCTCACACTACGAGGCGCCGGCGGATGGCGAGGCCTATCGCGTGATCAGCGTCGGGGCTGACTATAACAAGAAGTATGCGTTCTTCCTGCCGGGTGCTGAAGAGGGCAACCGGGAAAGCCAGCAATACTTCACCATCAGCGCCTTTGAAGGAACGGGCGATGCGGCGGTTGATGTGGTGGTGGAAGGGAAAGAAGTCAGCCTGCTGGTGAACGAAGTCGGCGAACTGGTCAAGAACTCGCCGGTTCTGGTGGATGGCAAGCGCCTGGCGGCCCGCAAGGCCAGCCTCAAGGACTTTATGACCTTGTACGACGCCACCCTCATGAACCCCAAGGTGCTGGTGGGTTCGTTTATCGGCGTGCTGTCGGTGTTCGTGTTCAGCGCCCTGACCATGAAGGCGGTGGGTCGCGCGGCCTTCGCCATGGTTCAGGAGGTGCGTCGCCAGTTCAAAGAAAAGCCCGGCATCATGGAAGGCACCGAGCGGCCTGACTATGCGCGGTGCGTGGCCATCTCGACGGCAGGCGCACAGCGCGAAATGCTGCTGCCCTCCATTCTGGCCATCGCCATCCCGGTGGTGGTCGGTCTGGTCCTGAACGTGTCCGGTATCATGGGCTTGCTGGTGGGCGGGCTGACCGCCGGCTTCTCGGTGGCGGTCTTCATGGCCAATTCCGGCGGAGCCTGGGATAACGCCAAGAAGTACATTGAGGCTGGTCACTTGGGCGGCAAGGGTTCGTTGGCCCATAAGGCTGCCGTGGTGGGTGATACGGTGGGTGATCCCTTCAAGGACACCTGCGGACCGTCCCTGAACATTTTGATCAAGCTGATGACCATGGTCAGCATCGTGTTCGCGGGTTTGATTGTGAAGTATGCACCGGCCATAGGGCACTGGCTGAATCTCGGTAACTGATAAAGGGAGGACTGCTCATGCGCGTATATCTCTATTTCATGTGCTATCAGGGAGAAGCTTTGGTGGCTTCCCATCTCAGTCCGGCCGAATTCGGCGCCTACATGTCCGTGGGCACGCGGAAACACACCTCCGGCAACGGCGTGTTTTTCGAGGTGGATATGGCCGCGTTGGGAAATGAGTGGTCGGTCGCGGATATCGAGTCCCGTTGCCAGCCTCATCCCGACGGCTCGCCGCGTCACAGCAAATATGTGGCCATTTATCGTGTGCTGGAGCGTCTGCCTCTGAAGGCGTTGAAGAACCTCTACCTGGTAACACGCGACGGGCGGGTGCTGAGCATCGAGGGGAAACCTTACAACGAAGCCCAGGAAACCCGCGGCCCCAACCTCTACACGGAGCTGTGCCCGGCCACGCCCCGCGTGGTGTCGTTCCTGCCTCCGGCCAAATTCGCGAAATTCATTACCGATCCGAAGAATCCTGTCAGCGTGCCGCGCATCCTGTTTGCCGATTCCCTGTTGGATCGCGAAGCGGACGGGCGTCTGGCCGGCTATCTTCCCTACACCAATCCCGACCATATCGTGGACTGCATCAACGATGTGGCTGTGGCGGAGAAGGCGGCCAAGACGGTGGAGCGCAATCCCAAGCTGGTGGCCTTCTTCCGGACCATCCGCCGGGGCTTCTTCGTCGGGGATCAGGCGGAAGTGAAGTTCTACGCCTATCCGTCAGTGGACGAATTGGAAGAGAAGCATCACCTCTGGTGGCGTTCCGCTTCGCTGGACTAATTGCACCAATCCGGCTAAACAAACACCCGGCTTCTGGATTCACACTCCGGAGCCGGGTGTGTTACGTTCTGCCCTACGTCGCGGAGGGGAGTTAAGGCAACGGTCTTGCCCGCCAGAGGCGGGTCCGCCACAGGCGGAAAAACCGTGTCATAGTATACGCGGAGGGATGGCTGAGTGGTTTAAGGCAACGGTCTTGAAAACCGTCGGGCTCGCAAGGGCCCCGTGAGTTCGAATCTCACTCCCTCCGCCAGTTGCACTGCTCAAACATGTCGCGAAGGACGCTCCAGCAGTTTGAGGAATTCGGTGCGGGTGGAGAGCGAATCCCGGAAGGCGCCGTGAACGGCGGATGTCATCATCACTGAGTTCTGCTTTTCCACTCCGCGCATCATCATGCACAGATGTTGTGCCTCGATGACCACGCCCACCCCCAGCGGCTTGAGTGAATCCATCAAGGCGTCCGCGATCTGCTGGGTCAAACGCTCCTGAATTTGCAGGCGGCGGGCGAACATGTCCGCCAGCCGGGCCAGTTTGCTGACCCCAATAACCTTGCCGGAGGGAATATAGCCGATGTGGCAGCGCCCAAAGAAGGGCAGGAGATGGTGCTCGCACATGCTGTAGATCTCAATGTCCTTCACAATCACCATGTGATGGGACTCGGACTCAAAGATGGCGCCGTTGATGACGTCGTCCACCTTCTGATGGTAGCCGCGGGTCAGAAATTTCCAGGCTTCCGATACGCGATGTGGAGTTTTCAGCAATCCTTCGCGCTGCGGATTTTCGCCTAACTGCTCGAGCATCTCTTTGACCAGCTTTTCCATGATTGCCTCCGCGATAGACAGTAGCGATCCTAAGGCCTGCTGCAAATCCCTCTTTCAGGAGAATACAATGAAAAGCTCCCCGCTCATCACGTTGCTGACAGACTTTGGATCCCGCGATGGTTATGCGGCGGCCATGAAGGGTGTCATCTACCGACAATGTCCGGAGGCCCGGGTGGTGGATGCGGCCCACGACATTCGTAGGCACGATATACGCTCGGCCGCCTGGGTATTGCGTCAATTCGGATGGACCTTTCCCGCAGGCACCCTTCACGTCGCGGTGGTGGATCCCGGGGTGGGGACGGATCGGGCCGCCCTCGTGATAGAAGCCGGTGGCCAGCTCTGGCTGGGACCCGACAATGGACTGTTCGCCTGGATACTAAAGCAGCACCCAAAGGCCCGGATTTGGCGAATCAAAGCGGGCGTGGTTCGTCCGGGAGATGCCAGCGCAACCTTCCACGGACGCGATATCTTTGCGTACGCGGCCGGTCTGCTGGCCAAAGGCGTTCGCTTGGAGCGCCTGGCTGATCCGGTGGACTCCTGTTTTGAACCCGATTGGCTCACCCCCGTGTTGCATGGCCGCACGCTGGAAGGGCAGGTTCTACATGTGGATCACTTCGGCAACTTGATCACGAATCTGCCCGCCGCCCTGGTGGCTGATCGCGGTCCGGATGCGATCGTTCAGCTGGGCAAACTGAAGTTGAAGGGCATCGCACGCACCTACGCCGACGTTCCATCAGGGATGCCCCTGGCCCTCATAGGTTCAGACGGAATGCTGGAACTAGCTGTAAATCAAGGCGATGCATCCGAAATGATGGGCAAAAAGACAGGCGCAAAGGTTCTGCTAACCTAAAGTGTGCAGTGTCGCTCCGTCGCTGACCGCATGTTTGCTGAAAAAATAGCTATTTCTTTGCGCATCTATGAAGACCGTGCCGATGTTGCATAAAATATGTGAACATTGTTGTTGCTTATTTGGTTATAAGGCCTATGTTGCTTTGAATAACGCGAGGTTTATATGAGTGCTTCTGCATCAGAGTCCAAGTCATCCGATAAAAAGAGCAAGTCGTCCGCCAAGATTGAGGTGGTGGGTGCTGCGGTCAGTAAGCAGGCCATGGATGGTGCGCAGGCTCTGGTGAAGGGGCTGGAGAAGCAGGGGGTGGAGTACATCTGGGGTTTGTCGGGTGGGGCAGCCATTCCGATTTTTGACGCCATTGTGACCACCAAGACGAAGATCAAGCTGGTGCTGGTGCGGCACGAGCAGGGTGCGACCCATATCGCCGATGGCTATGCCCGGGTGACGGGCAAGCCGGGCGTGGTGCTGGTGACCAGTGGGCCGGGAGCCACCAATACGGTGACCGGCATCATGACGGCGCATATGGATTCCGTGCCCATGGTGGTGATCACCGGGCAGACCATTTCGCCCATGCTGGGCAAGGATGCTTTCCAGGAGGCGGACGTGTTTGGCATCACCATGCCGGTGGTGAAGCACAGTTATTTGATCAAGAAGACGAACGACATTCCGCGTATCGTGAAGGAAGCCTTTCACATCGCAAATACGGGGCGTCCCGGGCCGGTGTTGATGGACATTCCCAAGGATGTGAGCTCGGGGCATTTTACCGGCGACCTGGATCCCGCCATGGACCTGCCCGGTTACAACCCGATCATTCCGGTGGACAAGGCCAAGGTGATGGCCATGGCGGCCGCGCTGAGCAAGTCCAAACGTCCGGTCCTGTTGTTGGGACATGGGGTGTTGATTTCGCGAGCCTGGGACGCGGTGCGCCGGCTGGCCGAAACGCTGCAAGCACCCGTGACCACGACCTTGCTGGGTAAGGGCGCCGTGGCGGAATCCCATCCGCTGTCCCTGGGCATGCTGGGCATGCACGGAACCGCCTATGCCAATAAAGCGATGGTGGAGTGTGACCTGGTCCTCTCCATCGGTTCGCGCTACGACGATCGTATCATCGGGCAGGCCTCCAAGTTCTGCCGTGATGCGGTGCGCATGCACATCGACATGGATGCCGGCGAAATTAACAAGATGATCAACGTGCACCACTACTGTCTTGGCGATGCTCGCGAAGTGGTGGAGGAGTTGATGCGTCACGTGAGCAAGCTGGATACCGCGGACTGGCTCAACAAGCTGGATGGCTACAAGAAGAAGTTCCCGCTCAAGTACCGCAAGCAGGGCGGCCTTCGCATGCAGCACATTCTGCACGAGCTGGACAAGATGACCGGCGGCAAGGCCATCATCGCCACCGATGTGGGACAGCATCAGATGTGGTCGGCCCAGTTCAATCGCACCGAGCGACCGGATGGCTGGCTCAGCTCCGGCGGGGCGGGCACCATGGGGTATGGTTTCCCGGCTGCCATCGGGGCCCAGTTTGCCAGACCCAAGGATCAGGTGTGGGCCATCGTGGGCGACGGCGGATTCCAAATGACATTGTGTGAGCTGGCCACCGCGGCCAATCACAAGTTGCCGGTGAAGGTGCTTGTGCTGAACAACCACTATCTGGGCATGGTGCGTCAGTGGCAGGAACTGTTCTTCGACAACCGGGAAAGCGGTGTGGATCTGGAAGGCAATCCGGATTTCGCCAAGCTGGCCGACAGCTATCCGGGCGCCAAGGGCTTCACCCTGAAGCGGGCCGCCGATATTCGCAAGATTCTCAAGCGGGCCATGGATTATAACGACGGTCCGTGCGTGATTAATGCCGAGGTGGAAAAGGGTGAAAATGTGTATCCCATGATCCCCGCCGGCCGGCCCCTGGAGGACATGATCCTCGATGCGCCGAAGTACAAGATGGACAAACCGACGGGCTCCACCTGAGCGAATCGCAGAGGCATAACTATGACTACTTCCATTGCCAATCCAACGGTCTCCCAGCAATCCGGCGTGCATACCCTCAGTGTCTACGTGGCCAACAAGCCCGGCGTGCTGGCCCGGGTGGCCCAGGTGTTTGCCCGGCGCGGATACAATATCGAATCCCTGGTGGTGTCCTCCGCCCTGGATGGAACCTTTTCACGCATGACCATCGGCCTGAGCGGAAGT
>CAYTVN010000172.1:0-7598 GCA_964441655.1 uncultured Verrucomicrobiota bacterium | reverse complement strand
AACCGCTGGGATCGCTGTCGCTATAGTAGACATCGTAGTTCGCGCCGATGGTGGCGGTCCACGTCAGGTTCGTGCTGGCCCCGCTGGCCGGGATGTCCTCGATGGCCACCGTGGCCGTGGTGGGCAGGGTCACCGTCGTTGTGCCGGAGTTGGCGCTGGTACCTGCGCCGTTGTAGGCGCGCACACGGTAGTAGTAGGTGTTGCCCGCCGTGAGCCCGCTGACCGAATAGGCCGTGACATTGTTCACGTTCAGGTTGTTGTAGCTGCCCAGCATACTGGTGAAGCCGGCATCATTGGCCACATCCAGGCGGTAACCGGTCTGATCGCCGCTGATGGGCGCGGTCCAGTTGGCCTGGAAGGAAGCGGTCGTCACCAGAGTGGCCGCGTTCGCCGTGGGCGCGCTGGGCGCCGAGCCAGCCAGGGTCACGTTGGTATTGGCGCCGCTGCCGGTGGAATCCGAGTAGTAGCCGTAGTTCTCGCTGTACAGCCGGTAGTAGTAGGTCGAGCCAGCGCCCAAGCCGGTATCGGTAAAGCTGGTGCCGCTGCCCTTATAGATCACGCTGTCACCCGAAATGGTGTTGCCCGCCGTGTAAACCGTATTCGGAGTCGGCGTACCGAACGTATTGTCGGTGGAGCGCACGATCATGACGTCGCGGTTGTTCCACTTGGTCCAGGCCAGATCAACCTGGCTCTGCGGGTTGGCCGTATTGGTGATGGCGGTGATGCCGGTGGGCGGCTGCAGGGCGGTCACCGTCACCGCGATGGTGGCGTTGGTGCCGGCAAAATACATGTCGTGCCAGTTGTTGTCGTTCTTTGCATACCAGAAGTTGGTACCAGCACTGCCGTAGGACATCTGGATGCCCCAGTACCACGTTCCGCCGCTGGTAAATTTGGGCGTGGTGGCCTCGGTGTATTCAGTGGCATCTGCGGAGCCCCAAGCTCCGTATAGCCCGGCGTACAGCGTGGTCGCGGTGTGGATGACTGCGCGGGCCGCGCCATTCTGGCTGTTCACCTGGCCCCACAGATCACCGCCCACGACGATGCTGTCGCCCACATAGATGGTGCCAACCCCGGTGCTGACGTAGGGCGGCGAAACCCCGTTCTTGTTGCGGGCCTGGCCGGTGGTGGTGCTGGTATCAATCGTGTTCGAGTTGTCGCTGGTGCCACCGCCGCTGACTGCGCGCACCCGGTAATAATACGGACCGACGGGCAGGCTGGACACCGCATACGTCGTCACATTGCCCACATTCAGATCGCTGTAGCTCGGATGAATACTGGTGAAGGTCGCATTCGAGGACACATCCAACCGGTAGCTGGTGGCGCCTGCGGAGGAATTCCAATTCGCGGTGAAGCCATTGATGGTCCGGCTGGAAGCCGCCGTGGCCACCGGGGCGAGCGGCGCCGGGGCGGCGTCGGTCGTCTCGCTGTCGTTGGCGCCCCCGTCGGTGGAATCCGAGTAGTAGCCATAGTTTTCGCTATAATACCGGTAGTAATAGGTCGTGCCGGCACTCAGGCCGGTGTCCTCGAAGGACGTGCCGCTGCCCTTGTACACCACGGTGTCGCCGCCAATGGTATTGCCCGCGGTATAGGTCTGGCCCGGGGTCGGGGCGGTGAAGGTGTTGTCCGTGGACCGCACCACCATCACGTCGCGGCTGTTCCACCGGGTCCAGCTCAGATCAATGCGCTCGGAGGGATAGGTGCCATCCTTCACCGCGTTCACACCGGAGGGATCGCCCAGCGCGGTGACGGTCACCGTCAGGTTCACGTTGGTGCCGTGGTAGTACAGGTTGGCCCAGTCGGCCCGGTCGCGCACCATCCAGAAATTGGTGCCATAGGGACTGCCGTAGTCAATCTGCATGCCCCAGTACCAGAGACCGGCGCTGGTGAACTGCGGGGAGGTGTTTTGCTTGTACTCGGAGTTGCTGAAGCTGGCCGTCCAGCTGCCGCGCACACCGCCGTTGATGATATTGTTGTCGGTATCAATCACCACCCGCCACTTGGCGTAATTTCCGTTTACATCACCCCACGCCTTCACGGCAAAAGTTCCCGAATCGCCTACATACAAGGTGCTGGGCGCCACCACGGTGGCCGCAGGCGGTGTGCCACCGCCGTTCACACCTTGCGCGGTATCCAGGTTGACCGTAATGGTGGATGAGTTACCGCTGGTGCCCGCGCCGTTGACCGCGCGCACCCGGAAGAAATACTGACCGACCACCAAGCCGGTTACCTGGTAGGTGACCACATTCCCGACATTCACATCGCTCGACACCAGCTGGGTGAAGGCGCTGTCCGTGGCCACATCGAGGCGATAACTGGTGGCATAGGTGGAGGCCGCCCAGTTGGCGTAGAAGCTGGTGAAGCCGACCGAGGAGGCCGCGCTGGCCACCGGTGCAGCCGGGGTGGGATCCACCGCGGTTCCGGTGAGGGCCTTGTTCTGTGTCGTAGCCCCGGTGCTGGTGTGCGTGATGTTGACCGAATAGCTGCCCGCCGAACTGGGCGCGAAGCGAACGTAGATGGTGGTGGACCCCACGGTGCCGCCGGACTGGGTGAGCGTCACCGAAGAGCCGAACCCGGAGCCGGAGGTCGTGGAAACCTCAAAGCCCGATGGCGCAGTGACCGTGATGTTGGCGGTGAGATTCGCGCCCGAAACCGTGTAGGACTGCTCCGCCGAGGTGGAGCCGGTATTCTGCGATCCAAAAGCCAGCGTGCCCGCCGCCACCGTGATGACAGGCGCGCCAGGCGTGGTGGCGATCACGACGTCGCCCGCCGAGTAGTAGCTGTAATTCTCTGAGTAGAGTTTGTAGTAGTAAGTGGTTCCGGCGGTCAGGGTGTTGTCGGCCACGCTGGTGCTGCTGCCTTTGTAAACCACGGTGTCGCCGCCAATGGTGTTCCCGGCCACATAGGCCTGCCCGGGAGTGGGAGCCGTGAACGAGGCGTCCGCCGAGCGGACCACCAGCACATCGCGGCTGTTCCACTTGGCCCAGCTGGGCGTGAGTTGCGTCGCGCTATTGGTCGCCACGGCCAGGCTGGTGGGATCACTGAGGCCACTGATGGTCACGCTCAGGTTGCCGTTGGTCCCCTTGTAATACAAATTCTGCCAGGTGGCGCCGTTGTCGCGCACCAACCAGCAATTGGTGCCGTACTGGTCAAAATAATTCATCTGCACGCCCCAGTAGTAGGTGCCCGCGCTGGTGAACTGCTTGGTCAGCGATTTGTTGTCGGTATTCACCGTGCTGCCCCATGCCCCGGCCGTTCCACTCTGCACGTCGGCCGAGGAATGCGTCCACAGACGGGCCGCGCCCCAATTGCCGTTCAAGGTGCCCCAGGTATCAAAGCTGAAGGTCAGCGTATCGCCGATATAGGCAGGTGAAGGAGTGACCTGCGGCGAGGCATTGCCGTTGCCGTTGCGCCCCTGGGGAATCAACGTGGAGGCCGCCAGGGCGGACGAACTGGCGCTGGTTCCAGCCGCGTTGTACGCACGCACACGATAGAAGTATTGGCCGATGCCGCCGAGCGGCTTCACCGTATAGGTGGTGACATTGCCCACATCGAGATTGTTGTAGCCGGACACCATGCTGCTGAAGGCGCTGTCATACGCCACGTCCAGCCGGTAGCCGGTGGCACCGGAGACCGAGCTCCAGTTGGCGTTGAAATTGGTGTAGCCGATGGAGGTCGCCGCAGAGGCGGTGGGCGTGCCCGGAATGGTGGTCGCGTTGGCGCTCAACCCGGCCGAATAGAAGTTACCCACGCTGTCGTAGGAAAAGGCCTTGTAGTAATAGAGGGTGCCCGCGCTCAGGCTGCTGTGGGTCTGCGGCGAAGTGGCGCCGTTGTAGACCACGGTGCCGCCCGCGAAAGCGTTGCCCGCGGCAGGCGGTGCACCCGACGGGGCGCTGAAGGTGTTGTCGCTGTCATACACAATGACCACCGGCTTGCTGTCCCCGCCCAACGCGAAGGTCAGGGTATTCTGGAGGCTGCCGCCCGCGGCGGAGAAGGACGCCGGGTCCACCGGGGCCGTACCCGTGCCGGTCAGGGCCTTGTTCTGGGTCGTGGCGCCCGTGCTGGCGTGACTGATGTTGGCGGAATACGCGGTGACCGCTGTGGGCTTGAACCGCACATAAATGGTGGTGCTGTTCACCGTGCCGCCGGACTGGGTCAGGGTCAGCGTGGAGGGGTTGGCCACAAAGCCAGAACCGCTGCTGGTGGAAATTTCAAATCCCGCCGGCGGCGTGATCGTGATGTTGGCGGAAAGGCCGGAGCCCGACACGGTATAGCTCTGCTCGCCGGAAGTCCCGTTCACCGGGACATTGGTGAAGGCGATGGTACCGCCCGCAACCGTAATAATGGGCGCATTGACATTCAAGGCCACCCGGCTGGAAGTCGTTGACCCGCCGCACGTGTCGGTTACCACGCAATCATATCCCGTGCCACCGCCACCCGAGGTACCGGCATCGCCCGCCTGCACACCCGAGATGGAAAGCGAGGCCGTAGTGGCGCCGCTGACCGTGGAGCCACTGCCCTGAACGCCGTTTGCCAGGTTCACGCCATTCTTGCGCCATTGGTAGGTCAACCCCGTCCCGCTGGCCGTCACGGAATAGGAAGCGGTTTCGCCGGGATTCTTGGTTTGATCCGAAGGCTGGCCCGAAATGCTGCGCGCGGCACACTGGACCTGATAGGTAAACACATCCGCACTGCTGGAAGGCCGCTTCTCCGTGCCACAATTTCCGCACCCACTGGCAAAAATTTCATCGCCGCCGCCCGAATGCCAGGCACTGACAATATATTTGACCGTGGTCCCCGCCGCTTGTGCGGGAATTGTGCCGCGCACGACCTCCACCTGGCCTCCACTGTTGAATCCACACTGATAGTTTGCATTGACCACCGTGGTGCCACTATTGCCGGTTCCAAAGGCTCCGGAGGGGGCCGAGCCATTCACCGTGTAATAGATGCGAGCCTGGTTCCAGTAGTTCTGGTACTCGATCTTAAACGCAATCTGCACCGCTTCGGATGAGGTGGGGGTCAGCTTGTCTACGTAAGGGATCGAATTGCAGCCCGGTACGTTTGCGCTTCGCTCATGATAGACGTAATTGGCTTCGCCAAATGAAGTTGATGCAAGAAGTACGCCACCAAGAAACACCGATGAAACAATAGCTTTGCACATTTGCATAGTGATCCCCCGAGCCATCTTCCCCAACGTGATTCATGCCACCGCACGATCCGACCCCAGAACTACCCGTCAACGATCGTGATACAACCCATGTAACGGACAAACATAGAAATTGATAAACTTTAACGCAAATAAAATAATAAGCTTCCCTGCGTTTTGTTAAGCACAATTTAAGTTGGCCCGACAAGCCCGAAGCCCCATCGTAAAGAATCAAAAAAACGGAACTTCTCCATCTCTCTTCAGCACATCCATGCGGGTTGGTTTATTTGTGCAACATGTTTTCCATGAGACTATTACACACATATCCGCAGCCTGCCTGAACTAAATTGCCGATTATTTTCCGAAACGCAAAGGTCGGTTGGGCTGCGATCCAACACGGTCAAATTACGGGCACTTCTGCGACCTTAGTCATATAAGTTAGATGAAGATAAGGCTTATCATGGGCACCACCTTCGGGCCTGTAATAGTTTTGATCACCGGTGTGCATCGTTGCTTTCCCGACCCGGGCTTGGCAGTGTCCCTGGATGTGGGCATCCCGCTATCGTGATGACGGTTTGGTCATTTTATTGGCCCTGGCCTGCCGACTGGCCTTCTTTTTCCTGCAACAGGCAGCTGACCCGCTGTTCCTGCAGCCTATTGTAGACGAGGTCACCTATCTGGAGGATGCACGGCGCTGGGTGGCTGCGGGCTTTTCGATCTCCGGGCTGAACCTCCCCTTCTGGCAGCCCCCCGCCTACACCTTGATTCTGGGCTGCTGGCTGGGCGGGGGCGGGTCCGCCCACGGAATGCTCGTCGTGCAGAGCTTGCTCGGCGTGGCCACCAGTTGGCTGATCTTCCGCACCACACTCCGAGCCTTTGGTGAGCCGGCCCGCCGGGTGGCCCTGGCGGGCGCCCTGTTCTACAGCCTGTGTCCAGCCACGTTGTATTACGAAATGAAATGGCTGAAACCGGCGTGGACCCTGTTTCTGCTGGCCCTGCTGCTTTACCTCTCCTATCCACGCGAAAGAAATGGGCCCGGCTGGGGACGCGGCCTGCTGGTCGGGTTGCTGGCGTTGTTTGACGCCTATTTTATCGCCCTGCTACCCCTCCTCTTATTTACCGCCGGGCGACGACCTGCCCGCTGGCTGGCCCCGTTACTCGGCTGCGCCCTGCCCATTCTCGCCGTCTTTTGGCTCAACACGAAAGAGACCCGGACCTGGGTGCCCTTTTCCTATAACGGACCGGTCAATCTCCATGTGGGCAACAACCCCAATTGGGTGAAAACCTACAACAGCCTTCCGGGCTGGGAGTGGGAACAGGTCACCCGCCATTTTGATTTTACCCGGGCCGCCGCCGGCCTCGATGCGGCCGCGCGTGGACAACTCTACACGGATGAAGTCAAAGCCTATGTCATTCATCAACCCGTCGCCTTTGCCCGTGGATTGATTTCCAAAACCCTGCTTTTTGTGTCGCCGCGAAACCTGCCCCGGGATGGCGCATTGATGTTCTTTCCGGTGGTACGGCTACTCGGCTGGGCGGGTAATGTCCTGCTGCTGACCCTGGCCGTCCTGGTCTTCCCCCGCTTGCGACACGATCCCTTGCTGGCCGGGACCCTGATCCTGGTGGCCCTTGTGGACATCGTGTTCTTTCCCACCACACGCTATCGGCTCACCGCCATCCCCGTTCTGCTGGTCGCGGCCGGGGGGCTGGTCCCGTGGTCGGATCTATCGGCGCGCTACCGGGCCATGGCCTGGGGCACGAGCTTGCTGCTGGCCAGCGCAGGCGCCGTGACCAGCGCACGCCTGGTGGACTATGCCGCGTGGACGTCCTTTTCCTATAACGAAGCCGCCTGGCGCAGCCTCGATCAGGGCCAGATCGCTCGTGCCCGGCAACAGACACTGCAGGCGCTACAGTACCGGCGTCTGCCCTCCGCTTTGAATACCGCGGGCCAGCTGATCATGGGCGGAGGAGGCGATCCCAGTCAGGCCAAGGTCTTGTTCGATGAAGCGATTCGAACCGATCCCACCCTGCCCTCCTCCTACTTGAACCTCGGGCGGCTGCATCAACAACGAGGCGACGTGGCCGCCGCCTGCAAAGAATATGACGCTTTTCTGGACCGCCTGGTGCCCAATCAAAATGGCTATTCCAAACATGACGCCCAGGGCTTTGCCATGAGTTTGGAGTACACCGCCCGGGCAGCCTTTGATCTCGGACGCCCCGTCGAAGCATTGAGTCGCCTGCGCCGAATTCAGGAAGCGCAACGTCAAGGCTGGCTGGCCGGGGTAACGACGCGCGGCCTCGACCAGCAAATCAGCCAGTTGGAAAACGCAACCCGCTCCCGATAGATGCGCCGGGATCGAGTTGCTTCAGGCTGTGGCACGGCCCTTAAACACCTGCCGACGAATCGCGACGATGCCCACCCCGGCCATGCTGAGCAGGAAGAGCGTATTGGGCT
>CAYTVN010000171.1:0-7649 GCA_964441655.1 uncultured Verrucomicrobiota bacterium | reverse complement strand
TAGCGGGCCGGAGCCCGCGCGCTGACAAACACCAGCGTCTGCTCCTGATGACCATCGGTGAAAAGACGACTGCGCAACGGCAGGCGACCCCGCCGATCCAGCACCACGCGGAACGGGCGACGTCCGCGGGCCGGCACCGGCAAAAGGGACGGATTATCGAATTGCGCGGTCGCACGCCCGACGAGAATGGCATCCGAACGCGCACGAAGAGCCTGCACCATTTTCCGCGCGGACGGACCGGTGATCCAACGCGAGCGTCCACGGACGTCCGCGATCCGGCCATCGAGGGTCATGCCCAGTTTCAGTATGACCCGCGGCCGACCGGTGATCATCCAGGTGGCAAACGGAGCCAGCAGACGCTGGGCGTCCTGCCCACCCACCCCGCACGTCACCTGCACGCCACGTCGGCGCAACAGATCGAGGCCTCTCCCAGCATGTTTCGGATTCGGGTCCTTCACCGCAACCACGACCCGGCTCAAGCCGGCAGCCAGGATGGCTTCCGTACAGGGAGGCGTACGCCCCCAGGTCGAACATGGTTCCAAGGTCACATAGAGGGTAGCCCCGCGGGCTCTGTCCCCCGCCTGTCGCAGCGCAACCACCTCCGCGTGTGGACCGCCCGCCTTGCGGTGATAGCCTTCGCCCACCACGCGGCCATTACGCACCACGACGGCACCCACCGCCGGATTCGGCCGGGTCAGGCCCTCACCCCGGCGAGCCAGCGCCAGGGCACGCAACATCCATCGTTCATCCGGCGTTGGCACGGGTATTCGACGCCTCCTTGTAGGGAGATTCAAAGCCCAGCAGGGCATCCACAAAAGCTTGGGGTGAAAAGGGCGCGAGATCCTCCATGTCCTCACCCAGGCCGACAAACAGAACCGGAACCTGCAACTCGCGCTGCACCGCGAAAACAAAACCCGCCTTGGCCGAACCGTCCAGCTTGGCCACGATAGCCCCCGTCAGCCCGGCCACCTCCTGAAACATGCGAGCCTGGGCGAGTGCGTTCTGACCCATGGAGGCGTCCAGGACCATCCACGTTTCGTGCGGCGCGTCCGCCAGACGTTTGGACATGGCCCGCTTGACTTTGGCCAGTTCCTCCATCAGGGGCTGCTTGGTATGCATGCGTCCGGCGGTATCCACCAACAGCACATCCAACTGGCGCGCCAGCAGCGCCTCCACGGCATCGTAGGCCACGGATGCGGTATCGGCCCCGGTCTGGCCCGCGACGACTTCACAGCGGACCCGCTCCGCCCAAATGCGCAGCTGATCCGAACCCGCGGCCCGAAAGGTATCCCCTGCGCACAGCAAAGGACGACGCCCGGATTGGGCCGCCAGATGCGCCAGCTTGGCACAGGTCGTGGTTTTGCCGGCCCCGTTGATGCCCACCACCAGAATGGTCAGGGGACGCGGCGCGGCGGACCAGGAAAACGTGCGGACCACGCCCATTCCCTTCACCAGCAACTGGCGCAGCAATTCGCGTGCATCCACCTCCTGCCCGCGGTAATTCGCCTTCAGTTCGGCGACCGCTTCGCTGACCAGGCGGGCGGGAAGATCGGACTGGAGGAGCGTCGCCTCCAATTCCTCTAGGGTGTCATCATCCAGTGTTTTACGGGAAAAAACCCGGCTGAGGGCGCCGGCTATGCGATTGCGGGTCCGGGCCAGGGCATCCATCCACGTCGCCATGGTCAATCTCCGCGCACAACTTTTTTCAAGACATTGGCCCGGGCGGGGCGGTCCATTTCCTTGCGGGCCCGGTCCAGGATGCCGTTCACAAATTTCCCTGATTCGTCGGAGCTAAGTTCCTTGGCCAGGTCGATGGCCTCGTTAATGGAAACCACCGGCGGAATATCCGGGCAGAAGTTCATTTCGTACAAGGCCACCCGCATCACGTTGCGATCCACGGCGCCCATGCGCTTGACCTCCCAGTTGGCGGCATAGTGGGTCAATTGCCGATCCAGTTCTGTGCGTTCCCGTTCCACGCCCAGGATCAGTTCGTCGGCAAATTTCTGCACCTTGGGCCCGGCTTTGTGCTCCAGCCAGAAATCAGCCAGCGCCTCTTTCAGATCACCGGTATTGAAATCGCGCTGGAAGAGAAACTGGACGGCCAGGGTCCGGCCTTCGTGCCGCCCGCTCATACCTTGTCCGAACTCAATTTCTTCACGACCACCGCCATTTCAATGGCGGATTCCGCGGCCGACCAGCCGCGATTTCCGTGCTTGGTGCCCGAACGCTCCATGGCCTGCTCCAGCGTCTGCGCACCGACCACGCCGTCAATCACCGGGACCCCGGTTTCCGTGGCGATACGCGAACAGGCCGCGGCGACTTCCTTGTTGATGATGTCCGCGTGGCCGGTGGCGCCCTGAATCACCACACCCAGAGCCATCAGGGCGTGGAAGCGTCCCGAACCGGCCAGTTGTTTGAGCACCACGGGCAATTCAAACGCGCCGGGCACCCACACCACGGTGATGTCTTTTTCATCCACGCCATGCCGGGTCAAGCCATCCACCGCCGCGCCCAGCAGACTCTTGGTAAATAAATCGTTGAAACGGCTGACCGCGATGCCGATCCGCAGACCCTTCGCTTGTAAATCGCCACTAATCGTCTTCATATGCATACGCTCCTTAAAGCAGGTGCCCCATTTTAACTTTTTTCGTTTCCATGTAGCGCTCGTTGTGGGTGGACGCCCCGGCGTGCAGCGGTATGCGCTCCGCCACGGCCACGCCATAGGTTTCCAGTCCGGAAATCTTCAGGGGATTATTGGTGATAAGCCGGCACTGATGAACGCCCAAATCGAGCAGCATCTGGGCGGCCAGACTGTAATCGCGGCCATCGGCCTCGAAGCCCAACTGTTCGTTGGCCTCCACCGTGTCCAAGCCCGACTCCTGAAGCGCGTAGGCGTGGATTTTCTGGGCCAGCCCGATGCCGCGGCCCTCCTGACGCATGTAGAGCAGCACGCCGCATTGTTCCTGCGCGATCATTTCCATGGCGGTGCGAAGCTGCGGCCCGCAATCGCAACGCAGGGAGCCAAAGGCATCACCGGTCAGGCATTCACTGTGCACGCGCACGGCGGGCGTGGTTGTCCGGCTGGGCTCCCCCATGATCAGCGCCAGGTGGCATTTATCGTCCACGGTGGAGCGGTACATGCGCAGGCGGAACAGGCCCAGGTCGGTCGGAAAATTGATTTCTTCCTCGAGCTCGATCAGCTTTTCGGTTTGCCGGCGGTGCTGAATGACGGCCGCCACCGAGGTGGCCTTCAGCTTGTGCAAACGCGCAAACGGAATCAACTCGTCCAGCCGGGCCATGGTCCCGTCTTCCCGCAACACCTCGCAGATCACACCCGCCGGTTTGAGGCCGGCCAGGCGACAGAGATCCACCGAGGCCTCCGTGTGGCCGGGGCGCCGCAGCACGCCGCCTTCCACCGCTTCCAGCGGGAACATATGTCCGGGCCGGACCAGATCGGCCGCCGTGCTTTTTTCATCCACCAGTACGGATACCGTGCGCGCTCGGTCAGGCGCACTGATGCCGGTGGTGACACCCAGGCGGGCATCCACCGACTCCATAAACGCGGTGCGGTACGGATCGCCGCCGCCGCGGGGCACCATGCGCGACAAACCGAGCCGAGCCAGCGTCTGCTGCTCCATGGCGATACAGATCAAACCCCGGCCGTGACGGGCCATAAAATTGATGTGAGCCGGCGTAATTTTGTCGGCCGCGACAATCAGGTCACCCTCATTTTCGCGCCGCTCATCATCGGCGACCAGAATCATTTCCCCGCGGCCCAGCGCCGCCAGAACCTCCGGCAACGGGTCAAAGTTCAGGTCAGCTTTCGTGCTTTTTTGGCTCATAAATAAAAAACCCCGAAGCACACGACGACTTCGGGGCACACGACACCTCTTCTGCGATCTTCATTTTATCCAGACTATACTGTCGGCGACAGATGATCTGCCTCAGGCAGACTGACTGTCTCAATCCCCCTTGCGGGAGAGTCTCGGGCTACACCGTCGGTCAGGAATTTGCCGACTGCTATATATTCAGCCGGCATCACCTTGCCCCGAAGATCGTTACGCTGTTTCGATGGGAAACAGGTTAGCCGATGCCCCGGCTGATTCAAGCGCGAAAACTCAGTCAGCCCCTGCCGCTGCATCCGTCAGGCCGGATCTGCGCGGATTGCACACGCCGCGTTTGGACGTGGCAATAAAATCCAGCAGCTCGAGCACCACCGGCATGGGCTGCTCTTCGCGCAGGGCCGCCACCGCTTCACGTCGGTTCGCATGGTCCAGGAAAAGTCGGTGATAGGCGGCGCGCAGGGCCAGTCGTTCCGCGGACGCGAGGCCCGCGCGACGCAGACCCACGGTATTCAATCCGGCCAGCGTGTTGACGGAACCCGTGCGCGCCACGCAGAACGGAGGCAAGTCCACAGACAGGGAACTCTCGCCACCCACCATCGCGAGGCGTCCGACGCGAACGAATTGATGCAGGGCGGCGTTGCCGCTGATAAAGACTTTTTCACCCAGCTCCACATAGCCGGCCAGCAGGACACCATTGGCCAGGATCACCTGCCGCCCCAACACGCAATTGTGCGCCACATGACTGTTGGCCATCAGGAAGCAGCCGTCCCCCACCACGGTAACGGTGCCCTCCTTGGTGCCACGATGGATGGTCACCCCCTCGCGCATCACCACCCCGTCACCCACCCGCGTGTAGGTTGGCGTGTCCTTGAACGCCATGTCCTGCGGCACATCACCGATCACCGCGTGGGCGTGCACGCGGCAATTCGCGCCCAGCGTGGTGTAGCGGTGAATCACTACATGCGGCGCGATGACGGTCCCTGCGCCGATGACCACATCGGGGCCAATGATGGAATACGGACCGACTTCCACCCCGGCGCCCAACTCGGCTCCGCGGTCAATGATGGCGGTGGGATGCAGCAGCATAATCAGCCTCCAAACGAAATCAGCCCCGATTCACGCAAGCTCAGAAAGTCGCGACCATCCGTGCCATGACGCCGGCCCATGATCACATGGTCCAGGACCTCGATATCCACCACCCGCCCCGCCTCCACCAACTGGCGGGTAATGCGCAGATCCTCAGCAGAAGGCGTGGGATCGCCCGAGGGATGGTTGTGCAGCAGCACCAGCGCCGCACTGCTGGAGCGAATGGCCTCCTTGAACACCTCGCGCGGATGAACCAGGCTGGCATCCAGAATGCCACGCGTGATGCGGACCGGGGGACGGCGCAGCCGGTACTTGCGATCCAGCAGCAGGACCCAGAACGATTCCACGTCACTAGTCTGGGCTTCGTGCCGCAGCAGACTGGCCGCCTCCTCCGGGGTGCGCACCGTCGGGGGCACCGTGGAAGGCACCACGGCCAGCCGACGCGCCAGTTCCAGCGCGGCTTTCACCACCTGGGCACGCACCCGGCCCATGCCATGGATGGCCTTCAAATCATGCGTAGATACCTCGGCCAGTCCCTGCAAGGTGCCGTATTCGTGCAACAGGCCGTTGGCCAGATCCATTACGCTGCGACCCTTGACGCCACTGCGCAGAATGATGGCCAGCAATTGCTGGTCGGACATGGCCTCCGCCCCCAGCCGGTCAAACAGCTCGCGAGGCCGCGCCTCTTCCGGCAGGGATCGCATGGGCTGCGAAAAAACATAGTATTGTTCCCGCAATTCCGCGGCCCGGGCTGGTTTTGGCGATGGGATGTGGTTGCTCACGGAGTGTTTATGACACGGAATCCGGCTCGCCATCGATGCGAAAGGGTTCACAGGCGCCCGCGAGACGCGGCGGGACGGACACATCAAGCACCGTATGGTCGTCTTCATAGGTGATAGAAAACAGCGAGCCCGCCGTGCGCAAGCTGGCCAGCAAACGGCCTTCGGAATGGGGAATGCGCAGGCGCAGACGGAGGTTGCGATGGCGCAACTGATCGGCCAGCAGATCGCGCACGGCCTCCATGCCGGTCCCCTTGAGGGCGGAGACCACTACGCTGGGTTGCAACCGCTCGCGCAGCACCTGGCTCATGGCCGCCGCTTCCGGCAGGTCGGTCTTGTTGAGAATATAGACCACCGGCTTTTCGTGTGCGCCCAGTTCCTGCAACACCTGCTGGACCGCTTCTATTTGCTTTTCAACCAACGGATGCGAGGCATCCACCACATGCAACAAGAGGTCCGCCTCCACCACTTCTTCCAGGGTGGCCTTGAAGGCCTCCACCAAGCCGTGCGGCAGTTTGCGAATAAATCCGACCGTGTCGGTGAGCAACACCTGCTGATGCTGGGTCAACCGCAACTGCCGCGTGGTGGGATCGAGCGTGGCGAACAGCAAGTCGTCCGCCATGACGTCGGCGCCGGTGAGCTGGTTCAAAAGGGTGGATTTGCCGGCATTGGTGTAGCCCACCAGCGAAACCAGGGCCCAACCGTGGCGACGCCGTCCGCGCCGCTGCTCCGCCCGGTGCCCGCGAACCTTGTTCAAATCATCCTTGAACCGGTCAATGCGCTCCACAATGCGCCGACGATCCAGTTCCAGCTGTTTTTCGCCCGGACCGTGCATGCCGATACCGCCCTTCTGGCGCTCCAGATGGGTCCACATGCGGCGCAGCCGGGGCAACAGGTATTCCAGCTGGGCCAGCTCGATCTGCATGCGGCCCTCGTGCGAACGCGCCCGCTGGGCGAAGATGTCTAGGATTACCTGGGTCCGGTCGATCACCTTGGTGCCGATGATCTTCTCCAGGTTGCGCCCCTGCGCCGGGCCCAAGTCGTCATCAAATACCACCGTGGTCAGGCCCAGGGTCTTGACCGTATCGGCCAGTTCCTCGGCTTTCCCGGTGCCGATGTAGGTGGCGGGATGGACTCGGCCAAGCCGGCAAATGATGCGTTCGCGCACCTCCGCCCCCGCCGTGCCGCACAGGAGGGCCAACTCGTCCAGGGAATCGGTGACGTCCCACATCGGGGTTCGCCCACGTTGTACGCCCACGACCAGGACGGTCTCCACCGGTTGCTCAGAGTTGTATAAGGGCCGGGCCATGCAACTCCCACTGTGCCTCAACTGCATCTGCCATGTCATCCACCGATTGTCCGTCACGCGCATCCACCCAAGCCACGGAGGCCTGATGACGGAACCAGGTAGCCTGGCGCTTGGCCAGTTGGCGGGTGCGGCGCACCGTGATGGCCTGGGCCTGCTCGCGGGTGGCACGACCGTCCAGTACGTCCCAGGCCTCGGCATACCCGATGGCCTGGCGGGCCGTCGCGGATAAATCGGCATAGGTGCGACGCAATACGGCCGCTTCTTCCAGGAGGCCAGCCTCGTACATACTCCGCACTCGCTGGACAATCCGCTGTTCCAGAGCCTCCGGCGACCAGCGCAAACCGCACAGACGGGGGGCCGACGGCGAAGGATCGCGCCACGCGGCAGGCGGTGAACCCTCGTGCGCCATTTCGATGGCACGGATAACCCGCCGCGGATTCCGGGGATCGGCCAACGCCCGCAAACGCTCGGGGGCCACGCGTTCAAGCTCCTTCTGCAAGGCGACCACCCCACCGGATTGAAACAGTTCGTCCAGGCGCTGACGCAACGCGGGATCAGGCGCGGGATGCTGGGGCAGACCGTGCAACAGGCACGACACGTAGAGGCCGGTGCCGCCGACCACAATAACGG
>CAYTVN010000170.1:0-7722 GCA_964441655.1 uncultured Verrucomicrobiota bacterium | reverse complement strand
GGCCCCCGAGCAGGTGCGGGTGCTGACCCTGGGCGACGAGCCGCCGCTGGTGGACTACGCCCGGGCCCTGGTCCAGGAGTTGCGGTCCCACTACGTGCGGGCGGAAGGCGATTTTTCCAGCACCAAGATCAACGGCAAGATTCAGGACGCGGAAAAAGCCAAGGTGCACACCATGCTGGTCATCGGCGGGCGCGACCTGCAGGCCAACGCGGTGAGCGTGCGCGTCCACGGCAAAGGTAATTTGGGGGCCCAGCCGCGCGCGGAAGCGGTGGCCCAGATCGTGCAGGCCATCCGGGAGCGGCGGGCCGACGCGTGAGCAGGCAAGACCACTAGAAAAGGGAGCAGAGCTATTCGTACCTTCATTCGTGTGAACAACCAGATCCGGGTCTCATCCGTCCGGGTGGTGGACAACGACGGCAACCAGCTGGGCATTCTGCCCACCTTCGAGGCCCTGCAAAAGGCCCGCCAGGCCGGTTTGGACCTGGTGGAAGTGGCGCCTACCGCGCAGCCGCCGGTGTGCCGCATCGTGGACTACGGCAAATACAAATTCGAGCTGGCCAAGAAAGAGAAGGAAGCCCGCAAGAACCAGGGCCAGCAGAAAATCAAGGAAGTGAAATTCCACACCAGCGTGGATGACCACGACTATGCCTTCAAAGTCCGCCACATCCGGGAATTCCTGGATGAAGGACACCGGGTGAAGGTGTCGCTGATGTTCCGCGGGCGCGAACAGGCCCACACCGATCTGGGCCATCAACTGATGCGCAAAGTCATGAAGGACGTGGAAGACGTGGCCCGCATGGACCGCTCGCCCGAGCAGATGGGCCGCTTCATCAACATGATGGTCAGCCCCCTGCCCGCCGGTGTTCGCAAGCCCGCCAGCCCGGCAAAACCGGAGGCCGCCAGCCCCGCCTCACCGCCCCCTTCCGCACCTCGCGGTTGAAAAGGCTGGACGTGGTACCCCGCTTCGCATACATAGTTCGCCCTTTCTGCCTGGGCGGGCAGAGACGCCGGGTGCCGTGCGCCCGCGTTTGAGTAGGGAAAGGACAAGGACATGCCCAAGCAAAAGACCAAGAAATCTGTAGCCAAACGCTTCCGCCGCTCCGCGGGCGGCAAGATGCTTCGTTCCAAGGGTGGCAAAGGCCATCTGCAGACGGGCAAATCGCGCAAACGCAAGCGCAGCCTGCGCCGGGTGACCGGAACCTCGCCGGCGTTCAACAAGAAACTATCCATCATGCTGGGCAAGTAAGGAGAATTCACCATGCCTCGCGCAACAAATGCACCCGCGTCGCGCCTGCGCCGCAAACGCGTATTGACCAAAGCCAAGGGCTTCTATGGAGCCCGCAGCAAGCTGTTCCGCACCGCCACCGAGGCGGTGGACCGGGCCCAGGTGCTGCACACCATCCACCGCAAAGCCCGCAAGGGTGAATTCCGCGCCCTGTGGATCACCCGTCTGGCCGCGGCCTGCAAACTGAACAACATTTCCTACAGTCGCTTCATTGAAGGCCTGACCAAAGCCGGGGTCGCCCTCAACCGCAAGATGCTGTCCGAAATTGCCATTCACGATGCCTCCGGTTTCGCCAAGATCGCCGACCTGGCCAAGAGCAAGGTGAAGGCGGCCTAAGCAACGAGATCTGAAATCTGAAATGTGAGATCCGAAAAACCGGCGCGTAACCCGCGCCGGTTTTTTTCTTCCCATGCGCGCCCGTTCGATTGCCCTGCTCCTCACGCTGGTCCGCGCGGTATCCGCCCAACCGCTCCCGGAACCGACACCTGCGACGCCTGCCCCCACGTCGCCCTCGCTGACCGCCCGCTTCGAGGATGACCTGGCCACCCAGGAGTGGACGCTGATCAAAGGCGGCCCGCTGCCCGAATGGCGCCCTCCCACGGAAGCTGCACCGCTACCCCTCACCTTCTTCCTGACCGACGCCAGTACGGGCGCCCGGGCCGCCATGAACCCGGCGGCCTACTTCACCACGGGCGACCGCCAGCGCTGGGGCGGCCGCACGCTGGGCGTGGACTGGGTGCTGGTCCTGGACGGCACATCCAATGAACTGCTCCAGGTCAGCGGCCAATGGAAGGCTTCCACTCCGCGCGTACTGAGCGTGGAAGCCGGCGTGGCCATGTCCCTGCGCGACTGGACCTGGCATGACGGGCCCGACCAATCGCGGCAGCTGCAACCGGATACCCCGCCCTGCCACTCCAGCACCGACACCCCGCTGGGCTTCACCGGCCAGCAAGCCCTCTATCCCATCAGTGTACTGAGCCGCCCGGACCGGGCTCTGGTCCTGGAAACGGCCCGCACCGAACCGCTCACCTTCGACCTGATGGCGGACGCCGCGCGCGACTGGTGGGGGGTGCAGGTTGCCCTGGCCCTCGACCCGCGCACGGTACGCTTTCCAGAGCGGGCGGCGTTCGCCTTTACCCTGCGCACCCAAAACCAGGGTGGGCCCACGGCATTCCGCCACGCCTGGGCGGAACTTCGCACCGGCCCGGCCACGCATTCGTACCAGCAGGTGGAGGCCGCAGGCTGGCGCACGGACGACGAAACGGTGGCCGCGGCGGAATGGCCGTTGGTATACCTGAGGGAAGAAGGTCGGCCCGGGCTGGCCCATCCGGTCCGGTTTGACCTTCAACTGCCCGCGCGCGAACAGACACGACCGGTCGAAGAAGCGAAGCGATTACGCGCCGCGGGCTGGCGTCCGCTCGGTGACATACAGGTGCGCGAAGCGGGCGTCCGGCTGGATGAATACGGTTCGGCGACCGCCGCGGTGCGTCACCTGATCCTCCACAGCACATCGGCCTGGCCGCAGGTGGTACACGTGGAAATTCCACCCGCGACGGAACCCACCTTGATTGCCGATCCGGAATCCGGGTCGGTGCAGTGGGTCCATCCCTCTCCGACGCCCATCGATCAGGCGGTGCACCTGGAGCCGGGCGGGGAAGCCCGGCGCGAGTTATTCGCGTGGCCGGCCCTGGATGAGGTCCGCGAATTCTACCGCAGCGAAGCCCCCGCCACCCCCGGTCACGTGGCGTTGCTCAACAACCTGGACAGCCTGGCCAAAACGCACGCGTTGGAGATTGATTTCGAACTTCGCATCGCCCAACCCGTGGCGGCCGAACGCGACCACCCCCTCCTGCTCGTATTATCCAACCGCGGGCCCCACGCGATCACCATGCAGCGCGCCGAGTTGCAGCGCGAGGCGGGGCCGCAATCCCTCTTGACCGAAAGCCTGATCCTGGACCCCGGCCAGCACGCTGAACTCACCGGCTATCTGGATCACACGTCGCTCCAGGCTCCTTTCAGCTGGCTCACCTTTTTCTGGTCCTTGGAGCGGCAGGGCGCCGCGGTGGAAGGCTCGTGGACCGAGCGCCTCGAGGTGGCGGAGCCCTTGTGGACGCGTATGGAAACCGGACGGGTGGTGACGCTGGAGGAAAACCTGACGTTGCCGGTGCAGGTATGGAATCGCTCCGAGCTTCCGCAAGCGGTGACCCTCTCCAGCGTCGGCGATTTTTCGAGTACGTCAGTTCAGCACACACTGGAGGCGGGCGAACAACGCGAGATGGAATTGGTGGTGACGGCCTCCGAGACGCGGCCGGGCCGGATGCAGGTCATCGTGGCGATTCCGGATCGCATCTGTCTGCGTCAGGACCTCCAGTTGGAATTCCTGGCTCCGGACGCCAGCCTCGCGCGCGATCATCGGGTCACTGTGGAAAGCAGCGGTGTCACCGGTGACCGCACCGCCGAGGCCGTGCGCGATGGCGATTACGCCACTACCTGGACTTCATCGTCCACCACACCATCGCCTTGGATTCGTTATCGCTTTCCCGCGCCCACCGCCGTCTCCTCGGTCCGCCTGATCTGGCCGGCCGGCCAGGCCTCGCAGCACGGCATTCTGCGCGGTGAAACCGCGGCCGGAGACGTGCTGGAATTAGCGGCATTCACCAATACCAGCGAAGCCACCGAAACCGAACTTATCTTCGCGGAAACCCAGCTGAACACCCTGGAACTCCGGCAGCCCGTCGGAGCCGGTCCGTCTGATCAGCCCAACCTGCTGTGGCTGAATGAGCTAGAAGTGCGTTGACAGACCCCCCGCCGGTCGTCTTAATACAATCTTCATGGAAGTAGTCATTCAGCCCGACGCCCAATCGGCCAGCGTGGTGGCCGCCCGCCTGATCTCCCATCAGCTTCGTGAAAAGCCGAATTCGGTGATCGGGATGGCCACTGGAAACACACCCATCCTGCTCTACAACGAGCTGGTACGGAAATACCGCGAAGGCCACATGGACTTCAGCCGGGTCACCACTTTCAACCTGGACGAGTTTGTGGGCCTGCCCACGGAGCATCCCTCCTCCTATCACTCGTTCATGAATAAACATTTGTTCGATCACATCAACGTGCCGCGCCAGCGCATTTTTATTCCGGACGGCATGGCGGTCGACATTCCCCAGGCCTGTGTGGAGTACGAACGGCGGGTACGCGAGGTGGGCGGCATTGATTTGCAGATCCTCGGCATTGGCACCGAAGGACACATCGGCTTCAACGAACCCACGTCATCGCTGGGCTCGCGAACCCGCACGAAAACGCTGACCCCGCGCACCCGGCGCGATTTTGCCTACTTGTTCGGCGGCGAGCACAAGGTGCCCAAACACGTGGTGACCATGGGCATTGGCACGGTGATGGAAGCCAGGGAAATTGTGCTGCTGGCCTTCGGCAAAAGCAAAGCCCAGGCCGTAGCCCGCGCCGTCGAAGGCCCCGTGACCTCCATGATGCCGGCCTCCATTTTGCAGATGCATCCGGTGGTGAAAATCATCGTGGATGAGGGGGCGGCCTCGCTGCTGCAGAACACGAGCTACTACCGCTGGGTCTACGAAGGCAAGCCGGAGTGGCAGCGCTTCTAGCGGCACGCCATGACCCGTCGGCATCACGACGTTGAGCACGTGGGCCGGCAGTTTGCCGTGGTCGGCCGATTCCAGGGCGCCGTACCCTGCGGTTCGGGGCACATCAACGACACCTACGCGGCCACCTACCGCGACGGCGACACCCTTCATCACTACATCCACCAGCGCATCAACCATGTCATCTTCCGCGATCCCGCGGCCATGATGGACAACATTGCGCGGGTGACCGGCCATCTCCAGCAACGCCTGGCCCGCGAACCGGGCGCCGATCCGGCCCGGGAAGCCCTGACCCTGATTCCCACCCTGACCGGCGCCGCCTACCACGTGGATGCGGGCGGCCATTTCTGGCGCACCTACCGGCTGATCGAGCGGGCCCACTCGCACGATGTGGTTGGCACGCTGGACCAGGCCTATCAGGCGGCCTACACGTTCGGACGCTTTCAAAACCATGTGTGTGACCTGCCCGGGCCTCGCCTGCACGAAACCATACCCGCCTTTCACCATACCCCGCTGCGATTCCAGGCCCTGACCACGGCCTGGCGGCGTGACGTGCAACAACGGGTGCGGGCCTGCGAACCTGAACTCGCCTTCGCCCGGGCCCACGAACCACTGACCCGCATCCTGACCGACCTACAGGCCCGCGGTCTGGCCCCCGAGCGGGTGACCCACAACGACACCAAGATCAATAATGTGCTGATGGACGAGACCACCGGACGCGGGCTGTGCGTGATCGACCTCGACACGGTGATGCCGGGCCTCTCGCTGTACGATTTCGGCGACCTGGTGCGCACCGCCATGTCACCTGCGGCTGAAGATGAGCGCGACCTCACCCAGGTGCAGGTGCGGCTGCCGTATTTTGAAGCGCTGGTGCAGGGCTATCTGGACGGCGTGGGACCGGTGCTGACCGAGGCGGAGATTGCCCACCTGCCGGAGGCGGGCCTGTTGATCACGCTGGAAACCGGGATGCGTTTCCTGACCGATCACCTGGCGGGCGATACGTATTTCAAAATACACCGGCCCGACCACAACCTGGATCGCTGCCGCACGCAGTTCGCGCTGGTGGCGAGGCTGGAAGAGCAACTGCCGGAACTCCGCGCCGTTGTGCAACGGCACTGCGGCCCCACGAAGTAAACAAACCTACCGCAGGCACGGACCGAACCGTAGCGGATTCGGTCCCTCCCCGTCTTTAGGAAGTTCTAAATCCAGCCCTGAAGTTTGTAGTAGAGCAGGGCCGTGACTTCGCGCAGAACGCGAATTTCCACGATCACACCCTCCCAGATGTGATACCGCAGCAGGGTCGTCTGGGCCGGATTGGGAAGACGCCCGTGTGACAACGAAAGGTCCGCCACCAGCATCTGACCATGGGTGCCAACCCCGCGCACCTGCGGGAAACCCACCTTGCGAAAGGCCAGCACGCTGCGGCGAACGTGTTCAGGCGAACTGACCACCAACACCGCGGGTGGGTTTTTTCCGCCCACCATGCTCCATACAAAGAGGGCTTGTTCGCGGGTATGTCGACCCTGACCTTCCTGCGTAATCCGGTCCGCATCAACACCGCGCAATATCAGCTCGCGCACCACCGCGCCGGGGCGACCGTTGGTCTCACCCGGCTCAAACGGCATGGCCAGAATCACCCGCGCCTTGGGGTGGCGTCTGGCCTGCGTCGCGGTTTCGTAACTACGCATCAATCCCGTTTCACTGGGAATGCCACCTCCGCCCATGAGCACGATCACGTCCGGATCCTTCGCAGATTCCGGCCCGGCGTGGCTCAGCCAACGCAAGGCATACCCCGGCAGCGGGGTCAGGGCGAGCACCAGCATCAGGAGCGCCACCGCACCCAACACGTTGATCAGCACACGCAGAAGGCGACGTCCCAGCCGATGGGACAGATTCAGTTGAGGTTCCGGTTTGGCCATGCGGGTAAGTTAAAGCGCAAAGCCGGGACTATTTCAAATCCGGCGAACGATCCTCGGGAATCCGGTAGGTGGTGAGCAGGGCCGTCTGGCTGGCCGCGACCTTGGCCCGATCCAGCACCACCACCTGGCCCGCGCCATCCCCGAAGGTCACGAATTCGTTGCCCTTGCCCCGCTCCACCGCGGCCATCAATTCCTTCAGGTTGCGAATGCGCTCACCGTCCACCGTTTCCACCACCCAGTTGTTGATGCCGTGGTAGCCCTGATTCACATCATCGGCCAGCACCTTGAGGGCCAGCACCACCTGTTCGCCCTCCACCTCGGGCACGTTGTCGGACAAATAGGCCATCAGCTCGTTGGGCGCGCTGGCGAACCAGTTGGGCCCCCACGCGCGCAGCAAATTCTTGGTCAGAGGACAGAACACCACCCCGCCATAGATGTAGTAGCTGGGAAACACATCGTACTGTTCATTCGGCACCAGCGGATCACGAATGGCGGGCCGCGCCAGCTGGAGATTCAAGGTTTGCTTGCGGCCGTCGCGCCACACCTCCACCGGCATCGCCTCACCCACCTGCCGCTGCTGCACCCAATAGGCGAGACTGGTCCGCTGGCGGGACCGGAATTCCACCGTGCCGTCATCCGCAATGGCGTGACCGTCCAGGCTGATCAGCACATCGCCCGGCTGCAAATTCCCGGCCGCGGCGGAACCGGGCAGAACCCGGGTCACCAGCATACCGGTCTGATCGAGAGGCAGGGCGTACTTGCGCTTGAGGTCCGGATTTTCCATTTCCTGCAACACCACGCCCAGGCTGGGAAACCCGTCCTGCACACCATCCTCGATGTCGCGGAAAAAATGCTGCACCACGTCCGCGGGCACGCTGATAAAGCGCGCCTCGGGGCCGAAGGTGCC
>CAYTVN010000169.1:0-7727 GCA_964441655.1 uncultured Verrucomicrobiota bacterium | reverse complement strand
AACTGGCCCCAGAACTGGGCCTTCTGGCTTTTGGCCTCGCGCGTGAAATCGGGGATGTTCAGCGACAGGGTGGCCCAGAAGCCGACCATGGCGGTCAGGCCGGGAAAGAACACCTTCCAGAAATCGTGCCTGGTTTCAAATCGATCCGGCTGCGACAGCATGGGGCCGAAGCCGTCCGCCTTGGCCCAGGCCCAACCCAGCAAGGCCAGCCCCATCAGGATCAACAGGGGCGCGCCCCAGTTTTCCACCAGGCGGATGCTCTCCATGCCCCGCCAGAAAATGGCCACATTGATGAACCAGAAAAACAGGAAGCAGGCAAACTGGGCCACGTTGACCTGGATGTTTTCGTTGCTGAAGAAACCGATCACCGCGGATTCCGCCAGCCCCGGCCACTGCAACAACAACAATTTGTAGATGGCAAAGCCGCCGATCCAGGTCTGGATGCCAAACCAACCGCAAGCCACGATGCCACGCAACACCGAGGCCACGTGTGTGCCCGAGGTGCCGAAGGCGGCCC
Source organism: uncultured Verrucomicrobiota bacterium (assembly GCA_964441655.1). Classification (GTDB taxonomy): domain Bacteria; phylum Verrucomicrobiota; class Kiritimatiellia; order CAIVKH01; family CAIVKH01; genus CAYTVN01. Next base: position 7,210 of record CAYTVN010000169.1, on the reverse strand, counting down.
GGGCAAAAACCGGAAAGGTGATTCCGTATTTGGTGCCGGCGTGCCCGTTCAACACCATGGGGATCAATACGATCAAATTGCCCAGGGTCACGGTCAGAATGGCCTGCCACCAATTCATCCCCTGCTGGATCAGACTGCTGGCCAGCATGTAGGTGGGAATGCACACCGACATGCCCACCCAGAGATTGGCGATGTCAAAGACACCCCAGCGGCGGCGGGCGGAAGAAATGGGAGCCAGATCGGCGTTGAAAAGAGCGCTTTGCTCCAGACGTTGAAGTTGTTCCGCGGTTAAGTCCGACTGGAGTTCTTCGTTCATGCGTAGGTTTAACAGGCGGTACAACTCCGCCAAAGGCCAACACTAGCGCGACATGGTTTAACCTTTATTGTCACAAGGTCTAGTATGGTTGTCCGGGCCGCATCCCGTCAACATCAATAGGGGAAAACCTGATGGCACAAGGCTAACCGGCTTTTGACCCAATCTTTACCCACCACAAGAGAGGCCCCCGGCGCATCGCATGCTTGTGGTGGTACACCGCACCTCACGGCGAACGAATGATCACCGTAGACCCGGTCCCCGCCCGGAATCCGTCCTCCAGGCGCACCGAGGAGCCCGCCCGCAGCGTCGCGGATCCGGGCGATACCACCGCATAGCCGTCGCGGGCACGCAGGGTGTCGCGGGGCTGATTGGTCACCCCGGTCGTCACGGCCTGGTTGCTGACAATCTGATCGCTGATCACCCAATGCCACCGCACGGTGGTGCTCGCGGTCAACGTAAAGGACCCGGTATTGGTTGTGCTACCCGTAGCGGGCGCGCTCCCGGTCCGGGTCCACCCGGTACACACCAGGGCGGACCAACTGGTGGCATCCACATTGGTGGCCCGCCCGAATACCACCGCCTGGGTGGAAACTCCATAGGCATTCGTGGTCGTGCCATAGTCGGGAGCCGCAGCCCCCACCTGATAAGGCACACCCGTGATGGTCAGCATCACCGGGTCCAGCGGCAGCAGCCCGCTCACCACCAGGCTGTAGCGCTGGGTATTGCCACTCATGACGCCGTTGCGCGCCACAACGATGGAGCAGTTGCTCGATCCGCTGGGGCTGGCGATGTAGACCTGCTCGATGTTGTCGGTAGTGTTGACGCCGTTGGTCGCCACGCCGGCCGGGTTGGCCCGGTTAAGTACAAAGGGCATCACATAGGGCAGGTTGGTCTGCCCGTTGGGCCCGATGACGTACAGATTGAGATCGTTAACCAGACAGCGGTTGCTGTTATCCAGACCGGATTTCGTGGTCCCCGCCACATCGGTCCACGACAACGTGACCCGGATGGCATTGGTGGTATCCCATCGCAGCTGGTTGGTGCGGGCGGCCTGCAGCGTGCTCACATAGTTTTCCTCCACGTGTTGCGCCGCCGGATTGGCAAAGTGACGCTGCAGGTGATCGGCCGCCGCCTTCGCATTCAATAAACCCCAGCCGAATTTGTAATCCGGCCCCGCATTCCCCAGATCATCCGCGGTGTGAATCAACAAACCCTTGAGCGTGCTGGCCCGCATGTAGCTGCCGGTGGTGAGCCTGCGGTAGTAGTCCACCAGCAACGCCGCGGTGCCGGCCGCGTTCGGCGTGGACATACTGGTGCCGGAATAATTGGCATAATCGGAGTCGCTCCCGGCCAGGCTGGAATACAGCGATTCCCCGTTGGCCACCACGTCGGGCTTGATGCGCCCATCGTCCGCTGGTCCCCAGCCGCTGAAGCTGGACATGGTCGCGTTGCCCAGGCTCCGGCTTCCGCCCGAAACCGCATCCGCCACGGAGCCCACGGTCATGATGTTCTTGGCCACGCCATAGGTGGAAATGGTGTCGTAGCCGCCGTTGTCCCAGCCGTCGCTGTAGGGGTCGGTGGCGCTGTCATACGTCTTGCTCTGCCACACGCTGTTGCTCGTGAAGTAGAAGGTGGTGCCATTCGCCGGAGCCGTATCGTTGCGGTCGTTGCCCGCCGATTTGAAGGGCAGGTAATAGGGAGCCGCGGCACAGAGCAGATCCCAGCTGCGCGCGGTGCTGTTGTAGATTCCGAAGCCATCCGATTCCCGCGGGCCCCAGGCGCCGAACCAGTGCACGCCATAGGTCCCGGACCAGTCGCCTTCATCCCAGCCGGTGACCGAGCCGTACGAATGATTGGAAAGCGGGATCCGCCCGGACTGCGCATTCGTCACCATGCCGCGGGACGTCATCTCGGTCGTGTCCGACGTCCACTCGTAGGAATCAATGCGCACCTGGGGTGCCATGCCCAGGGCCGCCGCCACCGTACCGCCAGCCGCGATGGTGCCGCCCACGTGGGTGGCGTGATCGCCCAGGGCCGCGCCGTCCATGATGGTCACCCGGCCCCCAAACTCCTGGTGTGTGCTGCGCACGCCGCCGCCATCCCAGATCCCCACGGTCACGTTGCTACCGTTGACATTATAGGGCGCGGTATTGCGGATCAGGTTGGCGGCGGTGGAGATGGCGGCATTTACATTGTTTTCGATGTCCACCATGGGCACGCCGTTTTCAATGGCGCGCAGCTGATAGTTCCGGCCCTTGACCCGGCCCCGCTCGCGCCAGCCCTGCGCCCGTGCCACCGCCCACGCGCTGGTGCGGGCCTGATCCGTCTCCACGCGCAGCTCTTCCAGAAGACGAGCCCGTTCCACGGGATCACGCAAATTCCACGACTCACGCGCCGAGGCGGATTGCCCGGGCGCCCGCGCAGGGCCGGCGAGTGCCAGGACCAACAGCAGGAAAACCTGGAGAGCGCACTTCATGCTTTGCTCAGGGCGCAACCACGCGGGATGCATTTCGCAGTTCATCGAGGTCCCGCCGCAAGCGCTCGTTCTCCTGTTCCAAGGCGATCTGGTGCAGGGTCAGCTCCTCTATTTTGCGCAGCAACGTGGCGCCAAACTCACCCAGCGGCACCCCCTCTTGCGCCACTTTCGCGGCCGATGGCACGCCGGGGAGATGTCCGTTCTCAGCGATAAATGCCTGCACGTCGCGCAGCGGGGCCAGCCGGTAGGCGGGATCAAAGACGTAGTCCGGCCAGTTGTTGGCGGTCACAATGACCTCGCGCGCCTTGATGGAACCGTTCACCGCCAGTTGGTTGGTGGGCGTGGCCGTGCCGATGCCCACATTCCCGTTGGCCAGCACCACCACCTGCGTGGAGCCCACCACCAGCCCGCCTGCGGCCAAGCTCACCGAGTCGCCCGTCTTGCGCACAAAGCTATTGCTGGATGCCGTCCCCGTCATATAGCCGCTGGCCGCATGATTGCCCCACCCGAACGCCGTCTCCCAGCGGCTGGTATGGGTCGCGGTGATCTGCGCGGCCACCGACGCCGCATAGAGCGGATCGCTTTCCACGTAAACAGGCGTGCCCGTACTGAACCGCGCGTCCGCCTGGGTGGCCGTGTAGTAGCTGTTGCTGGCCGCCGCCCATTGCGGGTCGCCCTCCGTAAAGCTGGTCAGGTAACCGGCCGCCGCATGATTCCCCCAGCCATACGCCGTCTCCCAGCGCGTGGTGTGCAGACTGGTAATCCCGGACGCCACCGCGGCGGTAAACACCGCATCACTTTCCACGTACAACGGAGTCCCGGTGGCAAAAAGCGCATCCGCCTCGGTACGCTGGTAATACAAGTTGCTGGCGCCCGCCCACAGGGGATCAACCTCCGTGTAACTCGTCAGATAACCCGCGGTCGCATGATCGCCCCAACCATAGGCCGTCTCCCAACGCGTTGTTTCCGCGCTCGTGATGCTTGCGGCAACGGACGCGGCAAACGCGGGATCACTTTCCGCATACACAGGCGTGCCTGTCGCGAACGCGGCATCCACCTGCGCGGCGGTGTAGTAGGCGTTGCTCGCGGTGGACCACTGCGGGTCCGTCTCCGTGAAACTCGTCAGATACCCGGCCGCCGCATGATCGCCCCACCCGTACGCGGTTTCCCAGCGACTCGTTTCGTCACTCGTAATGCCCGCCGCCACTGATGCTGCGAACCCGGGGTCGCTTTCCGCATACACTGGTGTGCCTGTCGCGAACGCGGCATCCACCTGCGCGGCGGTGTAGTAGGCGTTGCTCGCCGCCGACCACGCCGGATCGGTCTCGGTATAACTCGTCAGATAACCTGCGGCGCCGTGATCACCCCAACCATAAGCCGTCTCCCAACGCGTGGTTTCCGCGCTCGTGATGCTTGCGGCAACCGACGCGGCGAAGCCGGGATCACTTTCCGCATACACCGGCGTGCCCGTCGCGAAGGCGGCATCCGCCTGCGCCGCCGTGTAGTACGCATTGCTCGCGCCAGCCCACAGCGGATCAACCTCCGTGTAACTGGTCAGATACCCCGCGCCCGCGTGATCACCCCAGCCATACGCGGTCTCCCAACGCGTGGTTTCGGCACTCGTAATACCCGCCGCGATTGACGCACCAAAAACCGGATCGCTTTCTGCATACACTGGGGTGCCGGTGGCAAACCGAGCGTCACTTTGCGCCGAGGTGTAGTAACTGTTGCTGGCCCCGGACCACAGCGGGTCCGTCTCCGTGAAACTCGTCAGATAACCGGCCGCCGCATGATCGCCCCACCCATACGCGGTTTCCCAGCGACCGGTTTCGACGCTCGTAATGCCCGCGGCAACGGAGGCTCCGAAGCCCGGATCGCTCTCCACATACAACGGCGTCCCGGTGGCAAACACTGCATCCACCTGCGCCGCCGTATAGTACGCGTTGCTCGCCGCCGACCACGCCGGGTCGGTCTCGGTATAACTCGTCAGATAACCCGCGGCGCCGTGATCGCCCCAACCGTATGCGGTTTCCCACCGTGTGGTATGGGTCGCGGTGATTCCTGCCGCCACGGAGGCGCCGAAGGCGGGATCCAGTTCCGCGTGCTGGACGGCGGCCAGGGCCTGCAACGCATAGGGCACGGAGGCCAGCCGCTCGCGCGGGCTGAGCACGGTTCCGTTCACCACCAACTCCAGGTAAACCGCGGGCTGGCTCAGCGCCGTAACCAGATCCCCGGCGCTGGTGCCGTCGCCCAGGTACGTCGCGTACAAGCTGTCCACCACGGTCACCGTCCCCGTGTCCTCGTACAGCAGAGCGCCGCCCGCGGGAACCGCATACAGGCGCAAGCTCAGGTCCACAACCCCCTGCATCAGGTTGGTGCCGGACAGAATCCGGCCCTGGTAATTCATCAGGAGCGGGGGCTGGGCGTTGACCCCCACGGTCAACAGAAGTCCGGTCGCGATGCAGGCTAACCTCATGCGCATGGCACTCTCCCTACGTTGCAGACTCCCCGGCCCTCGCCTCAAATGATTACCCCAGAGCCGTGCCCCGTACAAGGCCTGTTGCCAGCGGGCCCGGGAACCGCCAGACTGCCGCCTTGCTATGACCACTGAACCCGTCGGCATCCGCCTCAACAAATTCATCAGCGACACCGGGGTCTGCTCGCGCCGCGAGGCGGACAAACTCATCGAGGCGGGCCGGGTGCAGATCAACGGTAAAACGGCCGAGCTGGGCACGCGGGTGACCCCGGCGGACCGCGTCACCGTCAACGGCGAACCCCTGGGCGCCAAACCCCGCCGCGTGTTCCTGGCCTACCACAAGCCGCCCGGTATCACCTGCACCACCGACCGCCGCGTGGAAGACAACATCGTGGACGCCGTGGGCTTCCGCGAACGGATCTATCCGGTGGGCCGGTTGGACAAATTTTCCGAGGGCCTTATTTTCCTGACCAACGACGGCGACAGCGTGAACAAAATCCTGCGCGCCGGGAACGCCCACGAAAAGGAATACGTGGTGGTGGTGGACCGGCCCATCACGGACGATTTCATCGCCGGCATGGCGGGCGGAGTGCCCATCCTGGACACGGTCACCCGGCCCTGCCAGGTCAAGCGCCTCACCGCCCACTCCTTCAACATCATCCTGACCCAGGGCCTGAACCGCCAGATCCGCCGCATGTGCGAACACTTCGGCTACCACGTCCTCCGCCTGAAACGCGTGCGCATCATGCTCATCAAGCTGGGCGAACTGAAGCTGGGCCACTGGCGCATGCTCACCGAGGATGAGCAATCCGCCCTGACCCGCCTGCTGGCCAAATCCACCAACGCCCCCGCCGCGGAAACCCAGGACGACGACGAGTAGGAGTCCTCCCGCTGCGGCAAGGCGCATCCGCGATTCATTGACCTCTTGGGAGGGACCGGATCCGCTGCGGTCCGGTCCGAGGAAACGGGTCTAGACCTGGACGGCACAGCCCCGCAGCGGGGCCGATTGTCATCAGTCAATGAATCGTGGATGCGCCCGCTGCGGCATGGGTGTCTGAATTTAGTTTGACCAAATTCCAGCGATGAACTAATTCGCTCCTAGATGGGAGGAGTGCCCATCCGGGGGAATTCACATGAAGACGGTTCGTAGGATCTGCATGGCTTTGCTGTGGGCCTGGTCACTGGCCTCAACCACGCGGGCGGGCGTTACGTATTTCGATCTTTCCGGGGCGCCGCTAACCGGAACCAACATCGTGTTCGGCAACCTGCTGGGCGCGGGCTCCATCACCGACACCCTGCCCGCACCGACCAACTCCATCTCGCTACAGTACCGACCTTTTTTCTCGCCCGATTTTCATCTGGCCTGGGCGGGTTGGGCCGTCACCAACCAACCCCAGGTTCTGTTTGCCACGGGAACGGTGTTGCGCCTGCCCGAGCAGGGTCTCGTGGGCACCAACTTCCTCACCTTCTCCACCGCCACCATATCCCCCACCGAGTGGCCGGAGGGACAAAGCGGCTATCTGGCCTTCCGCGTACGCACCAACAACGTGGCTGAATGGCGTTACGGCTGGATGAAAGCCATCCGCTCTAACACGTCGTGGACGGTCTTCGGCGCGGCCTTTTCCGACGTGGAGGGCCAGGTGTTGCGGGCCGGCCAGACCAACGACGCCAACACCGTCATCACCGGACTGCAGAACGGCTTGCTGACCTGGAGCGATCCCTTCACCAATTCGGTATTTGCCGTGGAGTGGGCCCCCACCGTCACCGGCGCGTGGTCGCGCTCGTGGTCCGCACTGACCAACATTCCCTACGGCGGCACCATCACCACCTCCGCCGTGCCCATGTTCTACCGGATCATTCGGCTCAATTAGGGCTGGCTGGTGAACTTCGGCCCGAACCGAAGCGGATTCGGTCCCTTGTTTATCTACTCCGGAGTATTGTC
>CAYTVN010000168.1:0-7754 GCA_964441655.1 uncultured Verrucomicrobiota bacterium | reverse complement strand
GATTGAGGGGTATGAGGGTGAGACTCAGCCCCGCGGGCGCGCCACCTTGGGCGGGCGGGTGGGCGAGAACCTGAGCGAGGGCTATCTGGATGTGCTCCAGCCGCTGGTGGCCGGGGAAAACGGACTGCTGTTTTTTAATCCCAAGCTGAGCGGCAGCGACAACGACGAGGAGGAGTACAGCCTGGGCCTGGGGGTGCGCGTGCTTTGCCCGGCGGTGGAGGCCATCGCGGGGGCCAATATTTTCTACGATTCGCGGAATAGCCGGAACGGCAACACGTTTGATCAGGTGGGGGCGGGCGTGGAAGTGCTGACCACCTGGGTGGATGCGCGGGCGAATTATTACTGGCCGGACGACAAGCACGAGCTGATCGACAGCCAGAGCGACACCGAGGTGGAACGCGACACCGATTACTACCTGAGCGACATCTATGCCGAGGGGCACCAGCTGCTGCAACTGGAGCGCATCAAGACGACCACGACCACGACCACCCGCTATTTCGAGCGCTTCGAGGCGGCGATGGAGGGCTACGACGCCGAACTGGGCGCGAAGCTGCCGTTCCTGCCCCCCTGGATGGAGACGCGCGTTTTTGCCGGCTACTATAATTTCGAGGGCGATTTCAGCGAGGATGTGGACGGCTTCAAGGGGCGCCTGGAAATCCGCGCCCTGCCCGCGTTGACGCTGGACGCCGAGTTCTACGACGACGACGCCCTGACCGGCAGCGACTATTTTTTCGGAGCCCGCGTGAACCTGCCCTTCGATGTGGTCAACCTGGCCCGGGGTAAAAATCCGTTCGCGGGCACGGAGGCTGCGCTCAAGGCGCGGCAGCAGGCTTTCAGTGAGCGCTTGAGCGAGATGGTGATCCGCGATCCCCACGTGCGTCTGCACGAGTCGGGCTTCATCGAGAACAAGGACCTGAAGGATGTGGATGTGGACGTGGATGTGGAGGAGGATGAGAAGGTGGTGTTGGACGACATCAACTTCGTCAACAACGGCAACAACAGCGGGTTTGAAAACGGCACGGACGAGCATCCCTACAACACGGTTCAGGAAGGTGTGGACAATGTGTTCGGGGAGAAAAATGTCTACGTGTACCAGGGGGTGGGCGGTTACAGCGAGAACCTCACCATCAAGACCGCTGGGGTCCGGCTGCTGGGCGAGGGTTGTGCCATTGAGGGGTCCGGCGGTGAGAAGTTTGGCGGCGGCAAGTATCCACTCTTGAATGGCAACGTGGCCGGCGTGAACGGGCCGGTGATCCGGGTCAGTGCGTCGGATGTATTGATCCAGGGCTTTGAAGTTTCGCGCACGGCGGGCGGCAGCAATCCCGGCCAGACGGATGCGTTGGGTCTGGGCCAGACGATTGATCGGGTGGGTATCCTGGCTGAAAATGCCGACAATCTGACCATTCGCTGCAATCTGATCAACAATCAGGAGACAGGCGTATTGGCCCTCTACGATGCCACCGAGCCGGGTGCGCCTGCGGACCTCTCCCTGCAGGTGTTGGACAATACGTTCGATGAATCCGACCTCGGTCTGTCCCTGATCGGCGTGGGGCCGGGCGGGCGTTTTTCCGCGCTGGTACAAGACAACGTATTCGAGAGCCTGACCGCCGAATTTCAGGCGAGCTTATCCCTGCTGGATTACGTGTCGTTGAGCGTGAGGGAGAACACCTTCCGTGAAGCTGGCAGCATTGCCGCCGCTTCTGTTTCCGGCGTTCAGGATGCCTCGCTGGCGTTTGATGAGAACCGTTTCGAGTCGGGCGGCGTCGTGAGTTTTGTGACGGGATCCGTGCTGGGCGATTTGGATCTGAGCCTGTCCGGCAATGAATTCACGGGTCCGTCAACCCTGCTGCTGGTTGGCGGAGTGGTGGGCGGCAACTCCCGTATTAGCGTGGATGGTAACTTCATGGATAGCGGCAACATGACGATCATCCAGGGGGCGACCACCGGCGATTCGCGGCTGAGCGTCAGCGACAACACCCTGTTGAACGCCCCCGGCGGCGCCATCACGCTGATCGGCGGGTCGGTGGCTGGTCTCACCACGCTGGCGCTGGACAATAATGTGATTCGCAATCCCAGTGGGGCGGGCATCACTGCGGTGCTGGGGGCCATGAATGACGATCTTTTCGCCAGCGTCAGCGGCAACACCATCGAGGGCGCGCTGGGTTCCGGTGCAACCGTGGTGGGTGGCGCCGTGGATGGCGATGCCCTCCTGGTGTTCAGCGACAATCAAATTTCCGGCAGCGCGGGCGTTGGTTTTGCAGGCATCCTGCCCTCGACCACCGGGGATATGGAGGTCTACGCATCCGGCAACCGCATCACCGACAATCAATCGGTGGGGCTCTTCCTGAGTGGCACCTCCGTGGGGGGCGATGCTGCGATTTCGATTCTGGACAGCATGTTCGACAACAACCTGGGCGGTGGACTTAACCTCACGGTACCGTCGGTGGCGGGCACGCTTTCGGTGGTGGTGGATCCGACCACAGCCAACGGGAACAGCGGGCCGGGCATGGTGCTGTCGCTAAACAGCACGGAAAGTTTGTACCTGCTCATGCAGGATGTGACGGCGAACGACAATGTCGGCGGTGGCATCATTGTATCCGCCAACAGCGCCAGCGGGACGGTGCAGGCGGCGTTTGTGGATGTGGAGGCCAGTCGCAATACGGGCGCGGGACTTTCGGCCACGGTGGTCGCTCAGGACGATGTCTATCTGTTTGATGGAGTTATCCCGCTGAGTTCGAATGTAATTGCGAATGATATCGTTGCCGATGGCAACACCGTGGGCATTGTTCTTTCGGGCACCAGTGTCAGCGGGGGCATTTATCAAGCCAGCCAGCGCTTGCAGGCGAATGACAACACCGGTTCGGGCATTATCATGAACTTCTCCGCCGTGGAGGAGATAGGGAACATTCTCGGTTCGGTGGAGGCCAGCCGAAATGGCGGGCCCGGCTTCATGCTGACGTCTGTCAGCGAGAGCGGGGTGGTGATCACGGCGCTCAGCCAGCTCAAGGCCAATCAAAATCTGGGGCCCGGGGCGGTGGTGCAAATTCAGGCGGACGACGCCGCGCAGACGGTAATTGGTTTTGATGTATCGTTCCTGGGATTTTCCCTGAATACGGGGTCTCCGGGCATCGAGGTCTCGGGTAATCAGGGCGTGGGGCTTCAAGTTTCATCCGTCGCCTCGGATGGCGGTTCGGTGTTGGGCCTGGGCCGCACGGTGGCCAACAGCAACACCGCGGCCGGCATCGTTCTGAATGTGACTGCGGAAGATGATATTATGGGGCTCTTGGGTTTGAATATCTCTGATTTGGGCTCGGCGCCGTTGGAGGCCAGCTTTAACGGAGGCGACGGCCTGGTGTTTATTGCGCAATCGCTGGGGGGTGGTGTGCAGGCGTTCAGCCCCCAGGGTCGTGCCAACGGCAATGCCGGGAACGGCGCGAATTTCCAGGTGCAGGCGGCGGAGAGCATCCAGCTCGGACTGGGCACTTTTTTGACGCCGGGTTCCAACGGCTATTTCCAGGCGAACAACAACCAGGGCGGGTCCGGGTTGATCTTGAATGCGAACTCCGCCAGCAACGACGTGACGTTGATCCTCGCCGACGTCGAAGCCAACAGCAACGCCGTCTTTGGTATGGCCTCCACCCTGGTCGCCTCGGGTGATGTCACCACCGTAATGGGCGGCTTCATTCTGGACAGTGTTGTCCGTGCCAACGGGAATGTGGCCGGTGGCATTTATCAGGATTCCATCGCCGGCGGCGACCTCCGGTTTATCGCGGGCGAGCTGCAGGCCAACGACAGCGTGATGGGGTCCGGCGTGACCTTGAACCAGCTTGCGCAGGGTGATGTGGAGACGGTCCTCGGGCTGGGTGTTGATCTGGCGACCACGAATCTGCTGGTGGCCCCGGTGACGGCCAATCGCAACGGCACGGACGGTGTTCGGGTAAATGCCACCTCGGCCGGTGGCGATGTGGTGGTCACGGTGGGTGATCTGGAGGTGAACGGCAACTTTGGCTCCGGCGCCTCGATTGCTGCCACGGGCAGCAATAGCGTGCTGGTTGCCCTGGGTGAATTGGTCTTTGATGCGTTTACGAGCAACGTGGTCGAGGGCCAGGTGGTGGCCTCCAGCAACGGGGTGAATGGACTTGATGTGACGGCCACCAGCGGCGGCGGAACGGTGACCGCCCTGCTGGCCAACATCTCGGCGAACGATAATGCGGCGATGGGCATGCATGTGAATCTGACCGCAGGTCGGGATGTGAATGCCTCGTTGCGCGACAGCGTGTTCAATGACAATGGTACGCTCGGGCTGGACCTGAACTACACCGCGGGCAGCAACGCCTACGTCACAGTGGAAAACGTGCAGGCCAACAACAATGCGGCCAACTTTGTACGCTCGTTTAATCCGTCTGGCGGCAACATCGAGCTGATCGTGCGCAACGTCACCGCCACCAACAACGGCGGTGTGGGCCTGGTCGTGAACGCCATCGCGGATAATTCGACCACCGTGGTGGTGGAGAATGTAACGGCCAATGAAAACCAGATCGGAGTCGACCTCTACACCCGCGCCACCACGGGCTCGGCTTTCGTGCAGGTGAGCAATGTGGTGGTCAACGGCAACTCGAATGATGGTATGGAGGTGGATGTGCTGGCCAAGAACGGGGCCTCCGTGGGCCTGTACAACAGCCTGGCCTCCGGCAATACGCACTATGGGTTTACGGTGGACAGTGATGGCGGAACCAACAGCTCGACCGTTTATGCTTCCAGCGTGGCCGCCCACAACAACCAGACCGGCATGCTGCTGGTGGCGCGCGCCGCGGTGAACGCCGCCGTGATCATGCCCGTCGGGTTCGGTGGGCTGGCCGACAGCAACAGCGTTCACGGTATTGTGGCGGCGGTGGAAGCCGGCAACTCGGGCGCGGTCAATGTGAACACCGAAACGCGGGACAACGGCCGCTACGGCACCGTGGCGCTGGTGGTCAGCACGGGGGCGGTCATAAATTCCGTCAACACCCTGGGCCTCGGGAATGGCGACGGCAACACGTTCCAGGCCAACAACAATGTTGCGCCTTTTGAAGCGTTGCTGCCGTGACCGTGTTCCGATTCACCCCTCGGGGATTCCCCGAAGGGTGAATCGGGGTGGTCGGCAACAGTTTCCGTTGTCATCCCGGCTTGCCGGGCTATATTGCTCGCGAACTTTTTCCCAGGAGTGACGCATGAGCAAGACCCGTATCGAAAAAGATTCTTTCGGCGAGCTGGAGATTCCGGCCGAGGCCTATTACGGCGTTCACACCGTGCGCTCCGTGCGCAATTTCGGTGCGGCGGGCGAGCCGGTGCCGCTGGAGATGATTTACGGCATGGCCAAGATGAAGCTGGCCTGCGCCAGGGCCAACCACCAGCTGGGCCTGCTGGATGACAAAAAGACGGACGCCATCGTGGCCGCCTGCGAACGTGTGCTGAAGGGCGAGTTCGACGACCAGTTCCCCATCGATTGCTTCCACGCCGGCTCCGGCACGTCGTCCAACATGAACGTCAACGAGGTCATCGCCAATATCGCCAACGAGATTCTGGGCGGCAAACGCGGCGATCGCGGGCTGGTACATCCCAACGACGACGTCAACAAGGGCCAGTCCACCAACAATATTTTCCCGTCCGCCATCCGGGTGGCCAACGTGGACCTGGCCAAGGTCACCCTCAAGGCGTTGCGCCAGCTCGTGGCCGCCCTGGAGGCCAAGGCGGTTGAGTTCGCCGACGTGATCAAGAGCGGGCGCACCCATTTGCAGGACGCGGTGCCGGTGACCCTGGGCCAGGAGTTCGCGGCCTGGGCGCACGCCCTGAAAAAAGCGGTGAAGCGCATTGAGCGCGCGCGCGAGCAAATCCTGGAAGTGGGCGAGGGCGGCAACGCCATCGGCACCGGGGTGAACACCAAGAAGGAATTCCGGCCCCTGATCGCGAAGTACCTGGCGGAGTTCACGGGCGACGCCTACCGGCCGGCCGAAAACGGCATCGAGATCACGCAGTTCCTGACCGACAAGGCGGAACTGTCGAGCGCGCTGCGCCTGGCCGCCATGGATATCGGCAAGATCTGCAACGACCTGCGCCTGATGTGCAGCGGTCCGAACACCGGCTTCGCCGAAATCGTGCTGCCGCCCGTCGAGCCGGGCTCCTCCATCATGCCGGGCAAGATCAATCCCAGCATCGCGGAAGCCACCAACATGGCCATGATCCAGATCATCGGCAACGACGCCGCGGTACAGGCGGCCTGTGCGGCAGGCCAGCTGGAGCTGAACACCCATATGCCGGTGACCGGGCTGAACCTGGTCAAGTCGCAGCGCATCATGGCCCGCGCCGCTATCGGGCTGGCTGAAAAGTGTATCGCCGGCATCAAGGCCAACCGCGAGCGTTGCTACACCTACTTCGAGACCAGCGGCGGCCTGGCCACCATCTTGAATCCCAAGCTGGGCTACGACAAAGTATCCGCCCTGGTGAAGGAATCTCTGGCCACCAAGAAGACGGCCCGTCAGATTGTGGTGGAGAAGGGCTTGCTGACCGGCGAGGAATTCGACGAACTCGTCAAGGGCAGCACGGGCCCCAACCTTTAACCAGCAGCCGGAAAGATACGTATGAAAACAGACTGTGCAGCCATGAATTCATCGGTCGGGAAAAAGGTCCTGATGGCCTTGTCGGGCATCGCGTTGATGCTCTTTCTGATCGTGCACCTGGGCGGCAACCTGACCCTGTTCGCGGGCCGGGACGGCGCGCTCTTCAACTCCTACGCGCATCACCTGGAAAGCCTGGGTCCACTGCTTTATGTGGCCGAGGCGGGCCTGCTGGCCATCTTCCTGCTGCACGTCTTCACGGCTTTTGGTGTGACGCTCGACAAAAAGCGCGCCCGTCCGGACGGCTACGCGGTCACGGCCAGCAAGGGCGGCAACAGCAAGCTGACCGCGGCTTCCAAGTCCATGATTTACACCGGCATCATCCTGCTCCTGTTCATCCCCTTGCACATCTGGATGTTCAAGTTCAACGCGGGGCGCGGGTTCACCTTCGTGGACCTGCACGGCAAGGAGGCCAAGGACCTCTACTTGGTGGTGTTGTATGCGTTTAAGGACCCGGCCAAGGCGTGGGCCTACGCCATTGTGATGTTCCTGCTGGGATTTCATCTACGCCACGGCTTCTGGAGCTCACTGCAGTCGCTGGGCGCTATGAGCCCGAAGCTGTCGCCGGTGGTTTACACCGTCGGCCTGGTTTTCGCGGTGTTGATGGCGGCGGGCTTCCTGGCCCTGCCACTCTATCTGTTGTATTTCGGTCCTGACCCCGCCACGCTGCGCACGGCAGTGGAGGCGGTGGCGCAGACGGGAGGTGCCCTGTGATCAAGGTTGCTGAAGAATCCATCCTGAACGCCCAGATTCCGGACGGGCCCATCGAGTCCAAGTGGTCCACCCACAAGGCCAACATCAAGCTGGTCAGCCCGGCCAACAAGCGCAAATACACGGTCATCGTGGTGGGCACCGGCCTAGCGGGCGGCGCGGCGGCGGCCTCGCTGGGTGAGCTGGGCTACAACGTGCTGAACTTCTGCGTACAGGACACTCCGCGTCGCGCGCACAGCGTGGCCGCCCAGGGTGGCATCAACGCCGCCAAGAATTACCAGAACGACGGCGACAGCGTGTGGCGGCTGTTCTATGACACGGTGAAGGGCGGCGACTTCCGGGCCCGCGAGGCCAACGTGTACCGCCTGTCCGAGCTCAGCCAGAACATTA
>CAYTVN010000167.1:0-7804 GCA_964441655.1 uncultured Verrucomicrobiota bacterium | reverse complement strand
CATCGGCTTCGTGCCCACCATGGGCTACCTGCACCGCGGGCACCAGTCCCTCATCGAGACCGCGCGGTCCGGGGCGGATGTGGTGGTGGTCAGCATCTTTGTGAATCCCCTGCAGTTCGGGCCCAACGAGGATCTGAGCCGCTATCCGCGCGACTTCGCGCGTGACGAGGCGCTTTGTGCAGCTGCGGGCGCGGATGTTGTTTTCTACCCCGAACCGGCCACCATGTACGCGCCCGACCACAGTGTTTATGTGGAGGAAACCCGCCTGGGGCGCGGGCTGTGCGGAGCATCCCGGCCCGGTCACTTCCGTGGCGTCACCACCGTGGTGGCCAAGTTGTTCAACCTGGTGCAACCCGATCTGGCCGTGTTCGGTGAAAAAGATGCGCAGCAGTTGCGGATCATCCGCCGCATGGTGCGCGACCTGGCCTTTCCGGTGGAGATCGTGGCCGGTCCCACGGTGCGGGAGGCCGACGGGCTGGCCATGAGTTCGCGCAACGCCATGCTGAAGCCCGAGGAGCGGACCCAGGCGGTATGCCTTCGGCGGGCGCTGGATGAGGCGCAGCGGTTGTACCGGGCCGGGGAGCGTTCGGCGCGCACACTGGAAATTGCCATGCGGGCCGTGATTGCGGTGTCCGCGCTGGCCCGGGTGGATTACATCGAGTTGGTGGACGACGAGACGCTGGAGCCGATGGATCGGCTGGATCGCCCGACCCTGGTGGCGCTGGCGGTTATATTTCCATCCGCGCGTCTGATCGACAACGTGGTGCTCAGGGCGACGTAGCCAGTTCGACCTCGTCCACCTGGAGCGCGCCTGCTTCCCCGGCGCCCGAGACGTGGATGACCACGCGCACCCATTCCGTGCCGTCGGGGGCCACTGCGCTGACTTCGTGCCGGGTCCATTCCTCGCGCAGATCGTACAAGCTGTTCACGGCCGAGCCCAGCAGTTGGGTGCGGTCCCAGTTCCAGAACTCCAGCTTGAGGTCCTGGGTCTGGGCGCGCCAGCCGGCGTCGGCATAGAACCACGCGGCGGCGCGGTAGGTGAGGTTGCCGTGGCCTTCCGCTTCCTGCCAGAAACCGCCGAAATCACCCTGGCCGGCCCAGGTGCCGCGGATGGCGCCCAGGAACTGGCCCTCGTGGGCGCGCCAGTTTTCGCGGGAGGCGCTTCCGTAGGCGTCGCCATGGTCATCCGGGTCGTTCAATTTCCAGTTCTGGGCGAAGCCGTAGGAGAAGGTGCTTTCCGCCTCGAAGCTGGTGTTGAACAGCAGGTTGGCCCGACCCGCCGTGGCCGCGCACAGGAAGAGCGCCAGGGTGGAAATCCATCGCTTGCCAGATGTTATCTTCATGCCAAACTCCTTGGCGGGATGGGAGCGGGACGCCCGCCATTCGCGTTAAATTAACGTTACGTCCCGCGGTTCGTCCGCTCAAGTCACAATTACGGAGGCCCCATGCTGCTGAGCACGTTGTCCGACAGTTACCGGTTTGACGCCCTGCATCCGGGGTTTTCCCGCGCCCTGACATTTTTACGCCAACCGGATCTGGCGCGGTGGCCCAAGGGGCGTCATCCGGTGGACGGCGAGCGCATCATTGCCATCGTGGAGCAGCGCGATGGGGTGGGCCAGGCCGCCGCCGTGCTGGAGGTGCACCGCCGCTACATTGACCTTCAGTACACGGTGTCCGGTGACGAGGTGATGGGCTGGCGGGCGCTGTCCACCTGTACGCAGCCGCGCGAGCCCTTCGCCGGGGAGCGCGATATCGGCTTCTTCCGGGATGCCCCACTGGTCTGGGTGCCGGTGCCGGCCGGCCATCTGGCCATCTTCTATCCGGAAGACGCCCACGCCCCGCTGGCCGGGCAGGGCCCGCTGCACAAGGTCATCATGAAGGTCGCGGTGGATTGAAAAAGTTCCAACGATTGGAAATTGGCTGTTTTCGAACTTCCCTCCTTCGGCGGGCAAGCCAACGATTGGAACTTTTTGCCGCTCAGGGCAGCTTGTCGGCGAAGGCATTGGCGATGACCGCCGTGCCCTGGTCATTCGGATGCAGACCGTCGCACTGGAGGTCGCCGCTGCTGCCGAACTCGCGATCGAGGCTCACCAGTTTGGCGCCTTCCTCCTTGGCCATCTGGCGGATGCCCACGTTGTATTCCTCCGCCGGACCGGTGGCAAAGCTGCGCGGGGCGGAGATAGGGAGCAGGGTGGCGATGATGGGCACGGTTTTGTTGTTTTTGGCCTGGCGCACAATGCTGCGCAAGTTGCCGATCACCGCGTTGTAGTCGCGTCCAAAAATGGCGTCGTTGTGGCCGGTCAGGATGAGCAGGAAGCCGGGCTTGTATTTCCGAAGCACGCTTCCGGTGCGGGCGGCGGACCGGCTGGACTGTTCCGCATCCACGCCGGCATTGATGACGTTGAGGCCCGTGATATCGGCGATGCGACGCGGGTAGGGCGCGCCATCGCCATCACACGTTCCGCCCTTGGTGATGCTGTCCCCGAGGGCCACCACCTTGTTGCGGTCGTTGTCGCCAAAATCAAAATTCTTGTAGGATTCACCCCCGCCGCCGCCGCCATCGCAGGCCGACAGCAAACCGCTGGCCAGCACGGCCAACATCCAGGCGCCCCAACGCACAAGCCATTTTTTCATGAGAACCAACCTTCCCCGCAATGAACATCCCCCGACAAACGCGAGCGATAAGAGCCAAATCAGCCGGTATAATCCAGCCAATTCTGGCCGGGGCAGGCGTGGTTTCGTTGTGCTGCGGGGGGGGTCAGAAGTGTTTACTGGCGAAGGCGCGGCCGGAATGACTTTTGAGGTAGGTCTCAAAAGTCGCCGCTTGTTCGCGGGTGGGGAATCCGACGACAACGCGGAAGCGCCAGGGTCCGAATTTCTCGGTGTGGGGAACGTGTCCTGCGTTATGGCGGCGCAGACGTTCCTCCGGGTCATCCGTGAGTCCCGTATAGTGATGGGACGAGTCAGTAACCGATTCGAGTATATAAGCGTAGTGCATAAGGGCTCGCCCGGGTATAGTTCCGATCGGCGCGCGGCCCGGCTTCGCCTTTGGCTATGCCGGGGCAGGCTTCGTTCCTCGCGCCGCTCGGAACGAAGCCTGGTGCCCCGAGGCAGGTTCGAACTGCCGACCTACGGTTTAGGAAACCGTTGCTCTGTCCAGCTGAGCTACCGGGGCGAAGTAAAGAAAAGGCCTGTAAATACTGATCAAAACGACTGTTTGTCGCCAACTGGGGATATACTATCAAAAGTGGCGTTAAGGGGCAAGAAGGGCGAATTGAGGGGGCAAATGTTGGTAGGCATGTGGTAGGCGATAACGCCCGCTTGTAGAATAATCACTTCAGGGGGAATGCGTGGCCGCCTACCACTACAACGCGAATAGTGGTAGGCGACAATCATGGGACCACCTACGCGCCCGCTGGCGGGGTCGATCCCTACGCCCATGTCAGCGCCCGCGCCAAGCGGGAAAGTGTCAATGATCGACCAATGGACCCTGAGGCGCGTCTTCTGTAAGGGCTGGGAAGGTTTCGAGGAAGCTGACCCACCGGATACTGCCCTGCGCGGTCTCGGTCATGGCCAGCGCCTGCTTGGGCAGGAGGGGCATCACGAACCGCCGGAAGAACCGGACCGGATTCTTGGCGAACTCGGCCTTAAAGGCGGCGCTAAGCGCCTCCTGGGTGCCTTCCTCGGCCAGCATGGCGTCGAGGGCTATCAGCGCACGCGTGCGGCCTGTTGGCGAGCCCTTCGGTCGGCCTGGTCCCGGTCCTGTGAGTTGGTGGCGCATCTGTTTCCTAAACGGTAGAAAACAGATTAATGAGACAAAGTCTCAATTGCAAGAGCGGTGAGTCTATCCTGATCGGCCGGGAGTCCTGGGTAGCGCCAGCGCAGGGTCGCGCACGGGCGGGCGGGGCAAAGACCCTGGGCAGGGATTCCGCCAAAGCAAGGGAGGGCGGGGGAGTCTCAAAGCATGCGACTTGGCCAATCCGGGCAAGGCGGTGCCTGGAGTGGTAGGAGCCTGCGACGGACACGGAGGGCGTCCGCTGCAGCCCGGTCGCAGTACGTCCGGCTTGGTGGTCGTGCGAGACATGGCCTTGGCGATCGCGGTCACGTGGCGCTTCGCGCACGTGATCGAGTCTTCCACGGCCGGAAGGCGATGGCGGCATCCATGATCCCGGTTGTCGGCAAGCGGGACGATGGCCCCCAAAGCCTGGGGGTCATCGCAGGCGCGCGAATGAGCGCGCGGGGTTGGCGAGGCTGCGGATCGGCCCGAGTGAGGGCCGAACGGGAACCATGCGAATGAGCATGGGGCACGGGTCCGCGGGCTCGGCTCTGGGCGAGCGTGGCGAGTGCGCAGCGGGCCACCCGAAGGGCCGCGACCAAGGGGCGGAACCAAGAGGCTCCGCGGCCTCAGCCGTGGAGAGCCGCCCCTTGCCTAGGTCGTCGCGGTCGCGGGTTCCCCTGGGCCGCACCAGCGGCCAGAAGGTTCCCCCCATGACGGTACCTCTCTAGGAGGGGTGCCGGAGAGGGGTATGGGGGGAACCTGGCGGGGAACCGGCGATGGCCTGATGCGCGCCGCCACGCACGCCGCAAGCCGCCCCGGCGCGCAACCCGCCTCGGGTGGAGTCTTGCGCAGGCGCCGGACCCAGCGGGTGAGCGGTCCGATGCGGGCAAGCCGGTCCTGGGCGCGCAGCCACCGGCCCCGAGGTGGCGTAGGCAACACGGGCGTGTAGCCCGTGGCGCAGCCCGTCGCGGGCGTAGGTCAAGCCGTGCATCACGGCGCGGAGGGCGAGGACGGTACGCCCGCAGCCCGGAGGCGGTTATCCTAGTCCGGTGGTGTGGGAGCTGGGGACCTTTTCCGGTCAGTCCCGGCGACCCGCTTGGCGTCTTCATAGTCGCTTTCATCATGCATCCGCAGGGGCTACTGCGCCCGCGCGCGGACGAATCTCATCGAGAACCCATTTAGCCCGCATTCCGTGTAATGCAGAAGTCTTTGCGATGACTTCGAGCGCCTCAATCAATCTCTGAACTACCTGTCTTTCTCCAGCACCGGCCGACTTCCATGAATCTCCGAAACCCACCAAGTAGCGTAGTAGTTTAGGCTCGCTGGACGCGAGTATGGCCTCACGATAGCTATCGGCAGGCTGCTGGAGGAGATACGTGACCATGTCAGGATTCCACCCGGAATCATCAACGACAGTCTTCATCGTCCCGATTATTGTCATTCCGCGTTGAAGTTCATCGCGCCGAGCACGAATAGCGTCGATTAGCTCAGGGTTTGATGTGCGCGTCTCGAGAACTGCGAGTCTCTTGAGATCTGCGGAGACAATGTGCTGACGCACGAACGCATCTTGCCAACTTGCCTTGCATTCGCCGCCCAAACTGCGCACGACGCTTTGGCAATGATCAAACTCCTTGTCGCCAAGCCACCCCGAATAGTGCTCCATAAAAGCTACGAATGTCGCAAGAACTTCATCCTTGCTGCTTTGGAAGTTGCCGCTGTACAGGGACCACATTGCCTCGTACTTCGTGCGCACGTCCTTCTGGCCGTACTTCCTGTCAACTTCATCCAATACTGCGGCGAAGAGCCGGTCATCGCATTCACCATGTTTGAGAAGGTCGATAACGAATGGGTCGGCGTCGATGGACTCAAATCCCCATTCTCGGAGACGCTTGAACAGAGCCTTCGTCGGTTCATCGGATTCATCGCGTTGATCAACGTAGAACTCTAGAAGGGATCCTTTTGGCAGCTTGTCCACATCCACTCCTAGTGACTCGTCGCGGACGAAGGCCGTGAGCATCAGGATATGATCTCGGACTAGCTGGACGGTGTCTTGGTGGCGATTACTCAGCAGCGACTGGAGGTCGTCCATAAGCCAGAGAGCCTGGCGCATAACTCGGATATTGGAGAGGGGTAACGCTGTCAGAATGTCTGCCAAGTGTTGGTAGTCCTGGATTTGGCCGAACACAATCTGCGCGCAATCCGATGGAGGCGGTGAGAATGGAACAGTTTGATCAAAGACCTTTTCGTGATAGCGGTCGAATGTAGTACGCGAATCACCCTGTATGGCATTGTCATTTGAGAGCATCACAACACGGCACCCATTCTGCTCCTTGAGTGTCGACACGAACCCAAGCAGCTCTCCAAGGGGCAGTCCGCTGCCAAGTCGCTCGAGGTCATCAAAACACACCAGCGTATTCTTGAGGAATAGTGCTCCAAGCCGTTTGATCGGCCCTGCGAACTCTTTTATCCCGGGGACCTCGTCCATCCAGGGAAGGGCTTTGCGAAGAATGTGTGCATCTCGCTCCGCTTCACTTCTGGGTCTGACGGGTATAGTGCGGGCAAGTATTATTTGCTCAACCTCCTCAATTGAATTTAGCCCAAACAGCGAGACATACGCATACTTTGACTCCCGAACTGGACTTTCAGGCCCAAGCCGAGCATCGATATAGCGATTCCAGAAGTAGGTCTTTCCTACACCCCACGGGCCTTTGAGTAGGAGGGCTTTCTTCGTATCATGACTCAAGAAGCTGTCTAGATTGCGCGAAACTGCGGAAGCGTAATCGGTCGTACTCGACGTGACTTGGGGTCTGTCTTTGACCTCGCGCCTCCGAAAATAGTCGAGCCATTTGGTTACAGTCATATTCATCTCATTCACGCCAACATCAATTGGTGAAAGGTTCCCCTGTTACTATTATTCCCGGCATCACACCGCCACCTGCTGATACAAATACTTCTGGAACCAAGCGAATATAGCCGCCGATATGAGCGTCAACCTAGGGGAGAGCCGGGGCTGGTTCAATTCAAGAGCGCGGGGAGTTTCATCATGAAAATGATTCCGTCGGTCATTCTTTGCCACTTATCAGGGTAGAACGGTGGTCCAGGAGGCCCGCCTCCTGGCCGGGATGCGGGTCCGGGGAAGGCGCGGCAAGCCGTCCCCGGCCGGGAAAGGAGCTAGGCTGCGGCCTCCTCGGTCGCGGGCACGGCGGCGGCCTGGGCGTTGGTGATGTAGTCCGCGGCCTTCTGTGCGGCGCCTGCGGCCAGCACCACGGCGCGGCGGTCCTGTTTGATGATGGCGCGCCAACCGTCCAGATAGGCGGCGGTGTTGTTCTCGGTCTGGTCCAGTATGCCGGCCAGTCCGCACAAGTAGGCGCTTCCCATTTCCGCAATCAGTTCCTCGCGTCCGTAATCCATCGAACCAAACGGGCTTCCCAGCTTGCGGGCCAGCCGGTCCTTGCTGCCACTGGCGTGGGTCAACTCGTGGAACAAGGTGCCGTAGTATTCCGCGGCCTTGTCGAACCGGGCCAAGGGCGGGATGTTTACCGTGTCCGTCTCCTGCCGGTAGAACGCGCGGCGGTCCTCGGTGTGCGTGATGGTCGGGGGCTGGGGCATACCGGCGGCGATGCGCTCCGCCTCGGCAATCGGGTCGTGCGGGAAGCTCGGGACGTCTTCCGGCTGCGGGTAGGCAACGCCTTCGCACTGCTCCACGTTGAAAACATGGTAGTAGCGCAACACGGGGATGCGCTCGCGCTGGTCTGGGTTCTCCTTGTCGGCCTTGTCGTACAGCTTCCAGAATACGGCCAGCGACGCCTTCTCGCCCTTCTTCACGTTTCCGCCTGCCTGCAACGCCTGCTTGAAGCTGACCCAGTACGGGGAGGCGTAGGGGCTCAACCCCAAAAGCAGGACATTCACGCCACGGTAGGGGCGGCGGCTCAAAAGGTTCTGCGGAGGCTTCCACGCGGCGGCGTGCCACGGCTTGCGCCACGGGTTCACGCCTGCATCGAGCAAGGCAAGGATGCGGTCGGTAAT
>CAYTVN010000166.1:0-7830 GCA_964441655.1 uncultured Verrucomicrobiota bacterium | reverse complement strand
AAGTAGCGCCTCTGCCGGTGCAGGATGTAGGACTTGGCCAGATGCTGCACGCGAACCGCCACCGTACGTCCGGCCTGATCGCCTGCGATAGTCTCTTCGTTGCTCATATGCGCTCGGCGAATTGCCCCTCCCGGCGGATGAACACCCGCAAACCGATCAGCAGGGTGACGATGGCGACTGCGGTTGCCACTCCAAAAGCCAGCGGATCGGGCCCTCTCCCCTCCAGCACCACCCGGCGGCTGGCATCAATGCAGCCCGCCAACGGATTTAGAAGATAAACATAGTACAGGGGCTCGGGCAGATTGGTGCGAACCATGGGAAGCGCATAAAATATGGGGGTAAACCAGAACATCACGGTCAAGCCGGATTGCACCAAGTACAGCACATCACGGTAAAAGACATTCAGGGCCGACAGCAGGTAAGCCGCCCCCACCAGAAAGACCAGTTCCACCAGATAGATAAGAGGAAACCAGGCCAGGCTGGGATGCAGCGGCACACGGAAAATGAAGACGAACATGAAGAGAATGGCCACCTGCATGAGCAGATGGATGATCTGGGACAACACCACCGCCAGTGGAATAATGACGCGGGGAAAGGCGACCTTCTTGATGATGTGGGCGTGATCGAGGATGCAGGCGGTGGCCGTGGGCACCACCAACGAAAGGAAGTTGAAGGGCACCAGGCCCAGCAGAAGAAACACCGGAAAATGGTTGGCCTGACGCTGGGGATGAATATAGGAAAACACCACCACCAGGACGCCCAGCATGATGAGTGGATTCAGAATGGACCAGAATATCCCGAGGGACATGTTGCGATAGCGAACCCGGAAGTCCTTCAAGATCAAGCTGCGCAACGCATAGCGGTAGCGCCAGATGGCGGAGGTAAAGTTCATGTCAGTTCAAGGTACCTCAACGGGAGGGTGTTCGGGAAGATCAAGCATCGGCAACTCCGCAGGTGCCGGTGGATTTGAATGACTCGGAACCTCGTGCGCCACAGAATTGGTCAATCCGGCCATTTCAGGGTGGCTGGCCATAAACGCCTCGTAACTGGTTGTGTTCTTGCTGAGGGTGGGCAAAGGAACGGCATCCGCGGGGGCCTGGACCAGCTCAGGGTGTTCCGCGATGAATTCGGCCATGGTTTTAATATGCTCATCCGGCAGGGCCGCATCCCCTTCCGGGGCGGCATCAACATCGCCCGTCAAATCAAGCCGGAGCTCACGGCCCTCCGGGCTAACCAGCAGGGCGGACATCGCCTTTTCATCAATTGCGGTTATGCGCCAGTTGAACATCTTGCCACCCACGGGGATGAGATAGGCGACCCCCGTTTTGGCATCTACAAAACCAGCCAGATAGCGCGAACCTGAGTTCACTATGGCGGACAGACGCACGGGTTCGAGCTCCGGGGGCAGGACCGTCGCCGGGCTTTCCGCCCAAAGCCGACCCGCCGGGCCACCTCCGCCAGCCAATACGTACATCAACACGATCAACCATCGATGCATCACCATCTCCATCACGTCCAGTAATATCGGTGCAAACTGACCCGTCGCACCAGCCAGCGGGGCATCACTTCAGCCATATGCGCCAGCAGAGTGCCCGCCACTTTGGCCCCGCAATAAAGCACATAATACGGCAGCCAGGCGGGATGCCGAGCCAACATATAGCGGAGCTCTCGCATCTGATAACCACCGCCCACACGAAAGGTGGTGCGCATGCCATGGCCATGGAAGAGCTTTCGCAGGGAATAGACGCTGTCGAAGTACCGCCTCAGGCAGACACCCAGCGAATAGTTATGCGAATGAATGACGCAGGCTGAGGGCTCGTACACTACGGCATACCCGGCCTGCATCACATCCCGGGAGAATTGCTGATCTTCGCTCATGATCAGTTCTTCATCGAAGGGAAACTGCAGCAGAATATCCCGGCGAATCAAAGCGGCCACGTTGGAGAAAAAGACGTGCTCCTGCAATAATACCTGGCCGGGGCGGGCCGTCCGCACCACACGTGGACCCGGCGGGAAACGGTCGGCCAGGAAAAATCGCTCCATGGGGTTGGCCTCCGCTCGCGGCACCTGACGGGCATAGACCGCCACTGCCGAGGTTTCGTGCAGGGCTTGCACTAAACACGCCAGCCAGTGGTCATCCGCGGGGCAGGCATCCTGGGTCAACAAAGCGATGTAGTCGCCGCGCGCGGCTCGCACGCCCAGATTCCGGGCCCCTCCATGGGAAAACTTTTTGATGGGCAGGATGCGTACCAACGGACATTGACTTGCCTCGTTCTCCGTACCGTCCGTGGATCCAGAATCGACCAGAATGATTTCAAGGGGAGGCACAGGTTGCTGGGATTGCAGAGCGGACAGCAGCGCGGGCAGCCACGGACGGGCGTTCAGTACCGGGATGACCACCGAGACCCGGGGCACGGTCGATTCAACCATGGCCTAGATCCCGGCACCTGACCGCCGCCGGGGCAGCGCCATGATGCTGAACAGATAGGCTCCGGCAGCGGCCAGGACGCCATTGATGAGGAGCAACGCGGCAAAAAAAAGCACCCGGGCTTCGTTTAGATTCCCGAAACCATTTTGGGCCCAGGTCCAGATCACCCAGCCCACGGTAACGGCACCCACCCCCAAAACGGCAGCCGCCAGGCCGGTGATCCACTCGTAGTGAAACAAGCGATAAAACCAGGCCACCACCGGATCCTTACGCAGGCCGGTCAGGTGGGCAAAAGCCTTGGCCAGCATGCCAATCATCAAAATCTGCGCACTGACCACATTCAGCATGCCGGCCATGATCATAAAATGAATATCCACCAGGCGCTCTCGAATTACGATCGGGCCTAGGGCCAGCGGCACGGCCAGAAGAAAACTCAGCAGCCATAGGATCGCACCGGGCAGCAGCAGGGTCATCGTGGGGCTGTGCAGCATCATGAATCGCACATGACGCCAGCCATCCTGGAAGGATCGTAGTTTCGATTCCCCGTGCCGCGGATGATAAATGATATCGCGATCGACAATCCGCCAACCCGCCCGCACCGCCCGGATCACCATCTCGCTGGCAAACTCCATACCTGTGGTAACGCAACCCAGTTTCACGAAGGCCGCCCGATTGATCACCCGCATACCGCAATGGGGATCGCGCACCGCCTTGGTGTGAAACATGATGCTCAGCATCTTGGACAACACCGGATTCCCGATATACTGATGCAACCACGGCATGGAT
Source organism: uncultured Verrucomicrobiota bacterium (assembly GCA_964441655.1). GTDB lineage: Bacteria > Verrucomicrobiota > Kiritimatiellia > CAIVKH01 > CAIVKH01 > CAYTVN01. Next base: position 4,616 of record CAYTVN010000166.1, on the reverse strand, counting down.
CCGGGCAGAATATTGTTCATCCGGTTGCCGATCGCCAGTTCCGCTTCCCCCTTCAACACCGGGTCCGCCAATTCCTTGATCTTGCGAAAATCATAGGTCAGGTCGGCATCCCCCATGACCAGGGTGTCAAAGCGAGCCTCCTCGAAACCCCTCAACAAGGCGGCTCCGTAACCACGCTGGCTTTCTTCCACCACGCGGGCTCCTGCGGCCAGGGCCAATTCTCGCGACCGATCCCGGCTTCCATTGTCCACCACCACCACCTCACCCGGCAGTCCGGTGGCACGAATCCCCTCCTGGGCCCAGGCGATCACTTCCGCGATGGAAACCTCTTCGTTCAGACAGGGAATGACCACACTGAGTCCAAGCTTGATGACGGGTTCTGACTGACGTGCCACGTCCAGCGGGTGGGCGGCCTCATGACGCCGCAACAGGTCGTGCAATCGATCCAAACACACGTCGGGCGAAAGTTTGGAAGTATCCAAGGCCAAGGCCGGACGGTCGGGTGGCTCATAGGGCGAGGCCACGCCTGTCATTTCGGCGAGTTGGCCACCGCGGGCACGGGCATAGAGTCCTTTGGGATCACGCCTCTCGCATTCGTTGAGGGGAGTTTCCAGATAGACGTCCAGGAAGCGATCCGCCCCGATGATCGCACGCGCCTCTTCGCGCGCGGCGCGAAACGGAGAAACCAGCGCGACCAGACAAAGCACACCATGATCGGCAATGATGCGGGCCATCTCCGCCACCCGGCACACGTTGGTACGCCGGTCTTGATCCGAATAACCCAGATCACGACAGGCACCCGCGCGCAAGCAGTCACCATCGAGAATCACCGCCGGACGCCCCTCCGCAGCAAGGCGCTTTTTTAGCAACGTAGCCATGGTGGTCTTGCCGGAGCCCGACAATCCTGTAAACCAAACAACGTAGGAGGGGGCGGTCTCCGCACTGGTAAACGACGCTTCCATCCCTGAAACCATGAAGAACGACTCGGGTAACGTCAAGCTCACGCCACCAATCATCCGAATTTGCAACCGCCGTTCCCAAATGCTCTTGCGAATATCCCGATACCGTTGCAGGGTAACCGAGATCACAGGTTTTGCGAGGTAGATACGTATGAGTTTCTGGACTAATAAGTCTGTTCTAGTGGCGGGAGGTTCCGGCTTCCTCGGGCACCACGTCGTGCAAGAATTGAAACGGCACGGCGCCACGACCATTCACACCCCGCGCCGTCGCGAATTCGATCTGCGCGACAGAGATCAAGTTCAGCAGTGTCTCCGCCAGACCAACCCGGACGTGGTCATCCATCTGGCCGCCGTGGTGGGTGGCATCGGGGCCAACCGTAAACACCCCGGCAGTTTTTTCTATGACAACGCCATCATGGGCCTCCACCTCCTGGAGGAATCTCGTAAATTTGGCGTGGCCAAAATGACTTTGGTGGGCACCATCTGCGCCTATCCCAAATTCACCCCCGTGCCGTTCCTCGAGGAAAATCTGTGGAATGGTTATCCGGAAGAAACAAACGCGCCCTACGGACTGGCCAAAAAGATGATGCTGGTTCAATCGCAAGCCTATCGCCAGGAATATGGCTTCAACAGCATCTATCTACTCCCAGTCAATCTGTATGGACCGCGTGACAACTTTGATCCCGAGAGTTCGCATGTCATCCCGGCCCTCATCCGCAAAGCCATTGAAGCCCGGGAATCGGGCGCCCGGGAAATGATTTGCTGGGGCAGCGGTCGGGCCACGCGTGAATTTTTGTACGTGGAGGATTGTGCCCGGGCCATCGTTCAGGCCTCGGAACTTTATAACGAGTCCGAACCGGTCAACCTGGGCAGCGGCATGGAAATCAGCATCAAGGATTTGTCGCAGTTGATTGCCGATTTGTGCGGCTTCAAAGGCACCCTGGTCTGGGATGCCACCAAGCCCGACGGACAACCCCGGCGCTGCCTGGACACCCAGCGCGCCCTGGCCCGTTTCGGCTTCAAAGCAGAAACGGAATTTACCGATGGATTGCGCAAAACCATCGATTGGTATCTGCAAAACCGGGCCTGATTCGAAAATCGATCAGTCCAGTTTGTAGTCCTTGCGCCAATCGGCTTTGTCTTTCCATTCCGGCTGGTCGGCCTTGGCGAGGATGAAGTCACCCAGCACCAGATAGTCCATCTCGGTGCGCATAAAACAGCGATAGGCATCCTCTGGCGTACAGACGATGGGCTCGCCCCGCACATTAAAGGACGTGTTGATGATCACGTAATAGCCGGTGAGATCCCCGAAAGCTTTGATCAGATCGTAGTAGCGGGGATTGGCCTCGCGTTCCACCGTCTGCACCCGCGCGGAGTAGTCCACATGGGTGATGGCCGGGATGTCGCTGCGGATCTGGTTGATACGCGCCTTCAGGGCTACCGGCCCCTCGTGCTCCAGCCCCTTGCAGCGGTTGGGCTGCACCTGGGCCACCAGCAACATGTACGGCGATTCTTTCTCCAGTTCAAAGTAGTCGCTGACTTTTTCCCGCAAGCAGGAAGGGGCAAAAGGCCGGAATGATTCCCGGTATTTGATCTTCAGGTTCATGACCGACTGCATCTTCGGTGAGCGCGCATCACCCACAATGGATCGGCCGCCCAGGGCACGCGGACCAAATTCCATACGACCCTGAACCAAGCCAACTACATTTTCTTCCGCCATGACCTTGGCCACGGTGGGCGCCCAATCCGACGCAGAAAGCTTTGTCGCCGGATACCCGCGGGCCTTGATGAAGGCCTCCACTTCATCATCAAAGTTGGGGCCCAGGTAAGAGCCTTTCATGGAGTCTTTAACCCCGTCCGCCTTGCGCGGTTGCTGCTTGATCAAGTGCCAGGTCAACAGGGCTGCGCCCAAGGCCCCACCCGCATCACCCGCCGCGGGTTGGATCCAGACGTTTTCGAAGGGCCCCTCGCGCAACAATCGCCCGTTGGCCACGCAATTCAGGGCCACGCCGCCCGCCATGCACAGGTTCTTCTCGCCGGTGATGGCGTGCAGATGCCGGGCCATCTTGAGCACGATTTCCTCGGTCACCACCTGGATGGATCGGGCGATATCCATTTCGCGTTGGGAAATATCCGATTCCGCGGGCCGGGCCGGACCGTCAAACAGTTCACCGAATTTGTCGTTGGTCATGGTCAGGCCGGCCATGTAGTTGAAGTACTCCATATTCAACCGGAACGAACCGTCTTCACGCAAATCGAGCAGGTGATCGTAGATTTGCTTCACATACTTGGGCTCCCCATAGGGAGCCAGTCCCATCAACTTGTACTCGCCGGAATTCACCCGGAATCCAGTGAAGTAGGTGAACGCGGAATACAGCAGCCCGAGGGAATGCGGGAAATGCAGATCGCTGATGATTTCCAGCTTGTTGCCTTCCCCGCGTCCGAGCGTGCTGGTTGCCCATTCCCCCACCCCGTCAATGGTCAGTACGGCGGCGGAATGATAAGGCGACGGGTAGAAGGCACTGGCCGCATGGGACTCATGATGCTCGGGGAAAAACAGCTCACGCTCCGGTTGAATGCCGCACTGCTCGAGCGCATTTTCGATTTCCAGTGGAATCCATAATTTTTCGCGGATCCAGATGGGCATGGCCATCATGAATGACTGCAAACCCTGCGGCGCCGTCTGGAAATAGGTTTTGAGCAAACGCTCAAACTTGGTGATGGGCTTGTCGTAGAAGGCGACCGCGTCCAGGTCGTTGGGTCCGACCTTGCCCTCATGCAGACAATAGCGAACGGCATGGAAGGGAAACCGCTCGTCGTGTTTTTTGCGGGAAAAACGTTCTTCCTGCGCGGCCGCAATGATCTCGCCATCGCGGATCAGGGTGGCGGCGGAATCATGATAAAATGCGCTAATGCCGAGGATGTTCATCAGTGCTGCCTCCGGTATGTCTCGAGGTCCTTCACCGGCGGTCTCGCCTCCCAGAACGTGGCATGATCAGGGGCCGGGAACCTGATGCTCAGCGGATCCTGCCGGGTGACCAACAGGACCAGGCGCCCGAAGCCGAATACGACATAAAAAAACGGGACAAGTAAGCCCCAGGTAAGTCCCGCGGCCACCCCGCGCGCCAGCAGCAATCCAAAGCGTTCAAACGCATGAAAGAGGGGCGGAATGGCCAGCCCACCGATCAGGATCAGGGCGGCCAGGCCCACGATGATGGACGGCATAACGACATGACCGGTATAACGGTGGATGGCATAGGCAACGGCCACCATCAAGGGTGCCTGGATAAGGGCCTTGGTCCTGATGGAAAGCGGTTTTCGCACCGGTGGCGTGGGGCCTACGGCACGCCACGTCCACGTATTGACCACCGCAGCAGAGGAGGTATCACTCATTATTCGCGTCCTGTTTTTTACGTAAAAAACTCATCGTATCCATAAGCCCCGCGCGGTCAATCAGAACCGGCGCGAAATTTTCTGTTATCTTCTTCAGCCGGCAACGAAGGAGAAGCATGAAGCTTAATTTCAGTGTCGTGATCGGGTTCCTGGGTCTCATGCTTTCAGCGGAGGCGGCCCGGCCACCGGATATTACCGCCCAAGGCGTCCGCATGGTCCTGCACGGCGAGGCTGTGCTCACCGTGGGCTACCTCTTTCGCGTCT
>CAYTVN010000165.1:0-7835 GCA_964441655.1 uncultured Verrucomicrobiota bacterium | reverse complement strand
CACACGCTTGCCGCGCAAAAGTTCCGGCACGTCGCCCTTGGCCACGCACTGGGCCAGTCCTTCCACGATGGCGGTCTTGCCCACGCCCGCCTCGCCCAGCAGAACCGGGTTGTTCTTGCTGCGGCGGCACAGGATCTGGATGACCCGCTCGATTTCCGAGGCCCGGCCAATCACCGGGTCCAACTCGCCCTTGACCGCCAACTCGGTCAGGTCGCGCCCGAAGGTCGCCAGCGCCGGAGTCTTGCTGTCGCGCGCCGGGTTGGCCGCGGCGGCCCCCTCTCCACCCGCGGACGAAGGCTGCTGCGGCGCGGCCTGGCCCTGGGACGGAGCGGCATTTTCGGGGCTCTCCGGATCGTAGTTGGGGTCGAGTTCCTTCATGATCTCAACCCGGGTCTTTTCCAAATCCACATTCAAATTGCGCAACACACGGGAGGCCACCCCTTCGCCTTCGCGCAACAGTCCGAGCAGGATATGCTCGGTGCCGACATAGGCGTGGTTCAGGGCCCGGGCTTCGCTGCCGGCCAGCGCCAGCACCTTCTTGACCCGGGGCGTAAAGGGCAGATTGCCCACCGTCTTGGTCTCCGGCCCCACCCCGACCGCTTTTTCCACTTCCAGGCGAACCGCCTCGAGGTTGACACCCAGCCGTTGCAGGACATTGACCGCCACCCCCTGCCCGAGGGCGATGATGCCCAGCAGGATGTGCTCGGTGCCCACGTAACCGTGGTTGAACCGGTCCGCTTCCTTGCGGGCCAGCTGCAGAACTTGTTGTGCGCGCGGAGTAAAATTATTCATGTCATCGTGTCTTCCGACCGCTCGTTACGTCCGGTCAGGCGTTCCCGCACCAGGCGGGCCCGAAATCGATCCCGCTCCTTGGGTTTGAGCGATTTCTGCTCAAGCTTCTGGAGGTGGCCCGGCTGGGTCAGCAGCATCAACTCGTCCACCACACGCCGTTCCACATCGGGTAATATACCCACGTCCACGCCCAGGCGCAAACCCGACAATAGATCGAGCGCTTCTTTGGAGGTCAGGATATGGGCGTGGCTCAGGATGCCGTAGGCCCGCCCCACGTGGTCCCGCACCATGCTTTCCCGGCGCTCCATGAGCCGGGTCCGCGCATTGCGCTCATGCTCCAGCAATTCCTGCACAATCTGCTCGATGGTGTGGATGATCTGGGTCTCCGATTCACCCAGCGTCATCTGGTTCGAAACCTGGAACATGTTGCCGGAGGCCTCCGTGCCCTCGCCCATGAGACCGCGCACCGCCAGGCCGATCTTGCCCAACCCCTTCATCAGCGGGTTGATTTCATTCATCAGCACCAGGCCCGGCAGGTGCAGCATCACGCTGGCCCGAAGCCCCGTGCCCACATTGGTCGGACAGGCGGTCAGATAGCCGAGCTTGGCCGAAAAGGCGTAGTCCAGCTTCTCCTCAATTTCCGAATCCAACCGGTCCACCTCGGCCCAGATGCCGGGCAGATCCAAACCCGGACGCATGCCCTGGATGCGCAGATGGTCCTCTTCGTTGACCATGGCGGAAAGGGTCTCGTCGGACCGGAAAACCACCCCGCTGCCCCGGCCCTTGCCCGATTGCTCGCGACTCACCAGGTGTCGTTCCAGCAGGATTTGCCGGTCCAGTTCATCCAGCTCACCCATGGACAGCACGCAGGAGGGTGCCAGACTGGGCCGGTCGGCCAGCAGCGGCCCCACCTCGCGCCAGATGCGCTCGCACTCCTCCTCGCCCGCCCAGCCGGGAAAGGCCGCGCGCTTCAGGTTGCGGGCCAGTCGGATGCGGCTGCTGATCACCGGCCCGTGATCATGCCCTACATCAAGCCAGGCGCCCGGTCGCCGTAACAAGTCGTCCACCTTCATGGCGCCGCCTTCTGGTCTTCCTCGGCCAGCCGCTGGCGGCAGGCCTGGATACGATCGCGCAACTGAGCAGCCTCTTCAAAATTCTCCGCGGAGATCGCCTTCTCCATGTTTTGCTGCAGGGTGGCCAGCTCGGCGCTGGCCAGCACCCGCACGCTCTCCCGCTGCGGTATCTTCCCCGTGTGCTGGTCGGCCCGGTGCATGGCCTTCAGCAAGGGCGGCAACTCCTCGGCAAACGCGGTATAGCACTCCGCGCAGCCGAACCGGCCCGTCTTCTTGAAATCGGTGCGCCGCATGTGGCAGCGCGGACAGGACCGCTCCGTGCCCGTGCCCGCGGGTTCCTTGGCCACACCGAGTCCAAGCAGGATGTCACTGATGGAAAGCGGGCCGTTGACGTCCACCCCGCTTTTGGCGGCACAGTCTTCACACAGATGAAGTTTCTTGATCGCTCCATCAATGACCTGGGTCAGATGGACCGTGGCTTCGCGCTCCTTGCACAACTCGCATTGCATGGCGCTGTCCTCCGGTTCAGGCGATGGGCGTCCCCACGTGCCGGGCATAGCGGCGAAAAGCCGCGCACAGTTTCTGGGTCAGCTCACCAGGCTTGCCGCTGCCGATGGGACGGCGGTCGATGTCCACCACGCTGATGATCTCCGCCGCACTGCCGGTCAGGAACACCTCATCCGCGGTGTAGAGGTCGTACCGCGTCAACACCTCTTCCTTCACCTTCAGCCCGTGCTCCGGCGCCAGCTGCATCACCACCTGGCGGGTGATGCCCTCCAGCGCGCCGCACCAGCTGGGCGGGGTCAACAGGGTGTCGCCGCGGATCACGAACACGTTGTCGCCCGAGGCCTCGGCCACGTAACCCTGCCCGTTGAGCAGGATGCACTCCATCACGCCAGCGTTGATCGCCTCAATCTTGGCCAGCACATTGTTCAGGTAGTTCAGGCTCTTGATGCGCGGATTCACGGCCTCGGTGTGATTGCGGGTGGTGCCCACGGTCACAATGGCCATGCCGGTGTCGTACAGCTTCTTCGGATACAACTGGATGGCGGCCGCGATCACAATGACCTGCGGGGTCTTGCACAGGTAGGGATTCAACCCCAGCTCGCCCACCCCGCGCGTCACCACCAGCCGCACGTAACCGTTCCGGATCTTGTTGGCCGCACAGGTCTTCACCACCGCGGCCGCCATCTGGGCCTTGGTCAGGGGAATCTTCATGGCGATGGCCTGGGCCGACCGGTACAGGCGGTCAATGTGCTCGTCCAGCATGAACACGCGGCCGTTGTAAGCCCGGATGCCCTCAAACACCCCGTCCCCGTACAGCAGGCCGTGGTCGAACACGGATATCTTCGCCTTGCTTTCCGGGACCAGTTTTCCGTTCAAATAGATTTTCATGTGTAGTTCCTGTTCCAAAATCCGCCGCACAACCTAGCGCAGACGGATCAGCCCGCCAAGCGGCCATCGCGCAAAACAAGCTGTCGCCCGCACAGGGCCGCCACCGCATCGTTATGGGTGACGAGTATCAGGGTATGCCCGCTCTCCTGAACCAAGGCAAACAAATAGTCCAGAACCTGGCGTCCGGTGGCCGAATCCAGGTTCCCGGTCGGCTCATCGGCCAGCAGCAAATCCGGCGCATTCATCAGGGCCCGGGCCAACGCCGCCCGCTGCTGCTCACCGCCGGAGAGTTCCAGCGGACGATGCCCGCCCCGCGCCTTCAAGCCCACCCGGTCCAGCAGGCCCAGCGCGCGCTCGCGCAGGGCGTCCATGCGGCGCAGCGCCCCCGGCCGGCTCAGCGCAGGCAGCAGCACGTTGTCCACCAGATCCAGCTCGGGCAGCAGATGATAGGCCTGGAAGACAAAGCCCACCCGGGTCGCCCGCATCTCGGTGCGGCGCGCGGCGGACAGTTCATAGAGATCCCGCCCCTCGAACAACACCTGGCCCGTCGTGGGACGGTCCAGCCCGCCCAGCAAATGCAGCAACGTGCTCTTGCCCGCGCCGCTGGCCCCCATGATGGACACCCGCTCGCCTTTGCGCACCGCGAGGGATACGTCGCGCAGCACCTCCACCTTGATGCGCTCCAACTGGTATTGCTTGCTGGCCTGGCGTACCTCCACCAGCGGGGGCGATTCATTATTCATAGCGCAAGGCCCTCACCGGATCCAACCGCGCCGCCCGCCAGGCCGGCATCACCCCGGCCAGGGTGCAGATCACAATCACGGAAAAGGCCACCACCGCGATGTCGCCCGGGATGATGGTGGAGGGCAGCTCGCTCAGGTGATACAGCTCCTTGGGCAGCACCTGCAGGCCGGTGCGCGCGTTCAGGGAATCCATCAGGTTGTTCCGGTAGTGCAGCACCAGCAGGCCCGCGCCGATGCCCAGCCCGGTGCCCAGCAGGCCCTCGATAAAGCCCTGCCACAGGAAAACCCCGGTGATGCTGCCGTTGGAAAAACCCAGCGATTTGAGCAGCCCGATCTCGCGCGTCTTCTGCACCGCCACCGTGATCAGGGTGTTGGTGATGCCAAAGGAGGCCACGATGGTGATGAAGATGAGCAGGAAAAACATCATGTTCTTCTCCACCTTCAGCGCGGCAAACAATTGGCGGTTCTGCTGCATCCAGGTGGTCACGTCGTAATACGGCGGCAGGACCTCGCGCAGCCGCTGCGCCACCGTCTCCGCGGCAAAGGCATCCGTGGTCATGACCTGGATGCCGTGCGCCCCCTGCTCCAGGCCGTACAACTCGCGCGCCTTCTCCAGGTTGGTCAGCACAAAACCGATGTCGAATTCGTACATGCCCACATCGAAAATGCCGCGCAACATGAATTCCTCGGGCAGCGTCACCTCGTTGGGATCGCGGAATTTCTGCGGCGAATAGACCAGGATCTTGTCCCCCACCGAGGCCCCAATCTGCAACGCCAGGTCACGCCCCATGAGCAGGCCGTCGTCCTCCACATCGTACGCTCCGCGCACCATGTGCTCGGGCACCTTGCTGATGGTGCGTTCGTGGGCGGGATCCACCCCGCGCACCGCCGGCGTGAACACCCGGTCCCCCTTCTGGAGGAACACCAGTCCCTGCACAAACGGGGCCGCCCCCGTCACCCCGTCCACCTGCTTGATCGCCTCGATCAGGGCGTCCGGCTCCTCGATGATCTCCATCCCGGTCACCGTTACGTGGGCGTTGAAGCTGAGGATCTTGTCCCGCCACATGTCGTCAAAGCCGCTCATCACCGACAGCACAATCACCAGCACCGCCACCCCGAGCAGCACGCCCAGGATGGAAATAATGGTGATCACGGACTGGAAGGTCCGCTTCGGCCGCATGTACTTGAGGGCCAGGAACAGTGAGAACGGCAGATGCATGGCCGCCTGTTATACGCGGAACCGGGCCGCACTCAAACACGGAAAGCAACCGGGTGCCATTCCCGCGTCCGTCTGCTAGCCCAGCCTTACCCGCCGCCCAACCCCCGGAAATTCCAATCGTTGGAAATGTAAAACAGCCCATTTTCCAATGATTGGAACTCTCCGGATTATTCAGGGAGGGTCCGCATCCGTTTCGATGCGGACCGCTTTCCTCCATTCAATGTTGGATGTTCGAATACCACGGAGAAACTTGGTGGCGCTAGAGACTCAGGACGGAACCGAAGCGACTTCGGGCTGAAGTCGAGCGGGCGCGAGGCCTCCTTCATGGTTCGGCTCTGCACCGTATGCGTGTAGATCATCGTCGTGCGCAGATCGCTGTGATCCGGCAGCCGTTGGATTGTTCGGATGTCATCGTTCGCCCGCAGCAGATGGCGCGCGAACGTATGGCGGAACGTATGAGCCGTCACCCGCTTCGGGATGCGCGCTTTTCAGCACCGCCACATGCAGTGTTTTTTGCATCACCGATTCATACGTATGATACCGCCGATGTTTGTTGGTGTTCGGGACAAAGGTCGAACTCTTCGCTGGAAACGCCTACCCACTCGCGGCAGAAATAACTGCGCGACAACCCATGCAGCTTCATGCGGTTGAGAATGCCAGCTTGTAAAACAGCAAGAGCACGAGAAAACTGTCCAATAACTTGTAGCGATGAAAAAAGAAAAATTACAGGCACTCAGCGAAGTATTTGCAGGCCTAATCGGCATTCTGCTTATCGCCAACGCCGTCTGCCAATATGTTTCGGACGATTATCAATCCACCATCAATGACACCGTTATGGAAATCGTCCAAAAAGAAGCCGAATTGACCCGCAATCACATTAGCACATTACTCACCGGCGCGTGGACCGAGCTCGCCCAAGATATTAAGGTGGCGACTTTGATGGCGACTATCGACAAAACCAATCAGGTACCGCCGGACATAATCGAGAAAATGTATCGTGATACGAACAAAAGCGGCCTCATCGAGTATTTCAATAAGCTGTCCAATGATTCCACTGGGAACATTCAGGCCCTTCGCAGTGTAATAGGGTCAGAGATGTCAAAGCAACAACACTGGAGTATCGCCGCAAGAGCAACGTTGTATTTGGCTCTTATAATGAGCCTAATCTTAATTTTATTCTCTTGGCACGTATTTGCCAAATCCCGATAGCACGACAAAAGCAATATGAAGAACTCTATCAAATACACGAATGAGCCCCTGGGAAAGTCCGAGAGGTAAAGGATTTCTAACCGGACCAACAAAAGGTATAATGGGTACCCGTTCCCGCGAACGGCGCCAGGAATGAAATGGGGGCAATCTTTATCTTTGCCGGAAGTAGATGCTCGATGTTTGGAAATGATGGATGAGCAAGAATAAAGGACCGCCCCTTACGCACCTCGAACATGCGCCTCCAGAGGGACGCGGCGAGGCACCGCGCCCCTGATACTGGTCGTTCGCCCGATAGAGCATTTGACATATCTCCGGCACAGCGTACGGTAATGCGTACGCATCGGAGATCGTCATGACCACCATTACCGCCACAAGCGCTCGGTCAAAACTTTATGCACTTCTTGATGAAGTGGCCGAGTCGCACCAACCGGTGCAAATCACCGGCAAACGCTCAAACGGGGTCCTCGTCTCGGAAGACGATTGGCGTAACATTCAGGAAACCCTTTATCTGGTATCCATTCCCAGAATGAAGGAGTCGATCATCAAGGGTATGAAAACCCCCGTGGATAAATGCGCCAAGGAACTACGCTGGTGAGCTTGCAATTGGTTTACACCAAGCAGGCTCAAAAGGACGCCAAGAAGCTGTCGGCATCGGGACTCGCGGACAAAGCTAAGCGCCTTTTGACCATCATCGAGAAGAATCCCTACCAGAATCCACCACCTTACGAAAAGCTGGTCGGCGATTTGAGCGGAGCCATATCGAGAAGGATCAACCTACAGCACCGGCTCGTTTATCAGGTCTTGGAAGATAGCAAGACCATCAAGGTCCTGCGCCTTTGGACGCATTACGAATAATTTTGGGCGGACAAACAGGTTCTGCTTATGGCCTCCCCGGAAGTCGGCCAACCCAGACTTTTGACGGCGGGACGCAATACATTGACCGGAGCTCAGTATCAAATGTGGAGAAGACTGAGTACGCTGGAGAGCATAAAGCAGACTCCGAATATTCAGGTCGAGACAGGAATTGAAATATGAAAGACCCCCAAAAAGCACCGACTTTGTCAAAGCCCATTGCCGCTTATTTTGCCGCGGACAAAGCTGACGGCACTGCCGTTGCGCAGTGTTTTATCAAAAATGCGGTCGTCAAGGACGAGGGACATACTTACAGAGGACATGACGCGATCAGGAAATGGAGGACAGACGCCTCGACAAAGTACGAGTACACGAGCACGCCTTTTGCATGTGAAACAAAGGGTGGCAAGACACTCGTCACCAGCCATCTGGTCGGCAATTTTCCCGGCAGCCCTGTTGATCTGCGATTCTTTTTCGAACTTGAAGGCGACAAGATCGCTTCACTGGAAATTATCCTGTAAGAGGCCCAACCCATAGAGGCCATGGCTCAAG
>CAYTVN010000164.1:0-7850 GCA_964441655.1 uncultured Verrucomicrobiota bacterium | reverse complement strand
TGAACCTGGCCCGCATCCATAGCCTGTTGATCAAGGAGCTGACCCAGATCCGGCGCGATCGCCGCCTGTTCGGCATTCTGATCATGGCCCCCATGGTGCAACTCATGGTCATGGGCTTTGCCACCACCACGGATATCAAGGACATCACGCTGGCCATACGGGATGACGACGGCTCCTACCACAGCCGCGAATATGTGCGGGCCCTCACCGCCTCGGGCTATTTCAAGCCGGTGCCGCTGCCGGTCTCCGAAGTCGACGACGGCGAACTGCTGGTGCGGGGCGCCGCCGGGCTGGTGGTCAAGATTCCGCCCGACTTCGGCCGCAACCTGCTGAAGCGAACCGCGGCGCCGGTGCAGGTGCTGGTGGACGGGGCGGATAGCAATTTTGCCGTGCAGGGCCTGAACTACCTGCAGCGCGCCACCCGCATCTATTCCGAACGCCTGGCCCGTGAAGTGCGGGCGACGTCTCCCGACCTGAGCCGACGAAGCCCGCCTGCGGTCCGCCTGGAGGCGCGCGCGTGGTACAATCCCGACCTGACCTCGCGCTGGTACATGGTGCCCAGCCTGATGGGCGTGCTGCTCATGGTGGTGACCATGTTGGTGACCAGCATGTCCCTGGTGAAGGAGCGCGAAGAGGGGACCATGGAGCAGATCATCGTGACCCCGCTGCGGCCGGGCGAATTGATCGCGGGCAAGTTGCTGCCCTTCGTGGTGATCGGGTTTCTCGAGGTCACGCTGGCCCTGCTGGTCATCCGCGGCGTTTTTCATGTCCCGCTGCGCGGCCACGTGATCACGCTGTACACCTTGTCCGGACTTTTCCTTCTCACCACGCTGGGCCTGGGCTTGTTTATCTCCACCCTGGTGCACACCCAGCAGCAGGCCATGATGCTGGCCAGCTTCTTTGTGATGATGCCGTTCGTGTTGTTGTCCGGGTTCATCTTCCCGGTGGAGAACATGCCGGCGGGCATCCAATACATTGCCGCCTTGATCCCGCTGAAATACTACCTGACCATCGTGCGTGATGTGTTTCTGAAGGGCAGCGGGTTTGCCGACCTGTGGCGCGAGGCGGCGGCACTGCTGGTGTGGGGCGTGGGCATTTTGGCCCTGGCCTCCTTCAAATTCCGCAAAAAGCTGGACTGACCGGGGCGATGCCGCACCGCCACTTGGGGCTTGGGACTTGGGTCCGGGCTGATACACTCCGCGCCATGTCTCGCATTGTAGCCATCGTCGGCCGGCCCAACGTCGGCAAGTCCGCAGTCTTCAACCGTATTGTCGGGCGGCGCATCGCCATTGTGCACGACGAACCGGGGGTGACCCGGGATCGCATTGTGGCCGAGGCCAAATTCGACGACCAGCGGTTTGACCTGATTGACACGGGCGGGCTGAGCCTGCTGGATGAACAGATCACGGGTGACGTGATTGAGGCGGGTACGCGCGATCAGGCCACCGTGGCCATCGCGGAAGCCCAGGTCATTATTTTTGTAGTGGATATCACGTCGGGCATCACGCCGCTGGACCGCGAGGTGGCCCGCCTGTTGCACGAGTCCGGGCGCGCGGTGGTGGTGGCCGCCAACAAGGCCGATCACGAGCGGCTGGATGCCACAGCGGGCGACTTCGAGCCGCTGGGCTTTCCGATTTATCCGGTGGCCGCGCTGCACCACCGCGGTTTTGATCCGCTGCTGCGCGCCGTGGTAAAGCAGCTGCCCGACGAAGAGCCGCCCAGCCGGGCCGCCCCGTTGCGCGTGGCGATTGTGGGCAAGCCCAATGCGGGCAAATCGTCGTTGATCAACCGCATACTTCGCAGTGATCGCGTACTCGTTTCGCCGGTGCCGGGAACCACGCGCGACAGCGTCGAGATTCCGTTCACCATCGGCTCCGGCCCGCAGGCCCGCCACTATCAGCTCATCGACACGGCCGGGCTGCGCAAGCTGCACCGGGCGGACAACGCGATCGAGCGGTGGAGCATCATGCGCGCCCAGGAGAGCATCGCGAAGGCCGACATCTGTGTGCTCGTGCTGGACGCGGAGCAGGGGCCCACGGTGCAGGACAAGAAGATTGCCGACCTGATCGTGGAGCATCGCAAGGGCTGCGTGATTGCGGTCAACAAGTGGGATCTGGCCGAGGACACCAAGGTGACGCAGCGGGCTTACGAAAAGGGCCTGCGCCAGGCCATGCCATTTTTTGATTACGCGCCGGTGGTCTTTGTCTCCGCGCAATCCGGCCTGAATGTGCGCCGGGCCATTGAGACCATGGATCATGTCTCCGCGCAAATCACCGCGACCCTGCCCACCAGCGTGCTCAACCGCGTGCTGCATGCCGCGACCAAGCGCGTGCAGCCGCCGATGGTGCACGGCAAGCGGCTCAAAATTTATTACGGCACGCAGGTGGGCGAGCGCCCGCTGCGCATCCGGCTTTTTGTCAATGACGTGGATCTGTTGAGCCAGGGCTATCGCGCGTTTCTGCTGGGTTGCCTGCGCGAAAGTAACGGCCTGGAGGGCGCACCGGTGGTGTTTGACCTCAAGTCCAGCCACGAACAGCACGACGAGAAAAAGGCCCCTGCCGCGCGCCGGCAAAAAGGGCGAGTCAGGAAATACTGACCCCTTCGCAGTAGTCCTTTTTTCATCTTCGTCACGTCGCCGCTGTAACCGCTTGTTATCACGCTTGCTGCGTCCTTAATCTGCTTAAGTTAAGGGCTTTAAATCCGAATCTACGGCGCGAGGGTGTATTTTGTAAAATGCTTATGGATAAGCATTAGTAAAACTTTGAAAAAACCCTTGCGACCCACAACCCATAGCGGTAGTTGTTTAGACCTCGTTAGGGGTACACCTATCTGTAGTGGTTTTTGCCCGTACCCTTCCGCCCCTAACTCCCGGTATTGTAGCAGCTTGGGTTAATTGTCTCTTTTTACAGCATCACGGAGAAGGAGTCTTCACATGGTAGACGCGCGTCAGGTGGGAGAAGGAACAGACAGCAAGCGGGGTACGGGTACCCGCGCTGACCGGCGCAAACCGGCGGCGACTCCGGCTGGGGCCGCGCGCAAAAAAAGCGCGGGTGGGCTCAGCGTTCGGCGCGTGTTCAGCACGGCGGGCGTAAATCCATTTGATGCGGTGGCGTGGGAGCGTCGCAAGGCCGCCATCACCGATGACAAGGGCGCGGTGCTGTTCGAGCAGACCAACGTGGAAGTTCCGAAATCGTGGTCCATGCTGGCCACCAACGTGGTGGCGTCCAAGTATTTTTATGGCGACGTGACCAAGTCGGAGCGCGAGTATTCGGTGCGCCAACTGATCAACCGCGTGGCCCGAACCATTACCGATTGGGGCCTGAACGACGGCTATTTCGCATCCAAGGAAGATGCCGAGGTATTCTACGAGGAACTCTGCTTCCTGTGCGTGAACCAATATGGCGCCTTCAATTCGCCGGTGTGGTTCAACTGCGGTTTGTACCAGCAGTACCAGGTGGGCAAGCACAGCGGGGCCGGCAACTTCTTCTACGACCGCCAGGCCAAGACGGTGAAGCAGGCGGAGAGCCAGTACGAATATCCCCAGTGCTCGGCCTGCTTCATCCAGCACGTGGATGACACCATGGAGGACATCATGGAACTGGCCCGCGCCGAGGCCATGCTGTTCAAGTACGGCAGCGGCAGTGGCACCGACCTGTCCACCCTGCGCTCTTCCAAGGAGAAGCTCAGTGGCGGCGGCAAGCCCAGCGGCCCGCTCTCCTTCCTGCGCGTATTCGACGCGGTGGCCAGCGTGGTGAAGTCGGGCGGTAAGACCCGGCGCGCGGCCAAGATGAACACCCTCAAGGCGTGGCATCCTGATATCAAGGAGTTCATTCAGGCCAAGTCCAACGAGGAGAAGAAGGCGTGGGCGCTCATTGAGCAGGGCTACGACGGCAACTTCAACGGCGAAGCCTACGGCTCGGTGGCCTTCCAGAATGAAAATCTGACCGTGCGCGTGACCGACGAGCTCATGCAGGCGGCTATTGAGGACCGGGACTGGACCACCCACTGGGTGACCAATCCCGCCAAGGCCGGCCCCACCTACAAGGCGCGCGACTTGCTGAAGTGGATGGCCGAAGGCACCTGGCTGTGCGGCGATCCCGGCATCCAGTACGAAGACACCATCCAGAAGTGGCACACCTGCAAGAACGACGGGACCATCAATTCCAGCAACCCGTGCAGCGAGTACATGTTCCTGGACGACACGGCCTGCAACCTGGCCTCCCTGAACCTGATGAAGTTCATGCGCGAAGACGGCATCTTCGACATCGAGCGCTACAAGGCTGCGGTGGAGTTATTTATCACCGCGCAGGAAATCGTGGTCGACAACGCGAGCTATCCCACCCAGGACATCGCGCGCAACAGCCACATCTACCGCACCCTCGGACTCGGTTACGCCAATCTGGGCAGCCTGCTCATGGCCCAGGGCCTGCCGTACGACAGCGACGAGGGCCGCGCCCTGGCGGGTGCCCTGACGGCCATCATGCACTGCCACGCCTATGCGCAGTCCGCGCGCATCGCCGAGCGCATGGGTCCCTTCGAGGGCTATGCGGCCAATCGCGAGCCCATGCTCAAGGTCATGGATCTGCACCGCGAGGCCACCCGCACCAAGATCGGCGCCACCTGCCCGGCCTATCTGCGCGAGGCGGCCCAGCAATGCGCCGACGAGGCGGTGGATCTCGGCCGCCGTTTCGGCTACCGCAACGCCCAGGTCACCGTGTTGGCCCCCACCGGGACCATCGGCTTCCTGATGGATTGCGATACCACGGGCGTGGAGCCCGATATTGCGCTGGTGAAATATAAATTGCTGGCTGGTGGCGGCATGCTGAAGATCGTCAACCGCACCGTGCGCGAGGCCCTGTACAAGTTGGGCTACGACCAGAAGGCGGTGGATGCCATCATCAAGCACATCGACGAGAAGGACACCATTGAAGGCGCCCCCGGCCTGCGCGATGAGCATCTCGCGGTGTTTGATTGCGCCTTCAAGCCTCGCAATGGCCAGCGCTTTATTGCCTACCCGGCCCACATCCGCATGATGGCGGCGGTGCAGCCGTTCCTCTCCGGTGCCATCAGCAAAACGGTCAACATGCCCAACGAGGCCACCGTGGAGGAGATCAGCCAGACCTACCTTGAAGGCTGGAAGCTCGGCCTCAAGGCCCTGGCCATCTACCGCGATGGCTGCAAGCGCAGTCAGCCGGTCAACACGGGCAAGGACGAGGTGAAGGCCGAGGAGAAAGCGGCGCCGGTGGTGGTGGCTCCGGCCGCGCCGGCTGAGTCCCACGCCCACAGCGGCAATGGTTCCAAGGTTCGTCCGCTGCGCCGTCGTATGCCCAGCACGCGCCAATCGTTGACTCACAAGTTCGACATCGCGGGCCACGAGGGCTACCTGACCGTGGGATTGTACGACGATGGTCACCCGGGCGAGCTGTTTATCACCATGGCCAAGGAAGGCAGCACGGTGGGCGGCCTGATGGACGCCTTCGGTACCGCCATCTCCATGTGCTTGCAGTACGGCGTGCCTGTGAAGTCGCTGGTTGAGAAGTTTGCGCACACACGCTTTGAACCCAGCGGCTTCACCAAAAACCCGGAGATTCCGATCGCGAAATCGCTCCCGGATTACATCTTCCGCTGGTTCGGCATGGAATTCCTGGATGGCTATAAAGAGCCCCAGGCGGGCAAAACCCTGCAGTTGGAGTCGGGTGACACCCACGCCGGGTTGACCACGGTGGCCCAGGTGATGAACGGCGGGTCAACCCCGGCGGCGAATCCCGCCCCGGTTTCCAGTCCCGCTCCGGTGGCACCGGCGGGCCGGATTGATGACCAGTTCCAGCATTTCATGGAAGACGCCCCGGCCTGCGACAATTGCGGCGCCATTACGGTCCGCAACGGCGCCTGCTATAAGTGCTTCAACTGCGGCAACTCCATGGGTTGCTCGTAAAAGGTGATCCGTGATCTGTAAACCGTGATCCGTCGCTCTGGCGGATTACGGAATACGGATCACGGATTACTGCCCGCTTGCCTTCCCGGGCCCTTCCTTGCTAGGTTCGAAATCTCCTCATCGCTCGGGTGGTGGAATGGCAGACACGCATGCTTGAGGTGCATGTGCCGTAAGGCGTGCAGGTTCAACTCCTGTCCCGAGCACCACCCCGCAGCGTTCGCCGCCTTCTGAGTTAAACTCGACCAAGAAGGAAGAGCGGTTTTGCATGGGGCATCTATCTGCTCGCCGGAAGTAGCGCGCTATGAATCCGGCCCGCCAACAATCGCTGAATTCACATGCCGAATCGGTTCTGGGTTGATAGCATGGCGGTATGAAGGGTGACTTAGAGGCGGTGGCGCTGGCCTTGCGTCGTTTTGCCGAGGAGCGGGATTGGGACCAGTTTCATTCCCCGAAGAATCTGGCCATGGCGCTCAATGTCGAGGCCGCTGAACTGCTGGAGCATTTCCAGTGGTTGACCCAGGAGCAATCGCAGCAACTTCCCGCAGAAAAACTTGCACGGGTGGCCGAGGAGATCGCCGACATCCAGGCCTACCTGGTCCGCATTGCCGACAAACTGGGGGTTGATATTCTTGACGCAGTTGCTCTGAAGATGCGCCAGAACGCGGCCAAGTATCCGGCCGACAAGGTGCGCGGCGACGCTCGCAAGTACAGCGAATACCTAGAGTAACTTTTTTATGCTCTTGGCTTTGCGCCGTATTTGTCAAATGTCAAGACTCGACCCCGGTGCTTCTTATAGGTCTTCGAGTTCGGTGGCGTCGCGGACTAGGAGGTGCTCTTCGCGTTCCTCGATGGCAATAAGTTTCTGGAAGAGTTCGCGGACGTCTTCCGAGGCCGCGTTTTCGGCCAGTTGACGGAACTGGTTCACCAGCTTCTGGTCCGCGTCCAACACCGTGTGGATCACGTCGTCCGTCGCCATGTCCGGCCGGATGTGAAGCGGGTCCAGCACCCCCGCCAGCGGGTCGCCAGACGACGATTTATACCACGTATCCAGCACCGCTTTCTTGGCCTGTTGCTGATACTGGCTCAGCGCCTCCTCCAGATTCCGCTCGTGACGGCTGACATAGTACAGCAGCAACTTGACCCGCTCCCGCGCCGCAGCGTTGCCCATGGACTGATACAGGCTGCCCAGTTGACAGTGCATGCCCCGAATGTGGGTGATGATATCGCGAACTGTTTGTGAAGCCATGACGCGCTCCTTTCGTCTGCTTGCGGGTTGCCCGCTGCTGATAGTCTAGTGCGAAAGCTGTCATTTGAACATCGGGCTTTCCCTTATGCGGGAATCGGGTCGCAACCCGATACCGCCCCCCGCGCCGCTTCCGTATGGTCTGCCTCGACGGTTGGGACGTGCCGACCAACCGATGTGGTTCCAAGGGGATTTAAAGAGGAGTGTATGAAAACCGGTACGGCCCAGCCGTACCTGACCGAAAAAACAATTTAGATTTGGTGCCGGCGTAGGCGCGCTCTCGGGCGGCATATCCTGCCGCCCACCCCCAGGCACTCCTCCATAGACGCGCAGCGCCGGCACCATATTTTCAGGGAAATAATCGCGGACGACACCGTCCGCGTGTGGAAAGGACCTGATGAAGAAGACGATCGCGATCATTGATGGCAACGAGGCCACGGCCCACGTCGCCTATAAGACCAACGAGGTCTGTGCCATTTATCCGATTACGCCTTCGTCCAATATGGGCGAATGGGCCGACCAGTGGGCCAGCGAAGGTCGCACCAATATCTGGGGCACCGTTCCCTCCGTGGTGGAAATGCAGAGCGAGGGCGGCGCCGCGGGCGCGGTGCACGGCGCCTTGCAGACCGGCGCACTGGCCACCACGTTCACCGCATCGCAGGGCCTCCTGCT
>CAYTVN010000163.1:0-7851 GCA_964441655.1 uncultured Verrucomicrobiota bacterium | reverse complement strand
CAGTACGGTGGTGTAGGCGTGCCCGATGTGGGGCCGGTCATTGACGTAGTAGATGGGGGTGGTGACGTAGAATTTTTGCGCGCTCATGGTTGCCTCAAGAAAAGCGCGAGTATAGGGGCTTACCCCTAAAGAACAATCCATTACCCTACAACAGAACCGGCAGTTGCTTCAGCTCGGTGATGATCGCATCCGGGCGCGTGGCCGGATCGCGCAGACGCACGGGATCGGCGCGCAGCGATCGCTGGTCCCCGGCAAACAGCACGGCCCGACAGCCCAAGGCACGCGCGGGCGCCACGTCCTTGATCAGGTCATTGCCCACCATCACGACCTGGTCCGGCCGTATCCCATCGCGGGCCAACACCGCCAGCACGGAACCCAGCAAACGAGGAGAAGGTTTGGCCACACCGCACGCGTAGGACCACGCGCAATAATCCGGTCGGAATCCCAACTGCGCCAGGGATTGGTCGGCCACTACTTCCAGGGCCAGCGGAGTGTAGAATTGCGCATTCGACACCACCCCGCGAGCCAGATGCGGCGACAAGGCTGACACCACCTCCGGGAAACCCGGCATGGCCCCCACCGGATTCACCCGGCCTTCATATTCGATGGCCAGCGTACCCAGCTGTTGCTCGTCCGGAACATCGATCAGCAGTTCCTCTGCCAGTTCCCGCCAGAGGCTGAGTATGTCCACCTCCGGATAATCGCTCCCCGCAGCCCGGGCCAGGGCGTGGCGTTGCTGGATCTTCTCCCGCAACTTCGCACCCAACGCGCCTTTGGCACGCAACCCGGCGGCGTGTACGGCCTCCGTGAAGAATCGCTCTGGATCGGGCACGTGGGCCGCCTCAATGTCGCCGGAGGCGCTGATGAGCAGGGTGCCGTAGACATCGAACAGAATCACCCGCACTCCGGGCAGGGAATTCAATTCCGGCTTAAGTTCGGTGGGCACCGGCGCCAAGGGACTGAGCAGACGCCGAATGCTCGCGGTCCAGATCTGGTTGGAGGTTGGGTTCATCAGGTGCGCAAAAGGTTGAAGTGGGCCGGGCTTAAAAATTGGTCCAGCAGGCGCGAGGCATCCAGCGCATCGTCCGCCCCGGTGTCGCCCAGCAGCGCCGCATAGCAGTCCAGGAGGCGACGTCCATAGACCTCTTCGCTGTACCCGTCGCGCACGATACGGCGATTGTGGGCCAGTTGCTCCGGCGGCACGGCCGACATCAACTGCGGTGGACGCAGCAACTGCCGCGCCCCGGCATCGCCCGCCAGTTCGCGAAGCACCTTTTCCTGCATCGCTTCGTCCAGATGGCCAAATTCCACCCGGTCCTCCGAAAGAGCCGCGGCCAGCGCGCCCTCGACATCGGCCCGCGTGCAGTCCTGTCCATAGGCGGTACGCAGTTGACGCAGCCCCTGGGAGATGGCCGACCGCAGGCGATCCACACCCACCCACGCCGCTGGTACGGTCAACTGCGGATAGAGCATGCCCAAGTCCAGCCCGGCCGCCTTGAAATCGACCGTGATATCGGGCAGGTCACGCCCGAACACCGGGCGCCCGGCCAGCCAGGGTTCCAGGAAGGATAAGCCAAAGCCCTCGGCCACGCTGGTGGTCACCACCGCCGCGGCACCGGCCAGCAGTTCGGTCATGGAACGGGGCTGACGCGCGCCCACCGCGAAATCGACCGGCGCGTTCACCTCGCGGGCCACAGCCTGCCAGCGCTCGTAGGCCGGACGATCCGAGGCCGTCCTGGGCTCCAGCGTGGTTTGCCAGCGGGTGTCAGCCGGACCCAGTATCGACCACAGGAGAAACTCGCCCAGATTTTTGCGCCGAATGGCCCGCGTGGGATAAAGCATCACGCCAGGCCGCGGCGGAGACGTAATTTCCGCCCCGGACAACGCGATGGGATTGGGCAACAGATGGGCGCGCGCGGATGAACAACCCGCCTGCATCACAAAACCGCGGTCACGCTGATTCAACAACGCAAGGTGGACACCCGGCCCGACGGGATAGAGATGATCCAGTTCGCCCCGCAGACACTGGTAATTTTCCGGGCGCCCATCTTCGGCAAAATCATGAATGTGCAGCAGCAGACGCGCTCCCCGTTTGGCCAACTGTGCAACCGCGAGTGGCAAGGCGGCATTTTTGCCTATGGCGTGATTGTGGATGTGCCAGACATCGGGCGGACCACCCAGACGTTCGCTAGCCGCGCGCAGGAGATCATCCGCCAGGTGTCCCCCACCCGCGCCATAATCGAGGCCGCTTACCGTTTGCACCGGGCACGCGAAACGTTCCCCGGCGTCCGCCGCGTCCCCGCACAACACCGCCACGCGGACCGGATGGGTCGCCAGCGCGGAAACGGTACGGGCCAGCACGCTGGTTACACCACCCGGGCGCAGATGATAGTGCACCAGGGCTATGCGAAGGGGAGACATCAAAGTTTACGGTTGAATTTCTGCTGGTAGGCGGGCAGCGAAATCATGGGTGGCCGTTCCACCTCGCGGATCAAAGTCTCGATCTGTTCATAGACTCCGTCGTGATTCTGGAACTGGCGCAGGATATTTTGAAACTCAGCCTGACTGCGAATCCATCCATACTTTTCCAGGCGCGCGCAGAAGGTCTGCAAAATACCAAAGGACATGCGACCCAGGGCAGCGGTGGGCTGGTTGCGGTGGATACGCAGTCCGAGGTCGGTCTGGGCCAGGGCATTCAGTCCCCAGCGCTGATGGATGTCCAGCAGGTGCGCCGTCTCCACTCCGTAGCCCACCGGAAAAGGTATCTGTTCCAACGCGGTGCGGCGGGCCGCGTATTCACCGGACAGGGGCTGGATCAGCGCGGCCAATTCCGGGAAATACAGCGAGAACAGCGGTCGCACCAGAATCTCGGTGACCCGCCCGCCCCCGGTGGCGCTGACCCCGGTGGAGGTGCGCAGCGGCCGGTCATAGAACGCCTTCACATAGAGCGTTTCTTCGGACTGCAGCAGCGGCCCGACCAAGCCATAGACAAAATGCGGGCGGATATTCGAAATATCGGTGTCAATATAAACGATGATGTCGCCCTTGAGCTGGTAGATGGCCTTCCACAGGTTCTCACCTTTGCCCTTTTTATCGCCCTGTTCGGACAGGATATCGCGCGCGAGATACACATCGGCCCCGAAAGCCGCAGCCACCTCGCGTGTCTGGTCGGTGGACCCGGAGTCAATGACGGCGATTTCGTCCAGCAGCGGAATGCGCTGCATGAGCTCGGAGCGGAACATCACCACTTCCTTGCCGATGGTTTTTTCCTCGTTGAGCGCGGGCAGACACAGTGAAATCTTGAGGCCCTGCCGCTCCTTTTCCGCCACCAGCCCGCGCAGATCGATGAACTGGCTGTGATGATAGGTGCGCTGGCTCAGCCAACGGTTGATGTTAGCGGACACCACTTCGGCGTCGGCGCGGGTACGGCGAGGTGTCCACCATCCGGTCATGATAATCCGCTCCCCTCATCCATGGCCTGCACCATGGCCACCAGTTGAGCCAGTCCTGCCGACAAGGGGGCAATGGCGGCGGCCTCTTCGATTTCCTCGAGCTCGTTTCGCCGCTCCCCCGTGGTGAGGCCCAGGGTCAGGGCCGGCACGGCCAGATCGAGCAGGGCCGACATCATGGACGTGGTGGGATAGAAGGCCGGCGTCAGACCGAGCCCGCCGAGAATGGCCCTGCCCTGGCGCACCAGCGGATGTCCAATGTCGAGGGTACCCGGTTCGCGCCGGGCATAGATGTCCATGTCGACCTGCTTGCCCGATTGAGCCGTGACATCTTTCGCAATGTCCTCCAGTTGCTCGCGCACCTGGTTCAGAATGGCCGCCGATTCACTGCGCACTTCGAAGCCCAGGGTGGTCTCGCGGGCCACATTGCCGGGCGAAATGCCGCCCTGCACGGTGCCCATGATGATGGTGGTGAGCGGGCGCTGCGGAACGGGAATCCGGCTGATGCGGCTGATGATTTCGCCCATGGGGATTATGGTACCGGTGGAACCAAACTGGGCCCAGTCGTAGTTGGCGGGCACACGGCAGGTCATCTCACCGCGCAACATGCCCATGGCCGCGTAATTCAACCGGCCCAGTTGGAAACTTTCCAGGCACAGGGCGGACTGGAAGGGCGTGCCGGATTCAGCCAGAAAATGGCGCAGTCCATCCAGGTTACCGCGACCCAGCGAGCGCGAGGCGGCCAGCAGCACCACGTTCGACTTGAGCCGGATATTCAACTGCTCGAGCAGAACCGGCAGGGTGGCCAGAGCGGCCAGGGCGAGGGCATTGTCGCCAACAAAGGGGCCGACCACACGGTCCTGGTGAATTTCGATATCCGGCTTATTGTCTTCGGCGGGCAACGTGTCGGCATGGGCCGCCAGCAAAAGGGTGGAACTTCCCTCCGTTCCGGGCAGCAACGAGCTGGCGTTGTCCAGCCGGTCCACCACACAGGCCTGCAGGCCCGCGGCGGCAAAACGTTCGGCCACCATCTCGGCGCGGGACCGCTCCTCGAAGGTGGGCGCGGGAATTTCCCCGATCAACGCGAGGTTGGCCAAAAACATTTCGCGCACCTTTTCCGCAGCGTCGCGGTAGGTCGGCAAGGCGAGTACAAGTTGTTCAAGTCGGGTCATAGATTAAAGCAGATACGCCTTAGAAGCGTCCACCAGCTGTGTATTTTTATGGCCACACGCAAACATGTCCAGCCCAACCGCCCCGACATGGGAACATTTTTTGGGGAATTCATTGACGGCCCTTCACGCCGGGGGCTATGAACAATCAGGCACGGGGAGCTAACGCGTACGCCAACGAGACCGATATGATCGGCATCAAAAATTGGAAAAGTGGTCGCCTGCTGACACCGCAGCGCATTGGATTTGTGTCCACGCGTTTCGCGGGCACGGACGGGGTTTCGCTCGAGGCGGCCAAATGGGCCCAGGTACTGGAGGCCGACCAGCACGAGTGTTTCTGGTACGCGGGCCGTCTGGACCGTCCGCCCGAGTGCAGCTTCTGTGTGCCCGAGGCCTTTTTTACCCATCCGGAAAACGAGTGGATCAACCAGCACATCTGGGGCCACACCAGCCGGTCACCGCTGGTCAGCGACCGCATCCATCGCATGGCCGATTACCTGAAGACCACCCTCTATGAATTCGTTGCCCGCTACGATCTGCGCCTGCTCATCCTGGAAAATGTACTGACCATCCCTATGCACGTGCCGCTGGGCCTGGCCCTGGCGGAACTGCTATCGGAGACCCACATCCCCACCATCGCCCACCACCACGACTTCTATTGGGAGCGCACCCGTTTCGCGGTCAACGCGGTGAACGACATCCTCGACGCCGCCTTTCCCTCGCGCGACCACGACCTGCAGCACGTGGTGATCAACCAGGACGCCCAGCAGAACCTGGCCCACCGCAAGGGCCTGTCCTCCCATCTGGTGCCCAACGTGGTGGACTTCGAAATTCCGCCGCCCCCCGCGGATGACTATGCCAATGATGTGCGCAAGGAGATGGGTCTGGGGCCGGAGGACGTGATGATCCTGCAGCCCACCCGGGTGGTTCCGCGCAAAGGCATCGAACACGCCATCCAGCTGGTGCGCGCCCTGGGCCATCCACGCTACAAGCTGGTGATCAGCCACGAGTCGGGTGACGAAGGCCTGGAGTATCACCAGATGTTGGTGGAGTATGCCCGCCAATGCGGGGTGGACCTGCGCTTCTTCGCCACCCGGGTGGGCGAGGTGCGGCAGATCAATGCGGCCGGCCAGAAGGTTTACACCCTGTGGGATCTTTACCGGCACGCCGCCCTGGTCACTTACCCCAGCCTGTACGAGGGCTTCGGCAACGCCCTGCTGGAGGCGGTCTATTTCCGAGTGCCCGTGCTGGTGAACCGCTATGCCATCTTCGGACGCGACATCGAGCCC
The DNA here is from genome assembly GCA_964441655.1 of uncultured Verrucomicrobiota bacterium. GTDB lineage: Bacteria > Verrucomicrobiota > Kiritimatiellia > CAIVKH01 > CAIVKH01 > CAYTVN01. The sequence continues at coordinate 1,944 of CAYTVN010000163.1, read as the reverse complement.
AAGGGCTTCCGCTGCCCGGTCATGGAGGGCTACCTGACCGCGGAGGTGATCGCGGAGGTGCGCCACATCCTGGAAGATGCGGCCTACCGCAAGAAAATGGTGGATCACAACTACAAGGTGGCGGCCCAGCACTACAGCTACGCCGAACTGCGCCGCATTCTGCGAAACCTGATCGGCAATATCACCACCCAGTATGGATTATGAACTCGCCACTTGAACAACTGGCCCTGGCCCGGTTCCGGCCGGGTTTCACCTTGCTCTACGGCCGGCGGGCCGACTCCTGTCTGCAACGGCTCGCCCTGTTGGCCGGACGCTACGGACTAAGCCCGCGCGATGAGCACGCCGTCCACGGCTGGACCCAACACGACGCTGTACTCATCACCTACGGCGACATGGTGCAGGCCCCGGATGCCGCGCCTCTCGAGGTGCTCGCCCGCTTCCTGCGCCAGCACGTGGGCGACGCCATCACCGCCGTGCATGTGCTGCCCTTTTTCCCCTACTCGTCGGATGACGGCTTTTCGGTCATTCATTTCCGCCAGGTGGACCCCGCACTCGGCACGTGGAATCATGTGCAGGAATTGGGAAAATCCTACCGCTTGATGGTGGACCTTGTGCTTAACCACGTCTCCCGCCAGAGCGGCTGGTTCCGCGACTTCGAAGCAGGCGTGGCCCCGGGCCGAGATTATTTCGTCACCGCCGATCCGGCCACCGACCTCACCGCGGTGGTGCGCCCGCGCACCCATCCCCTGCTCACCCCGGTACCCACAAGGGGCGGCGTTCGCCACGTGTGGACCACCTTCAGCGCGGACCAGGTGGACCTCGACTTTGCGAATCCCGACGTCTTTTTCGAGCTGCTCGACATCCTGCTTTTCTATGTGACCCAGGGCGCGCGCATCATCCGTATGGACGCCATCGCCTACCTCTGGAAAAAACCGGGCACCCCGTGCATCCACCTTCCGGAGACCCACGAGGTGGTCAAACTGTTCCGGGCCTTTCTTGATGTGGTGGCTCCCGACGTGGTGCTGATCACCGAGACCAACGTGCCGCACGCGGAAAACGTCAGCTACTTCGGCGCGGGCGATGAAGCCCATATGGTCTACCAGTTTCCCCTCCCTCCTCTGCTGCTGCACGGCCTGCTCAACGAAAACGCGGAACGTCTCACCGCGTGGGCCGCCGCGCTGGCCCCCCCGCCGCCGGGCTGCACCTTCCTGAATTTCACCGCCTCGCACGATGGCATCGGGGTACGCCCGCTGCACGGATTGGTCCCCGACGCGGAACTCCAGCAACTGGCCCGACATGTGGAGCAGCAGGGCGGGCGCGTGTCCATGAAGAAGAATGCCGATGGAACGGAGAGCCCCTACGAGCTGAACATCACCTATTTCGATGCCATGGGCGCCGGTGATCCGACCCGGCAGAAGGCCCGCTTCCTGTGCTCGCAGACCATCATGATGGCGTTGCAGGGTGTGCCGGCCCTCTATTTTCAAAGCCTGGTGGCCGCGCCCAACGACCAGGCCGGCGTACACCGCACCGGAAGTGCGCGCAGCATCAACCGCCACAAATGGCAGGAGCTGGAATTGGCCTCACGCCTGGGCGACCCCGCCAGCCCCACCGCGCAGCTCATGCCGGAGTTGTTGCGCCGACTGCGCCTCCGGGCCAGCCGCGCCGCCTTCGATCCGGCCGCTCCGCAAATCATCCACCGCCTCGACCCCCACGTCTTTGCACTGGAACGACGCGGCACGAATGACCGGGTGCTGGCCTTGCACAATCTGAGCGGACAGGTCCGTCGCGTGCGGCTGCCCGATGCGGACAAGGATCAGTCGTGGCGTGACCTGCTGGATCCCGAACTTGGGGTTCATCGCGAAACCGAGATCGAACTTCCGCCCCACGGTTGCCGCTGGCTGACGCCGGTGGTCGGGCTATTGGTCACCGCCTCCGGGGTGTGGC
>CAYTVN010000162.1:0-7865 GCA_964441655.1 uncultured Verrucomicrobiota bacterium | reverse complement strand
ATCGTTGGTCGCGCCTTTGACGAATTTGATGACCTGGCCGATGCCTTCAATCTGATGGCAGAGATGCTGGGTCGAACGCGTGCGGAACTGGAACGCTCGGTGGCCGAGTTGCGCGAGGCGCGGGACCATCTGGAGGCACGCGTCACCCAGCGTACCGAAGAACTTCGACAGACCCTGGAGAAAGTCAACGTGTTACGGGGCCTGCTGCCCATTTGCAGCACCTGCAAGAAAATCCGGGATGATCAGGGCTATTGGAAGCAGGTCGAACAGTTTGTCTCCGAACGCTCCGAGGCGCGCTTTACCCACGGCATCTGTCCGGATTGCCTGACCCAGCTGTACGGAAATTTGATTGATGAACAGAAGCCGCCTGCTGACGCGAACTCACCCGGTCACTGACTCGGCCGCGGGTGCACCGTTGTGACCCGGGGCTACAGAGCTCGTCGAATCGCGTCGGCCGTAGCCCGAAGTTCCTCGGCCCCGGCATACTTCTGGGCGTTCCAATTCCAACGGTGCCCGTCCTGATCAAAACGCGGAATCACATGGAAATGAACATGCGGCACCACCTGTCCCGCGCAGGCGCCGTTGGATTGGTGCACGTTGAACCCATCGGCCTGGAGTCCCGAAACCTGTGCGGTCGCGATTTTCTGGACGATGCCCATCAGGCGGCCCAAGAGGGGCGGGGGGACGTTGGTCAGCGGATCAATGTGCGCTTTGGGGATGACCAGAGCGTGGCCTTTGATGATGGGGCCGATGTCCATGAAGGCGAGAATTTCTTCGTCCTCATACAGTTTGGTGCAGGGCAACTCTCCCCGCACGATGCGGCAGAATATGCAGTCATTCATTCCTGAGCTCGCGTGAGGGGTGATTCCGCCGCCACCGGGGTGGCCAGGGGCGTCGGAGTTTGGGCTTTCAAATAGACATAGCGTGCGGTCAGGCCCAGCAGGAACAAGCCTAACATGCCGCCCGCCAACCAACGCTCTTCACGGGTCAGGCTGAACCAAGCGGCTAACCAAGTTCGGGAGGTGCGTGTCATGTCCTCAATCATACGGCTCCTGAGTCCGGGTGCAACGGTCAAAAGATGTTGTAGCGCCTCACCTGAATCCATAGGCTGCCCACCGATCTTCGTACGTGGGAGGCGAATATGAAGCGAGCATTCAAGGTTGCGTTAATTCTTTTCCTGGTGGTGCTGGTGGCCATCGGTTTGATCGTAAACTATTTTGGCGGCCAATTGATCCGTCAAACCGTTAACGTTGTCGGTCCGACCGCCTTGGGCGTTCCGGTCAGCCTGGACGAGGCCCAATTCCGGTTATTTCGCGGTAACGTGAATTTAAAGGGCCTTAAGGTCGGCAACCCCAAAGACTTCAAAACGGATGACATATTTGAGCTGGGCGAGTTGGCGATCGACCTCGACGTTCGTTCGCTGGCTTCCGGCGTCATTCATATTCGCAAGATACTGGTGGATGCTCCCAAGATCACCTACGAGCGCGGACTGACCTCCAGCAATCTGGGTGCCCTGCTGGCTGGTCTGGAAAAACCAGCAGCAACAAACCAGCCGCCAGAGAAGGACGCGCCAGTCGAGCCTGCGCCGGCCGAATCAGAAGGTGGGCTGAAGACCATCATCGATGAAATCATCATCCGCGACGCACAGCTCAATGTGAGTTTGACCGTGGCTCAGGGTTTTTCCGCCCCGATCCCACTGCCCACCCTAACGTTGCGCGATATCGGCAAGGAAACCGGTGGAGCCAGCATCATGGAAGTCATCAAGCATGTACTGGGCGCCATTCTGGGTGCTGTAGGTGATGTGATTAAAGGATCCGCCCATTTACTGGGTAGTGGCGTAGGTCTGGTGGGTGACGGGGCCATGGCCGTGGGAGAGGCGGCGGCTGATGGTGCGGCCGCGGTAGGCGGCGCTGCGGTCGATGGCGTGGTGGCCGTGGGCAAAGGCGCGTCTGCGGTGGGTGGCGCGGCTGTGGATGGAGCTGCCGCCGTGGGTGGTGCCGCCATGGATGGTGTGAAAGCCGTAGGCAAAGGTGTGGGCGCGGTCGGCGGCGCCGCTGTGGATGGTGCCGCGGTAGTGGGCGGTGCGGCCGTGGACGGGGTCAAGGCTGTGGGCAAAGGTGTCGGTGCAGTGGGTGGTGCGGTGGCGGACGGAATTGGGAGCCTGTTCGGGGGCGGCGATTCGGAGAACGCGGACGCCCAGAAAACCAACCACGCAGAAGTTGCCACGCCGTAACGGGTGGCTGCTGGTCCACTTCGCTAGATAATAAAATCGACCACCGGTTCGTTGGGGCGTTTGATGCGCAGCTCCGGGTGGTTGGCAGAAACCACGCTGTGGGGAGGCACGCTTTCCATGATAAATACGTTGCCGCCGATAGTGGCCCCGCGCCCAATCACCGTGGTCCCGCCCAGAATGGTCGCATTGGCATAGATCACCACGTCGTCCTCCACTGTGGGATGACGTTTAATGTGTTTCACCGGATTGCCGTGCTCATCCAGCGTGAAGCTGCGCGCGCCCAGGGTGACGCCCTGGTAGAGTTTCACATTGTTGCCGATTTCCGAGGTTTCGCCGATGACCACGCCGGTGGCATGATCAATGAAGAAACCATGCCCGATACGGGCGCCGGGATTGATGTCCACCCCGGTTTTGGCATGCGTCCACTCGCTCATAATGCGGGGCACCAGGGGCACCTTCAGCAGATAGAGTTCGTGGGCGAGGCGATGGGAGGCGATGGCCAGCAAGCCCGGGTAGGCCAGCTGCACTTCGGCATAGGTCAGCGCCGCTGGGTCGCCCCGGTAGGCGGCCCGCACATCCTCGATCAGCAATTGCCGTACATCGGGCAGGCGGGCCAGAAAGGCATCCAGAATTCGCTTTGACTCGACCTTCACCTGGCACGGTTTGGGCGCACCCTCAATGCGGGCGCATTCCCCGCGCCAGAGAAAGGGCAAGGCGCGTTCGATTTCAGGTCGCAGAAGGCGAATGATCTGAGCCAGTCGTTTACGGAGGAACGCCGGAAGTTGGGGATGGTGTACGGCGTGGTGCGACATTTTGCCCGGGAACAGAACATCAATCAGGGCCTCCAGCGCCTGGCCGATTTTGAGGGAGTTCGGATAGGCACCCACGATGCTGTCCGCCCGGTCCTCCGTGGTATCGGCATAGAGGGGGAGCAGGGCGTCCACGCTGTCCTTCAACACGTCCGGAGCCTCTGCATTCTTGCGTGAGCGCTTCATAAAGTGATCAAACGGTACCCGACCCTGGCCGACCAATCAAGTGATGCCTCATGCTCGCGGTTGACCTGCACCCCCGGCCTTTGCTAGCTTCCCCGTTCCTTCGGTCGGGCCGTGGCTCAGCCTGGTAGAGCGCTTGCTTGGGGTGCAAGAGGTCGCGAGTTCAAATCTCGCCGGCCCGACCACTAAATCCCCGCAAAACAGTGCGTTTAACCCCAATGAATACAGGGTTAAACGCATTTTCTGTTTTTACGGCAGCATCACCCTGGAACCAGATGAAACAGGTTGCTTCGAGTCGGCTTACCTACCAAAGAAACTACCAAAGTAACTTCATGTCTGGGTGGCGAGTTCAACTACCAAAGTGAGTTGCTAGACTGTCTCATAGGTCTGTTATGCAGATTTTTGCTAGTGACTCCCTTGGCACTTCCAGTTGTCCCCGAGTCCTACGTCACGCACCGCCCTATGAGTTTCTGCCTCACACCTTCTGCAAGTGATCCTTCCAAGCCATCCCGATCCCATCGGGGAGATAGAGCGTCACCCCGTCACTGATGAGCGCCTGGGCGAACTGGCCGTCCGTCATGCACCAGGCCCCGTTCAAGCCCCAGTCCAGACCCCAGCTGTTCGGACCCCGGATATAGGTTTCCTCGGCCCGGAACTGCACGTCACCCGCCACGATGGCGTGACCCTGGTAGGGATTGGGAAGATCAAAGGGGATCTGGCCGTTCTCTCGGCTGGCCCGGCCCCAGCCCTCGTGCGTGCCTACCCCCACCAGCACCGGCATGTGCCGGAGCATCTTGTCGAGATAGCCCGGCGTCGGATTAAACCGGACGATCCCATAGCGCACCCCGTCCAACAGCCCCATCAGAACCGCCTCCTCCAGCCCTTCGTGGACTTGCAGCCCGCCCTTCAGGTCCCCGCCGTACCGCCGCATACGACGAGATGCCCAGATCGCATCGCCATCCAGAAGATAGCCGCGCGGAATGGCCTCCCGTCCGTACTGCCGGCGTATGACCATCATCAACAGCTGCGCGGTAGACCGGCCGACACAGGACGGCAACTTCTGAGCCGTGGTCGCGACCGTCTCCTCGAACCAGTCGTTGTTGGAGCCAGCCGCCAGCGGCTGGGACAACGCCCACTCCGGTAGATCACCAGCCCGTAGCTCGAGCGGCGTCGGGATTACTCCGGCCACGAAGTCGGCGTAGTTCATCGGATACCCCCCGTGGGCGCCGGAACTGGCGTGCCATCGTCGCGGGTGGCCGGGCCAGGGTAGGGCACCTCTCCGCCCGGCCGCGGCGAGGAACAGCCCGCCAGCAGGATCAGGGTGAGGATGGCGAGGATGCGACTCATGGCGTCACCGGTACCGGCGCGGGATTTACCGTGGTCGTCGTGCTGGGCTTGAAGCCCTGATCCTGGGTGCCGTCGTTGCCTACATACTGCACGTCGCCGCCTGCCTCGATGCGTACCGAAGAGTCGTTGCCCGTGTCCTTGCTCCCGCCCAAGCCATCCACCAAGGCCCCGATGCCCGCGCCCGCCCCGGCCCCGCCCAAGGTCCAGATGGCGGCCCGACCGGGTTGCTCGGTTACCTCCTCCAGGACCGAGACCTCCATGCCGGATAGATTGGCCTTCGCCTGGGCTCGCCCGCTCGCGTCTACCCACATTCCGATGAGGCCGCAGACCAGACCGATCAATGCGCCCGCAATCAACACTTCACCTGATTTGCTGCTCATAGTTTTCTCCCTATCCCCATGTACGTTTCCGTCACTCCATCCAACGTCCGAACTTCCTGCACCGGTACCCACGGGTATTCCACGCCGGGTTTCCGGGTGGCACAGCCCGTCAGCAGCAACACGCCTATCAGTGCCCACCGCATTTGCGGATGACCTCCTCCACGCGCTCAATGACCTTGGTGTTCCGGTCAATGACCCCGGTCAGGTCCGTGGTGTACCGGTCACGCAGGCGGATGTTGTCCTCCTGCTCACGCCGCAACTGCTTCCACAGAACCCAGCAGGCCACCCCCAAGACGGCGGTGGCGCCCACCTTGGAGGCCAGCGCAAGCCAGCCCTCCAGCGTGGAGGCGTCGGGTACGGCGGCGACCTGGGCCACCGCCGCGTTCACCACGGCGAGCCCGGCGATGATGGGGGTGTAGCTCGTCATGGTTCACCTCGGGAGCGGATAGCGGAGTTTCACGATGGCCCCGAAGTTGGTGAGGTTGGCCCCGGTCCCGTTGTAGAACCGGAGGATGGGCAGATCGTAGGTGGCGGCATTCTGGAGGTTGCTGAACGTCCAGAGGGGATGTCCTTCTTTGTTGCCGAAAAAGTCCGCCGCCTTGGCCGAACCCAGATAGTTGGTGGGCAGGGGGAACTCGTTGGTACTCGCCGCGTCGTTGCTGCCGACCCAGCCTTCCATGACGCGGAGGCTGATGCCGGTCGGGACCGCCGACCCGGTAAAGCTGGCGTTGGTCGCCGTCCAGGTTAGGCCAACCAGGCTGATCTCCTGCACCCCGGCCGGGATGTTGTCCACATAGATGGGCGAGGACATCTGGCCGAACGGGAGCGGTCCCGACCCTTGCCGTGCCGTGGAGAACCCATACACGGGCCGGTCCGTGGCTACCGCCCGGCCATCGGCCAGCCAGGAGTCGGCCCGAACACCCGCGACGAGCACAACGAACAGGAGGAGGCGGATCATGGTGCAGCCTTCCGATGAAGCTGGGCGGTGAAGTTGGATTCGGCGGCCGTGATGGCGAGGGAGGTACCCTGGGGAAAGAGATAGTCGGAGGCGGGATTCCAGACCAACGATTGAGCGTTGGTGATGGACGTCGCGGCCAGCGTCACCGTGACCCCGTTGCCCTGGCGGGCCACACTGACCGTGCTGGTGACCGGGGCCGGGAACGCAATCAGTAGCGCGGTGGGCGACCACACGACGTTCGCCTGGCTGTTGGTGAAGACCACCGCCTGGTTCGTGGTCGAAGTCGAGACCACATCCGCACAGGTGGCGAGTACCAACGCAAAGAAGATGGCGATAAGAAGGCTTTTCATGGTTCCACCGACAGCTGAGGGATACCGAATTCGTTGGTGACCACCCGGAGCCCGGGCCCGGCGATCAGATCCAGGAGCGCCGAGGTAAGCACGATGCCGCGCTTGCGGTTGTAGGTGTTGGAGATCATCAGGTTCCACTCCGCCGCCGGGTCCTGCGGATAGTTTCCCACGAAGACATCCACGCCGTAACTCAGCCCGCTGTTGGAACGGCCCCGGAACCGGATGGCCTCCGAACCCACATTGCCGATGCCGGTGGCCGGCGGCGCCTCGCCCCACGCCGGGATGTTCATCCCCCCGTATACCGTGGGGTTGGTACGGATCAAGAAGTCACCCGCAGCGGCCAGTGCCACATCCCCGAGCCCCAAGCTCTGCCGGGCCAGAACCGGGTTCAGCCCGTTGGTGCTACCGTCCCAGAACAGCCGGTCGAAGTAGGCGCCCGACAGGATGGGCAGGATCGCGCCCAACCGGTTATCGAGGCCCTGCAGATGCCCGAACAGGGTAATGGTGGTGTTGGTGTAGTGCTGCGGGGCTAGCGTGACTTGGATCTCGGTATCGCTGGACGCGCGCCGGGGGTTGGTGATCCAGCCCGCCTGCACATCCGAACCGAAGAACGCGATCAAAAGCAAAAGGGGTAGGGCGGGGAACTTCACCCGCTCCGGTACCACATAGGACGGGGAAGGCCCTTCGGCCTGCTCACCGCTGCTCGTGGTGAACCGCTTATAGGTGATTTGGCGCAGGAAGATGTCGGCCCGGGTCATGGATTGGTTCCCTTCGGTGTCGAGGTCCACGCCCATCTCCATGGCGAGCTGGAAGAAGATGATGCTCTCGGCATGCCGTAGACAGGACTGCGGGATCTTCGACGCGTCTGGATCAAGGGTGTTGCCCGGGTTGCTGCGGATGTTATCCCGGAACTCAGCCACCACGTTGGCCGTGAGCTCGGCCAACCGCCCCGCCTTGTCGGGATGAGCGGTCAGCCAGGCCAGATACTCCGCATGCAGATCGGTCGGCAGATGCGCCGTTACCGTCGCCTCATCGAGACTGATCCAGTCCATAGCCTACTCCTTCAGAGGTTCTCGCGCAGAGACGCTGAGACGCAGAGTTCGGAAAACAGCTTCGATCTGACTCTTCTCCGCGCCTCGGCGCCTCTGCGCGATGCTTAGCTCGTGGCGATGTTCAGGCGGATGCCGGCTGCGGCATTGGTCACCTGCACGTCTTCCGACCAGTCGAACTTGGCCACCTCGGCACGGCCGTCCTCGCGGACGTAGGAGCCGGGGACCATGTAGCGGTTCATGAGACGGAACGTCTTCATGAAGCTCGGATCGCGCCGGGTGGGGTTCGCCTTGCGGGCGAAGATCAGTACCGCGGCATCCAACAGGAACGCGAGGTTCGCGGGCAGCCCCTCAGCCGCGCTGTCGTACACCATGTAGCTGGTCCGCACGTCCGGCGCGCCCACGAAGAGCTGGCTCGCCGACTGTTCGGTCGGCACGGCGAGGCCCAGCCCCGACTTGCCACCGCTTCCGATCACGAACCGGTTCTTCACCGCCGCCGCGTTCTTGAAGATGCTCCAAGCCTGCGCACCGAACAGCACGCCGACCCCCATCAGGG
>CAYTVN010000161.1:0-7883 GCA_964441655.1 uncultured Verrucomicrobiota bacterium | reverse complement strand
GGCCGTGATGGGCACCCGGGGCTGGTCTTTGCGATCCTGCCGGCCGTATCCATAGAACGGGATCACCGGCGTGATGCGCGCGGCCGAAGCCCGCTTGCACGCGTCGATCATGATCAACATCTCCATGATCGTCTCGTTCGGAGGATAACAGGTCGGCTGGATGATAAAAACATCCTGCCCGCGAATGTTGTCCACTATTTTGACAAAGATCTCACCGTCCGGGAATCGGCTGATCTGCACATCCGCCAATTCATCGCCAATATAATGGGCGATCGCCTTGGCCAACGCTGGATGCGCATTTCCTGCTAACAGTTTCACCGTATTCCTCGATCACTCAGTCTGGTTGCCCGACTAGGATTCGAACCTAGACTCTGGCCTCCAAAGGGCCGTGTGCTGCCATTACACCATCGGGCAGCCTTTCCAAATCGGTCCCGCACGGGGGTTTACCGCCTAAAGAAAGAACGCCCTCCCTCTGCCCCGGGTTGCCCCGGAATCACAGGGAGGACGGCCCGCACGGTCGGCCGGCGAGGCTGAAACTTCCCGAACGAAAACGCGTGAGACTAGGGATACGTCCCCGCGCCGTCAAGCGTGGATTGATCGCAAAAGTGGGAAGTTTTTCCAACGATTGGAAAACCGCCCCGGCCGGACTTCCAACGCCTGGAATTTTTTACCCCAACCGGCTGAACGCAAGGCCCGGATGGTTGTCGAACGCACCTGTAACGACTATAACAGATTTTTACCAGGAACCTATCCATCTATGATTAGCGTTCGAAATCTGAGCAAGCGATTCGGGGCCCGCGAGGCCGTGCGGGGCGTGTCGTTTGAGGTCCGACCGGGCGAAGTGCTCGGCTTCCTGGGCCCCAACGGCGCCGGCAAAACCACCACCATGCGCATGATTACCGGCTTCCTCGCCCCCAGCGGCGGCGAGGCCTGGGTCAATGGCTTCCCGGTGGCTGAAAAACCCGTGGAAGCACGGCGCGGACTGGGCTACCTCCCGGAAAACGCCCCTTCCTATCCCGACATGACGGTGGAGGAATTCCTCGGCTTCATTGCCGAGGTTCGCGGCTTCCGCGATACGGAGAAGCAACAGCGCGTGGAGGCGGCCCTGGCCAAGTGCATCCTGACCCCGGTGCGCGGACAGGCCATCGAAACCCTCTCCAAAGGCTACCGCCAACGTACCTGCTTCGCCCAGGCCATCCTGCACGATCCCTCGGTGCTGATACTCGACGAACCCACTGAGGGCCTGGACCCCAATCAGAAATACGTGGTGCGCTCCATGATTAAGGAGATGGCCAAAGACAAGGCCATTGTGCTCTCCACCCACATCCTCGAAGAGGTGGAGGCCATCTGCACCCGCATCATCATCATCAGCGGCGGCCGCCTGGTGGCGGACAGCAGCCCGGCCGAGTTGCGACGACAGGGCAGCCTGGAGGACGTCTTCCGCCGACTGACCACAACCGCCGACACCCTGACCGCCGGGAGGACCGCATGAATTCCTGCTCCGCCCAGGCCATCATGAAGCGCGAATGGAAGGCCTACTTCAACTCGCCCGTGGCCTACGTCTTTATCGTCATCTTCCTGGTGCTGACCGCCTTCTTCACCTTCAATGTCAGCCGCCTGTACGAAGCGGGTCGGGCGGACTTGAGCCCGTTCTTCTTCTGGCACCCCTGGCTCTATCTGATTCTGGTCCCGGCGGTGGCCATGCGCCTATGGGCTGAAGAGCGGCGAACCGGAACCCTGGAACTGCTGTTGACCCTGCCGGTCACCACCGCCCAGGCCATCGCGGGAAAATTTGCGGCGGCGTGGCTGTTCCTGCTTCTGGCCTTGGCCTTGACCTTCCCGGTGGTGATCACGGTCTGTTACCTGGGCGCCCCGGATCCCGGCCCCATCATCTCCGGCTATCTGGGCAGTGCCTTGCTGGCCGGCGCCTATCTGGCCGTGGGCACCTTCACCTCTGCCCTCACCCGCAACCAGGTGGTCAGCTTCATCCTGTCCGCGGTCATCGGCTTGTTCCTGCTGCTGGCGGGCTATCCGCCTGTCACCGAACTGCTTTCCGCCCTGGCCCCCCGCTGGCTGGTGGAGGTGGTGGCCGGGTTCAGCTTCTCCCAACACTACGAACAAATGCAGCGCGGCGTGGTGGACCTGCGCGACCTCATCTATTTCGCGAGCGTGATCGTGTTCATGCTCATGGCCACCCATGTCACCCTGGAAAATCGGAAGTCCCGCTAAAGGTGCCCCATGCAAGGATCCCTGAAAAATATCGCCGGCGCGACAGGCCTGCTGGTCCTGCTCGCCCTGCTCGTCGTTGTCAACGTGCTGGCCGGACACCTGCGCCTGCGCATCGATACCACCTCGGAAAAACTCTACACCCTATCCGAAGGCACGCGCGCGGTGCTGAAGGATCTGCCGCGGGCCGTGACCCTGAAATACTATCGCAGCGTCAGCGCGGAAGACCTGCCCCCGGCGCTTCAACAATATGCCCAGCGGATCGGAGACCTGCTCCAGGAATACGCTTCGGCCAGCGGCGGCCGGGTCAGCCTGGAACTGCTGGACCCTCAACCGGATTCGGACCAGGAAGAATGGGCACAGCGCTATGGCATCGCCGGCCAGCGCGTGGACCCGATGGGAACCGGCGCCCCCCTCTATCTGGGGCTGGCCGCCCTGTCGGGGGCCAAGCAATCGTCCATCCCCTTCTTTTCGCCGGCCGATGAACCGCAATTGGAATATCTGGTAACCCGGCTCCTCAACGAGGTCACGTCCACCAACAAACCCAAACTCGGCGTGATCAGCTCCCTGCCCGTCATGGGTCTTCAGGGCTCCTTTATGAACGGCGGCGGAACCCCGCCCTGGGTCTTCATCACGGAACTGCGGAACCAGTACCAGATCGAGCAACTGCCCCCCAGCGTCGGGGAAATTCCGCCGGACATGGACACCGTGCTGGTGGTGCATCCCAAGCGGATCAGTGATCTGACCCTGTTTGCCTTGGACCAGTTCGTGCTGCGGGGCGGCAAGCTGCTCGCCTTTACCGATCCCCTCTGCCTGAGCGAGCAGGATTATGAACGCGGCATGGGCGGCATGATGGAAAAGGCCTCCGACCTCAATCGGCTCACCGAGGCCTGGGGCATCAAGATGGATCCAACCCTGGTGGTTTCCGATGCCGCCGCGGCCACGCGCGTCCGCATGCCGGATGGCAGCGCGGAAAACAGCGCGGTCTGGTTGACCGTGCGCCGGCCGCAGCTCAGCCAGCAGGAAGTCGCCACCGCTCCGCTGGAAACCGTCATGCTGCCCATGGCGGGCTATTTCACCGGCACTCCGGCGGAAGGGCTTACCCTGACCCCCCTCATCACCGCCTCCGCGGATGCGGGCCACCTCACCGCCATGGAGGCGAGCATGGGGACCATGGCGGGCCGGACTTCGTATGCCAAGTTTGATCAGCCTGCCCCGCTCGCGCTGCGACTGACCGGCCACTTCAAAACTGCGTTCCCGGACGGACGCCCCGCGGAAGGCGAACCCACCGGCCCGTCCACCAGCACGCCCGCCTTGAAGGAAAGCAGCCGCGACGGTCTGGTGGTGTTGGTGGCGGACGCGGATCTGCTGTACGACGAGTTCGCGGTGCAGCGGATCAACCTGCCGGGACGCGCGGCTTATATGATGGCCAACGACAACATCAACCTGACCGTCAACCTGATCGGCCAGATGACCGGCGGCGACCGTCTCATTTCGCTGCGCAGCCGGGGCACCTACGAACGGCCCTTCACGCGCGTGCTGGCCCTGCAGCAAAAGGCGCAGGAACGCTGGCGTCAGGAAGAGCTCAAGCTGCAGGAACAATTACGCACCACCCAGATGCGGCTGAGCGAACTGGAGACCGCCAAGGACCCCGCCCAGCAATTTGTCATCACCCCCGAACAGAAAAAAGAGATCGCCCAATTCCGCGAACAAGCCACCGAAACCCGGCGCCAGCTGAAAGCTGTACGCAAGAGTCTCCGCCAGGAGATTGAGCAGTTGGGCCTGTGGATCAAGGGCCTCAATCTGGCCGCCCTGCCCGGTGCGGTAATTCTCTTTGGCCTGGCACACGGCCTGCGCCGGCGCCAGGGCGCCCGCTCTTAAGTTGTACGCTCGGAGATAGCACCCATGAAAAGTCGCACCTTCATCTACCTGTTCCTGGCCTTGGCTGTGCTGGCCGGCGCAACCTGGCTCACCAACCGCAACGCCCGGTCCCGCACCAACGTGGTCACCGGCACCGCGGTGATCGAGTCGTTCGATCCCAATGCGCTGACGCGGGTGCAGATTTCCAGCGGCACGCAGGACGTGGTCCTGGCCCGCGCCGAAAACGGATGGACCGTGGCCTCGTTGTGGAATTACCCGGCCGACTTCAACCGTCTGAGTGAAACCCTGCTGGGGCTCGAACGGCTCAAGGTGGGCGATGTGATCCGGGACGGTACGGCAACGCTGGCCGACTTCGGTCTCGCCGCGGTCACCGTCAATCAATCACCAGACGCCCCGACCGAAGTTCGCTGGCAGACGGCCACCGCTTCCGAAGCCGGCTATCTGGTCCTGGGACAGCCTCGCCGCACCGCGTCGCCCGACGACTTCAGCTCCCCGGACAGCCAGTTCGCCCGCTACAACGATGGTCCCGTGCTTGTGGTGGCTCCCTACCTCGAACCACCGCCCCACCGCGCCGAGGAGTGGCTGAACCGGGAAGTGATGAATGTGGAAGGCGCCCGCGTGATCGCCATGAACGCCAGCCTACGGGATGGCACTCGCTACGGCGTACAGCGACAGGGTGAAACCCTGCAGGGGAACGATGCCCTGGCCGGGAAAACCATCAACAGCCAAAGCGCCGAGATGTGGCTGCGGACCTGGCAGGAACTCAACATCGCCACCGTGCTGGATCCCAGTGGCGACCGGTCCGCCTGGGGACTCGACCAACCGGATGTCGTCGAGGCGCGCACCCGGGACGGCCTTCACCTGAAGGTGCACCTCGGGAACGCCGACGAACAGGGCGAGCGCCCGGCCTATTTCACCGTCAATTGGGAAGCACCACCGCTGGCGGACGGGCTGGAAGGCGAGGCGCGCGTGGCCGCGGAGAAGGAACAGCAGGCGGAAGGCGAACGCGCCATGGCCCTGCAAAAACGCATCACACCCTGGATCTACAAACTGAGTGGAAGCACCGCCCAACAGTTCACCATGCTGCAGAATCAGTTGATCGCCGCCGCTCCCAGCACCACCAATACACCGCCGGCCACGACGGGAAACCCCTGACCGTCAGGCCAGGTGCTGTTTCAACCACGTACTCGTCAGTGCGAGCGCGCTGGCCGTCCAGTCGAACCGGTTAAACGTGTGATCCGCGCCCGGCACCACCTGAAAATCAAGCGGGCGACCGGCCTTCTTCATGGCCCGCTGCATGGCCATCGCGCCAGCCATCGGGGTGGTTTGGTCCTCGGCTGCCTGGATCAATCGTACCGGACATCGGGCCAGGGGCAGCACCGGGATGGGATCGAAGCGGCCAAGTTCCTTGTGCAAAGCCATGCTGACCGGCCAGCCACCCCAATCGCCAACCCCGCACTGCTTCAATTGAACCCACAAGGCCGGGTTCATCCGCTCATCGCGCAGGGCCCGTGGCCACGCCAGCGGATTCCACAACACGGCGGCCCGCACCCGCCGATCTTTGGCTAAAACATGCGTCGCCACCAGACCGCCCATGCTGAGTCCGATAAGCCCAACGCGCTGGGCATCCACCCCGGGCTGCCGGCCCAGCCAGCGTAAAGCGGCCCGGGCGTCAGCGATTTGCGAACTGATGGTCAGGTCGGCAAACGATCCGGCGCTGTTCCCGGCGCCCCGGAAATCGAAGCGCAGCACCACAAAACCTTGTCCGCTCAAATGGCGCGCGGCCTCCACAAACAGCCGGTGTGCTTCGATGCTGTTGCCCGTGAACCCATGCAGCATCACCACGGCCGGGTGGCGGCCACGCCCGCCGGGACGATGCAACATGCCCACGATTTGCGCGCCCGCACTGCGGAAAGTCACCGGTGCTTCGTTCACCACGCTCCGCCCGACATGGCCTCGATCAGGCGCTTCAACTTGTCGCACTTGGTGATCAATTCATCGCGCTTGGCCGTGGTCTGCTGGATGACCTCCACTTTGGCTTTCTGCACAAAGCCCGCGTTGCCCAGCCGCGCCTGAATGCGCTCGAGTTCCGCCGACGCGTCGGTCAACTGGCCTTGCAACTTCACCACTTCCGCGGCCACGTCCACCGTGCCCAGCGACATGTAGATGGTGCCCAGCGCATTGAGCGCGCTCGGGGTGGCCTGGCCGGGCGCGTAATCCACCGCAATGGTCAGCTCGCTGGCCTTGATGAGCAGGCTGATCGTTTTGGCGTCCGCCGTGAGCTGTTCCGCCGCGGAGGCATCCGCCGCCTTGATGGCAAACACCATCTTCTCGCCCGGCGGCACCTCGTAGTCCGCGCGCAACTGGCGACCCAACCGGATCAGGTCGTGCTTGAGGTCCACATATTCCACGTAGGGCTGGGCCATGCCGCGCAGGGTCAGGTTGTCCGCCTTCGGCCAGGACGCGGTCATGATGGTCTCGCCGTCCAGGCCATAGCCCATTCCGTGCCAGAGCTCCTCGGTCAGGAACGGCATCAGCGGGTGCAGCAGGCGCAGCGCCTTCGAGAACACGTGGTGCATGATGCGCAGCACTTCCGCGCGGCGCGCCTCGTCGGTGCCGTACAACACGTCCTTGGCATACTCCACGTACCAATCGCAAAACTCGTGCCACAGGAACTCGTAGATGGCCAGGGCGTAGTCGTTGAAACGATAGCGCTCCAGGCAATCCTGGGCCGCCTTCGCCGCGTCCTCCACCTTGGCCACGATGTGCCAGTCGTCAGCCGACCAGCGTTCGGGGTTCAGCTTGATGGCGCGCACGTCGATGGACTCCGTCAATTTATGCATCTGCATGAAACGGGCCACGTTCCATATCTTGGTGCCGAAATTACGGCCCACCTCGAACTTCTCCTTGGACACATACACGTCCTGCCCGGTGGCGGTCAGCATGAGCAAGCTGAAGCGCAATGCGTCTGCGCTGTAGTCGCGGATGATGTCCAGCGGATCAATGGAGTTGCCCAGGCTCTTCGACATCTTGCGGCCCTGGTTGTCGCGCACCGTGCCGTGGATGTAGACCTCGGAGAATGGAATGTCGCCCATGAACTCGAAGCCGGCCATGATCATGCGGGCCACCCAGAAGAAAATGATCTCCGAGGCGGTGGAGAGCGAATTCGTCGGGTAATAGAACTTCAGGTCCGCATTCTGCTGCGGCCAGTTGAACACGCTGAACGGCCACAGCCACGACGAGAACCAGGTGTCGAGCACGTCCTCATCCTGCCGCACCTTGTCGCTGCTGCACTTCGGACAGGTCGTTGGCTTGCCGCGGTCGGCCCACTGATGGCCGCATCCGTCGCAATAGAAAATCGGAATCTGGTGACCCCACCATATCTGGCGCGAGATGCACCAGTCGCGGATATTTTCCATCCACTCCACGTACACCTTGTTCCAGCGGTCGGGCACAAACTTGATGCGTCCATCCAGCACCGCCTTGAGCGCGGGCTCAGCCAGCGGCTTCATCTTCACGAACCATTGCGGCGACAAGCGCGGTTCCACCACGGTCGAGCAACGATAACAATGACCCACCGCGTGCTGGTGGTCTTCCACCTTCACGAGCAAGCCCGCGGCCTCCAGATCCTCCATGATCTTCTTTCGACAGGCGAACCGCTCCAGACCCTGGTACGGCCCGGCGTTCTCGTTCATGTGCCCGTCGTCGGTCATGACATTGATCTGCGGCAGGTTGTGGCGCTGCGGCTCCAGCAGCTCCTCGGGGCGCACCGCGTC
>CAYTVN010000160.1:0-7886 GCA_964441655.1 uncultured Verrucomicrobiota bacterium | reverse complement strand
TAACTATTGGCCGCCGGCTGCCCCGTCGCTCCCACGCATCATCAACTCGAACGTCGTCTCAACCTTCTCACCGTCGCCATCGCGCACCATGAAGATTTACCTTCCGCGTGGGTACGACCAGAACACATGGCGTCGCTATCCCGTCCTCTACATGCATGACGGGGAAAATATATTTTATCCCAGCGTTGGTTTGAGCGGATACGGATGGAATGCCGATGTAACGGCCACCCGCGAAATCAGCCAAGGTCGGATGCGGGAAATCATCATCGTGGGCCTGAACAGCACCGCGAATCGCACTCAGGAATATCTACCGCCGGAGGACTTCTATGGCGATGATGGGTTTGGTGATGTTTACGCTAAGTTCCTCGTGTACAACGTTAAAGCGAAGATTGATGCCGAGTTCCGCACCCTGACCAATCGCGAAAACACAGCCACCGCCGGGTCTTCATCCGGAGGATTGATCACCACCTATCTCGGTTGGTCCACGAATGTGTTTGGCAAGATCGCGGCCATGTCGCCCGCCTATCTCATCAGCCCGAATTTCAATCAGCGGATCAGCGACGAACCCAAGCAACCCTTGCGCATCTACACCGATATGGGGACGGTCGATCTGGATGCAACCTTGCTCCCGGACTATTGGACCGTATTCGATTACCACCTGCGTGACGGTTACGTGCCGAATCAAGATTTGATGGGTGTCATAGGCTGCGGGCAGACGCACAACGAAGCGGCATGGTCGAATCGCCTGCCCGCCGCATTTCGCTTTCTGTTTAATCCGTGGGATGAGGCAAACTTGTTGGCTCGTCAGTTGTATCCTTCTGTCATTAAGAGTGTTGCGTTAACTGCTGGTGGCTCCATCACGGGCGCGCTGGACACCTTGGTGGGGCACACCTACGTGCTGCAACGGTCCGCCGATGTGACGAATCCTGCGTCCTGGAGCGGTGTTTCGACCGTCGCGGTTGAGAGCTTGCCGTGGGCACTACGCTCATTTTCAGTCACCAACGGACCAAGTTCCGGCCCCGGCACGTTTTTCCGGGCCATCGCCCAATAAGCCTAACAGCTTAATTCATAAGCTTTTGCGCTGTGACATCTGCGCCTTAACGAAAATTTAGCCGATTGGTCACTTTACTTAAGCGGTTAATCCGGTATCTTCGTCGGTCCTAAGGGATGAGTTCGCCTGGGTGGGCGGACTCGAGTGGCGAAAGCGCCACCATGATGATTTAGGGGAACAGGGAGAAACGTCATGATCAAGAAAACCAAGTTCAAGCTCACGGTGTGGGCCGTGTGTTTGCTGGCCGGATCTTCGGTGTTGTTCGCGCAATGGCTGGTTACCAGTCCCGCGGAAGAACCCATTGAGACCGAACAGCAGATCGTTGATCGCATCCTCGATGCGCCGCTGGTCATCAGCCCCAGCCACTCCAAGATCGCCGCTTGGTCGCGGCCCAGTCCTGCGGCCGTCCCGGTGGCCAAGGTTGCCTTGGACACCCGCCTCGTGGCCCGGCTCCTCGTGGATTCGGTAACCCAGGTCGAATCGTCCGGCAATCCCCGCATGGTGGGTCGCCACGGCGAACGCGGTCTGATGCAGATCAAGGCCGGCGCCTGGGGAGATGTGACCAGGGCCCTGTTCGGTCGGCGTATTTCCTTTGACCGTGCTTTCGAGGGCAAACTCAACCAGCAGGTGGGCTCCGCCTACCTGGCCCAGCTTCAGGGCTTCCTCGGCCGGCATCAGCGGCTCTGGAAGGCGGATGAACGATCCCTCCTGCTCGCCTGCTACAACGCCGGACCGGAGCGGGTGAAGAGCGCTGGTTTTGACCTGCGCCGCCTGCCCGCGCATACGCAGGACTACGTCAAACGCGCGTCCGCCCTGCACGACGCCCTGCTGGCCGATCACAATGTGGACCCCGCCCGCGTGCGCCTGGCCCTGACCGAGCAGCACTCCTTGTCCGGCGGAACTTGATCCGGCGTTGCGGCTGGTGTACATACGAGGCTCGCCATCAGGGAGAAGCTCATGCCCACAATTGATATCGGTTCCGTTCTCAATCGCGCCTTCGATTTCTACAAAACAAACATCAGCACCCTGCTGATCACCTGCCTGCTGGGTGGCATCATTTCAAATATATCGGGAGGCATACTCGCTGGTCCAATGTGTGCGGGTGTTTTTCTGGTGACTCTGGGTCTTCTGGATAAGAAAACCCCAGCGCCTGTGATTGGCGATCTCTTCAACGGGTTTAATTATTTTGTCCCCACGCTAGTGTTATTTGTTCTTCTGTCGGTGGTTATGATGATCAGTGCAGGTTTCTTTTTTTTCTGCCCATTAATCGGATTCCCGGTGGGTTTAGCGCTAGGCTTGGGTGCACCTGCCGTCGTTATGTTCGCGCCACTTCTAATTGTTGACCGCAATATGGAGGTCATTCCAGCTATTCAAGCGAGTATTGAATTGGTAAAAACCAACTTCTGGGTATTTCTTGGCCTCTTTATCGTAGCCTCAGTTGTTGCATCGCTCGGTGTCTTCTTGTGCGGTATGGGATTATTGCTGACCGCGCCGATGATGCCTTGCATGCTGGCCGTGGCCTATCGCGACCTGCACCCGGCCCAAGCCCAGGGTTGATCCCGCCAGCACCGACCATGCTGTCCGCCGGTTTGCGCGCCCGGATTCCCTATTTGATCGGGGTCTTGGTCTGCGCCGGTGCTCTGCTGGTGGGGTACGGGTGGCAACCCGATCAATTGCCCATTCCCGCGTGCACTTTTCTACGCATCACGGGTTACCCCTGTGCCTTTTGTGGCACCACCCGTTCCTTCTTTCTGATGGCGAAGGGACACGCTGGCGAAGCATTGAAGGAAGCCCCGCTGGGCGTGCTGGTCTACGCCGTCGTGGTGGTGACGCTGGGCTGGTGCCTGATACGCTGCATCAAGCCCCGCAGCGCGTCGGCTGGGCAATGCGCAGGCAGGTGGGCACGCGCAGGCATCTACGCGGCTATTATTGCCGCCATCGCCAACTGGGTATACCGGCTGGCGATGGGGCTTAAATAGTTTAGTTCCAAGTCCCAAGTTCCAAGTCCCAGGTCGGAACTCGACTTGGGACCTTGGACTTTGGACTTGGGACTGTAATCAGATAACGCGGACGTTGCGCTTGCGCAGGTCGGCGTCCACTTCGGCTTCCGCCGCCGCCCAGTGCTGGGAGGAGTCGCCCTGGAAACCATGCTTTTCAGCACGGAAATAGGCGGCTTGCTCAACCAAGCGCTGGCGCTCGGACTTGCTGATGGACTTCTGCTCGACCTTGGCCGCCACCGGAGCAGGGGCCGCGACCGGTTTGGCCACCGGGACGGGAGCCGCAACGGGCGCAGGAGCCGCGACCGGCTTGACCGCAGTTTTCACCGCAACCGGGGTAGCCGCAGGCTTGGCGCCCGCTGCCGCCGCCTTGGCGGTCGGAACTGAAGACTTGGAAGCTGCAGGTTTTTTGGTACGAGTTGTTTTCTTAGTAGTGTCAGCCATGTTAATACCCTCTTGGTCCCAACCATGAATTGGTTTCGATAGCGCACTGTACACAGCGAAGAAACGATTGCAACTGGAAATAATGGCCGAATAAGAATCGGTCTTAACAATTTACTAATCATCTATTTACGACTATTTTAAGGGTTTGAGAACAGCCTTTTTGGGAGCGAAATTACCGCATGCAAACTGATGCAGCTGAAACGATTGAGTTGATTCTGTCCCGCTGGGCGGCCGAGCGTATCCGGAAAATTTTCCCGGATGCGGATTTATCCAAGGTTGCGTTGGATGTCGTGCCCACGGCGGATGAAAAGTTCGGCGACTACCAGTGCAACGCGTGCATGGCGTTGGCCAAGCAGATCAAGCAGCCCCCACGTACGGTCGCCCAGGCAGTTATCCACCAGGCCGAACTGCCACCCGCGGTGGACTCGGTTGAAATCGCAGGGCCCGGCTTTCTTAATTTCAAGCTGAACGCGGAATGGCTGGCCAAACGGATGATGCAGGTACTGGCCGATCCCAAGCTGGGCACGCCGGCACTGGGCGCGGGTCGCACCGTGGTGCTCGACTACTCCAGTCCGAACGTGGCCAAGCCGATGCATATCGGCCACATCCGGTCCACCGTCATCGGGCACGCCCTGGATCAGTTACACCGTTT
This sequence comes from uncultured Verrucomicrobiota bacterium, assembly GCA_964441655.1. Taxonomy (GTDB): domain Bacteria; phylum Verrucomicrobiota; class Kiritimatiellia; order CAIVKH01; family CAIVKH01; genus CAYTVN01. The sequence continues at coordinate 3,742 of CAYTVN010000160.1, read as the reverse complement.
TACCGGCTATCGCGTGATCGCCGACAATCATTTGGGCGACTGGGGCACACAGTTCGGCATCCTGTTGCTGGGTTGGAAGCGGGATCGCAACGATGCCGCGTTGCAGGCGGACCCGATCGCCGAGCTGGAGCGCATCTATAAAACCACCAATGCGGCCTGCGATGCCGATCCCGCGCAGCGCGAGTTGGCCCGACTGGAGCTGGTGAAGTTGCAGCAGGGTGATGCCGAAAACCTGGCCATCTGGCAAGCCATGCAGCAGCTATCGCAGGCTCAATTCGATTCAATCTACACCCGGCTGGGGGTGAAGTTCGATGTCACCCTCGGCGAGAGTTTCTACAATCCGCAGTTGCCGGGCGTGGTGGAGGATCTGGTGAAGCAGGGTGTGGCCCGCGAGACCGATGGCGCCCTGGGCGTGTTTTCGCCGGGTGGCCTGCCAGAGAAGGACGATCCCTATCGTATCAACAAAGACGGCGAGTGGACGGACAATCCCTGCCTGGTTCGTAAGAGCGACGGCGGGTTCAACTATGCCACCACCGACCTCGCCACCCTGGTGTACCGCATGCAGACGTGGTCGCCCGAAGCCATCATCTACGTGACCGACGGTCGCCAGCAACTTCACTTCCGCCAGATCTTCGCCACCTTCCGCCGCTGGAAGCCCGAGCAGCAGGTCCGGCTCGAACACGTCTGGTTCGGCACCATCCTGGGCGCCGACGGCAAGCCATTCAAAACCAGGTCCGGCGAGACCGTGAAGCTGGTGGATCTGTTGGATGAAGCGGAGGAGCGCGCCTACGCGCTGGTCACGGAAAAGAGTCCAGAGCGGGATGAGGCGTCGCGTCGCGCCATCGCACGGGTGGTGGGGCTGGGTGCCATCAAGTACGGCGACCTGATGTCCAATCGTCAGAACGATTACGTGTTCAGCTGGGACAAGATGCTGTCGCTGGACGGCAACACTGCGCCCTATCTGCAATACGCCTACGCGCGTATCGCCAGCGTGAAGGATAAATACCGGGAGCAGCATCCGGGTCACAATTTGTCCGACTGGCCCATTCATCTGACGGAGCCGATGGAACGCCGCCTGGCCCTTCGCTTGGCCCGATTCCCGGACGTCGTGATGGACGCAGTGCGTGCGTGCAGGCCCAATGTGCTGTGCGATTACCTGTTCGACCTGGCGCAGAATTACAGCAGTTTCTACCAGAATGTTCCGTTCCTCAAAGCGGAGGAGGGCGTGCGGGAGAGCCGTGTACGCCTGTGCGATCTCACCGCCCGCACCATCCAGCAGGGCCTGCGCCTGCTCGGCATCGAGACGCTGGAGCGGATTTGATCGGCTGAACGAATCTTAAGACGGTTCGACTTGGTGATGGAGGTCTGGCCTGACAGTTTCGGGCCGGAGCCAAACCATGCGAACTTATGTTGTAACGCTTCTTCTGATCCTCGCCCTGCAACTCCTGCCGTTGCGCCGTGCTTTGGGTGAGGACCGCCTCGACTTGAAGTACATGTACTACCAGGAGGACGGAGGCCGCATCGGGGTGCAGTCGCCCGCCGTTCTGTACGAAACTGATCTGTCTCCGACCCTGACCATCAAGCTGGAGGGCATCTACAACGCCATTTCCGGCGCCACGCCGACGGGTATTCCGCCCTTGCCGAAGGAGGCAAGTCGCGTTGTCCAGCGCCCTACATCCAGTTCATCATCATCCGTCAGCCGGGATGATGACGACGAGGGCGAAGATCGGGCGCAGGAATTTGAGCGGGAAGATGAGCGGGAAGACGAGGGAGAAGACCGTCGCGCCGTCGGCAATCTGCGAACGCTGCAGCGGGTGGCCCCGAATTACGCGCATTATTCCGGGGCGACTTCGCAGCCAGCCCCCAAACCGAATCCGTCGCCCGCACCCGCACCGAAGCCGTCCTCGAACTCCAACAACGACCGGCCCTCCAACCCTGCGCCCGCGCCGGCCTCCAAGGCAACGCCCGCACCCGCCGACAAGATCAATACATCCGAGATCGAGGACGAACGGTGGGCCATTAATGTGGACCTCACGAAGCGCATCGGGCGGCACAGTGTGGGTGGCGGGCTCTCCTACAGCACGGAAAGCGACTACGAGTCCTATGGCCTGGCCCTGCGCGATGCCATCGATTTCAACAAAAAGAACACAACGCTTTCCCTCGGGGCGGCCTATACACATGACCTGGTGGATGTGTTTTACCAGGGCACCACCGAAAACAAGGATACTGTCGATTTGCTGGTGGGGCTCACCCAGGTGTTGAGTCCGCTCACCCTGTTCACGGTGAATTTGACCTTGAGCCAGGCCAGCGGCTTCATGGCGGATCCCTACAAAGTGGTTGATCTCAACGGGCAACTGGTGCCCGAGTCCAGGCCGGACAACAAGGATAAGCATATCCTCTTTCTCGCGCTCAATCAGGCCGTGCCGGCGCTACAGGGTGCGGCGGAAATCAGTTATCGGTACTACGACGACAGCTTTGGCATCCAGGCCCATACCTGGCAACTCGCCTGGTACCAGAAGCTAGGGGCCCAGTTTGTCGTGCGTCCTTCATTGCGCTGGTATGAACAAACGGAAGCCGACTTTTACGGTCTGCATTTCACGGGATCACCGGAGGACTACTCGTCGGATTACCGCGTATCCGCCCTGCGTGCCATGGGGTATGGAATCAAGCTCATCTGGACGCCGAATTCGAAGTTCGCTTTGGATGTGGGCTATGAACGCTATGAGCAGGAGGGCACGGATGGAGTAACGCCGTCTGAAGTTTATCCTGGGGCCAATGTAGTTGTATTGGGGGCACGCTGGTGGCTGTAAATCTTGAACCGGTATGGGATCGTCTCGCCCCGACACCGTTGCGGGCGGCCGCAGATACGTATCACCTGCAGTTCCGGGCCATGGGCACCGACTGCAAGATCGTCTATCGCGCCACGTCATGGGCTTCGGCCGAACGGTTCCGCGAGCTCGCCTTGCGGTGGGTGGCGCAGTTTGAAGAAACCTATTCGCGTTTTCGACCGGATAGCTTGATCAGCCAGATCAACGCTGCCGCCGGTGAACGCCCGGTGACGGTGGACGCGGAAACAGAATCCATCTTCGCCTTGTGCGATTGGTTTCACTGGACCACGCACGGCGTCTTTGATCCTTCCGCGCTGCCCCTGCAACGGCTCTGGGACTACCACAATCCACAGCCGGTTGCTCCAGCCGAACTACAGATAGAGCAAGCGCGAGCCCTCATTGGTTGGAAGCGGATCGTGCGTGAGGTCGGCAGCATTTTTCTGCCTACGCGAGGCATGGCCATCGATTTGGGTGGCATTGGCAAGGAATACGCGGTGGACCGGGTCATGGGCATGGCCCTGGCGCATGGCCTGGAGGATGTGCTGGTGGATTTCGGGCATGATCTGCGCGTGCACGGCAAGCCGCCGGAGGGTGGGGCGTGGCGTATTGGTCTGGAGAAGGCCGATGATCCCGGACGGTGCTGGGGGGGCGTGGCTTTGGTGGATCGCGCCGTGTGCACCTCGGGCGACTATGTCCGGCACGTGGTCATCAATGGACGGACCTACGGTCACATCGTTGATCCGCGCACCGGATACCCGGTCTCGCACGGTGTGCGCAGTGTTTCCGTGATAGCGCCCACTTGTACGGAGGCCGGCATGTTGTCTACTGCCAGTTTTATCATGGGCCCGGACGATGGCCTGGCTTTTCTGGATGCCTACTACCAGGCCGAGGGCTGCCTGACCTTGCAGGATGGA
>CAYTVN010000159.1:0-7897 GCA_964441655.1 uncultured Verrucomicrobiota bacterium | reverse complement strand
TATTCGCAAACGGTTCGACCTTGACGTTGAGCGTTTCTCGAACCTGGAGACGGGACAGGCAGCTACGATTGATGCGCCCTTGGCAATGGAGCTCATCACAAAAGCAGCAATTTCTGCGACTCCGGAAATTAAGCGATGCCTGGATATTGGATGTGGCGCCGGAAATAATACCATTAAACTGCTGAGAGAATATCCGGAGAATTTTGATTGCGATCTGTGTGACCTGAGCGAGCCGATGCTGCTGAAAGCCGAGGAACGCATCTCAGCTGAAACAACCGGCCTCATCCGTAAATTTCACGGTGATATCAGAGACCTTCCTCTGCCGGAAGAGGGATATGACGTCATTTTGGCAGCGGCGGTGCTGCACCACCTCAGAGATGAAAAAGATTGGGAATCGACCTTCAGGAAGATTTACTCCCTGTTGCGCCCCGGCGGCTCTTTCTGGATTACTGACCTGGTCACGCATGAAAACGAAAGCGTTCATGCGTGGATGTGGCAACGATATGCAGATTATCTGATCAGCCAGGGAGGGGTTGAATATCAGCAGAAGGTATTTGCGTACATTGACAAAGAAGACTCTCCCCGTCCCGTAACCTTTCAGCTTGAATTGATGAAGAAGGTCGGTTTCCCGGTGACCGAACTATTACACAAGAATTCATGCTTCGCCGCCTTTGGCGCCATCAAGGGCGGCCGAGTCGGAGCAGGCAACGGCTAACGCTGCGCCTGGGCATGAATGGAGATCACATGACACATGCCATCACCCGCTTGAACCCCTCGACGTTGGCCGATGCCGGCCACGTGGGGTACTCCCAGATCTCAATCGTTAAGCCCGGCCGCATGGCCTACATTTCTGGTCAAGTCGCCTGGCGCCCGAATGGCGAAGCGGTGCCCGACAGTCTGTCCGAACAAATGATTCTCGTTTCGGCCAACGCAAAAGCCGCGTTGGCCGCGATTGGGGCCACTCCTCATGATATTGTTATCGCCCGCATCTACGTTGTGAACCTCACTCCCGAACGACTTGAAGAAGTCATGCCACCATTTCTTGCCACTTTCGCGGGCGCTCAGCCCTGTGTTACAGGTGTAGGTGTTCAGGCTTTGGCAGGCCCAGACTTGCAAGTTGAAATGGAGTTGGTGGTCAGGCTACCCGATTGATCCGAAGTATCAGGTCCTGAAGTTCAGATTGCAGTTCACGAAGCGGAACAGCATGAGACATGCGAAAACACTGACGGGTCTTGCGGTCGCCATGGCGATGATAGCCTGTACGAGCACCACGCGGTTTGCCCCGGAGTACAAGCAACCGTTCCACCTGGCTGAGGACGTTAACCTTTACACCTGTACCACCTTTACGGGGTTCTATTCCGTATGGTTTAGCGGGCCACAGAAGGTCAACACCATCTGCTCGTCAACCATTCCCGTCACAGGGTCCACCCTGCTCAAAAAGGGATGCCCGGTTAAGGTGCTGAAGTTGTTCAAGATCGCGGCCGTTGACGCGTCCTACAGTGATGCCAAACTTGAAATCGTCGAACCAGACTCGATGAAGTCGTACATCGTCTACGTCAAATGGCCTGGTGCGCGATCACTTCTTGCGGCTGAATCCGCGGATTCATCGAAGTGATAGCTGGACGATAAGCTCCGGGAAACCGGGGTCTTCCCACCGTTCGTCTGGAACTTCAACGCTTTACGCCGCCAACCTCACGTCGGCGCGACCCAGCTTCCGAGGGTGGACTGGCAATTCGCAGGCGTACTCGTGACTGCGCGCTTGCCCGCGTGCGCCATCGCTCTTATATCTTGGCGCATGTGGACGTGGCATGGATTCAATGTGATGGACGGGCTGGTCGCGCTCTTTCTGGTGGCCGGCCTGCTGGGCGGCATTCGTCGCGGCTTTTCGGGCGAACTGGTGCGGGCCCTGATCGCGGTGGCGGCAGCGGCGGCGGCGGTGCTCTATGCACGCCCGGTGTCCGAATGGGCCATCGTGCACGGCAATCTCTCGGTGCGGCCCGCCCTCATCGGGGCCTTCGTGGTGGTGTTCTTCGGGGCCTATCTGGCCGTCACCACGGTGCGCGTATTGCTGGGCAAGCTGGCCGATTTCCGATTCAAAGGCCCGCTGGAACGCATCGGCGGTGCGGTGTGCGGACTGGCCCGCGCTGCCGGGGTGAGTGGCCTCATTCTCCTGCTGCTCGGCCTGGCCCCCAACGACAACCTGCAACGCATCGTGGTGGACGAATCGGTGGCCGGCCGTTTCGTGACCCAGCACCTGCGCCCGCTCTACAGCCAGCTCTCGGAACGGGTGCCGGAAATCATGGTGGAGGAACCCGCCACGGAGATGTATGGCGTTCCCCACGACCTGCTGGATGAGGCGGGCGTGACCAGCCGCACCGATGATGTGGAATATGTACTGCCCGGCCAACCGCTGCCCGGCGAATTGCAGTTGCCGTAGAAGGGCCACCGCATGGCTATAGCGCGTCAGGTGCTGGATGATATCCGCGAACGCCTGGATATCGTGGACCTGGTCGGTTCCTACGTAACCTTGAAACGGGCGGGCACCGCGTTCAAGGGGCTGTGTCCGTTCCACAAGGAAAAGACGCCCTCCTTCACGGTCAACCCGACCCGGCAGAGTTTTCATTGCTTCGGCTGCGGCAAGGGGGGCGATGTGTTTTCCTTCGTGCAGGAGATTGAGAACACCGATTTCATGGGCGCGGTCCGCCTGCTGGCCCAGCGCGCCAATGTGGTGCTGGTGGAGGACGAGCAGGCCCGGGGCGAGGATGCGCGCAAGGATCTGCTCTACAAAATCCACGAGGAATCCGCCCGCTTTTATCAGGACATCCTGCGCCAGAGCAAAACCGCGGAGGCGGCGCGGGCTTACCTGAAAGAGCGGCAGCTGGGCCCCGACGTGGTGGAAGCGTTCGGCCTCGGCTACGCCCCCGCGCAGGATGTGATTTTGCGCTGGGGCCAGAAGTACAACTACGACGAACCCCTGCTCATCCAAGCCGGCCTGCTGGCGCGCGATGAGGAACGGGGGCGCATCTACGACCGCTTCCGCGACCGGCTGATGTTTCCCATCCGCGACAGCAGCAACCGCGTGCTGGCCTTCAGCGGACGCATTCTGCCCGGCGACGAACGCGGCAGCAAATACCTGAACTCGCCCGAGACCCCGATCTTCCGGAAAAGCCGCGTGCTCTATGCCCTGGACCGGGCGCGCAAGGCCATGATCGACACCCGCACCTGCGTGCTGTGCGAGGGCCAGATTGACGTGATCCGCTGCCACAGCGCAGGCATTACCAACGCAGTGGCCGGCCTGGGCACGGCCTTGACCGAGGAACACGCGCGCGTCATCAAACGCGCCGCCGACACGGTGATCCTGGTCATGGACGCCGACACGGCGGGCCAGAATTCCGCCCTGCGCTCAGCCAGCATTTTCCTGGCGGCAGAATTAAGCGTGAAGGCCGCCTCCCTGCCCGCGGGCGAGGACCCGGACAGCCTGATTGTGAAGCGGGGCGGCCCGGCGTTGCAGGAGATTCTGGACAAGGCCAAATCTTTCATCGATTTCCAGATTGATGTGCTCTCCCGGCGCCACGACCGGTCCACCGAGGCCGGCCTCAAACGCATTGCCGACGAAGTGGTGGCCTACGTAAGCCACGCGCCCAGCCAGGTGTTTCAGGATTCGCTGTTGAACCAGGCCAGCGCCCGTCTGGGCGGTGAATTTTCGCTGCACAAGTTGCGCGCCTTGATGACGCGGGCCCCGCGTACCGTCCAGGAACAGGCCGTCGAAACCACCGCACCAACAGCCGCCCCACCCCCGCGGGAAGAACGGTCCCTGATTCACCTGCTGCTGCACCACCCGGAAGCCCTGGCCCTGGCCCAGCGCTATCTGCCCCGCGCCTACCTCACGGACGAGGATTGCCGGTTTCTCTTTGAACAACTGCTGGCCGGGTCCGCCACCGCACCAAATCTCGCCCAGATCGCCCGCGAAAAGGGCGACCGTTGCCTAAACCTGGTGGCGGAGTTGGAGGCGGAGGACCAGCGCTTGAGCGGGGACGAGATGCCGTGGCAACGCGCCGCACAGGAAATCATTCTCGGCATCCGACGCCGCGCCCTGGAACGCAAGCGCCGCGAGCTCACCCAGACCCGCGATCAGGTCGCCGAGGCGGACCGGCCTCCCCTGGACAGCCAGATTGCCGAAGTCGTCCTCGATCTGGGCCTGCTGCGCCAGGGCTGGGACAAGGCCCTGCCCCTGCTGGATTTGGATCCACACGGCTGACCAACCCATCCTTATTCATCCTTAAGTTCGCTTAAGGTTCGCGTCCATGGTCCTGTCCCGTGCTATTTTGAGCTATGCAAGGTCAGCTCTGTGCCACCCATACGGTGGTGATTCCATTTTTCAACGAAAGCGGTTCCGCGCCTCAGTTGTTGGACGAATTGAGCTCGGTCGAGAAAGAACTGGGCGCCAGCTGGAATTACATTCTGGTGGATGACTGCGGAACGGACGGAACCCCGGCCCTGCTCGATCGGTGGGCGACCGTTCATCCGCGCTGCACCGTCCTCCACATGCCCGGCAACCAGGGCCAGGCGGCTTCGCTCTATGCCGGCCTGCAGGAGGTACAAACTCCCTTCGTCATCACGCTGGATGGCGATGGGCAGAATGTGCCCGCGGATATTCCCGAAATGCTGGAGCGCTTCAAGCAGGCGGACATGATCGTCGGCATCCGGGCGCAGCGCAACGACAGCAGGCTGCGCCGCCTCATGTCCCGTTTCGCCAACCGTGTTCGCGGCCGCGTGTTGGGCGATGGCCTCGCCGACTCCGGGTGCGCCTTGAAAATCTTTCGCCGCGAAATTATTCCGGCCTTGCTGCCCATGCGTACATTGTACTCGTTTATGCCGGCCATGGCGGTGGCGGCCGGTTTTGAGGTCGACGAGATGGTCGTGCAGCACCGAGCCCGGCCCTCCGGCCAATCCAGTTACGGCTTGCGCGCCATGTGGTGGCGGCCGTTTGTGGATATGCTGGGGTTAGTGTGGTACCGCCGGCGCGCCCTGCCGCTGAGCCGGTTCCGGAAAGCCACGCGCACCCGGTCCGCGCCGGACAAAACCGGCCCGAAATCATGACACCTCGCGCCTACAGCCGGGCGGTCATCGTCGCCGCCGTCCTGGCATTGTTCACCCTGCTGGGCCACCGCGGTCTCAACGAGCCGGATGAAGGCCGGTTCGCGGAAATTGCCCGCGAGATGTCGCTCTCCACCAACTGGATCATGCCCCACCTGGGCGGCATTCCCCACCTGCAAAAGCCGCCCATGATCTACTGGCTGTGCGCGCTCTCCATCCGCGCGTTCGGGGCCAACGAATGGGCGGTTCGTTTGCCCGCGGCCTTGGCCGCGCTGGGTACCGTGTTGGCCCTCATGCATGTGGCTGGCCTGCTGTTCGGTTCGGAGGTGCGTTGGAAGGCCGGGCTGATCCTGCTTTCCAGCATGCTCTTCTTTGCGCTGGCCCGCCTTATCACCACCGACATGCTGTTGACTTTTTTCATCACGTCGGCCATCGCGTCCTTTCTCCATTACACCCTGCGCGGGACCGTCCGGGGACTCCTGCTGTTCTACCTGTGTCTGGGCCTTGGCTTTCTGACCAAAGGCCCCATGGCATTATTAGTACCGCTGTGCGCCGTCATCCCGTGGTCCCTGGCTCAATCAAGCAGGCCCTCCGCGCCAGCTTGGAAATGGCACTGGTGGGTGGGCATTCCGGCCGCCCTGGCCCTGGGCTTGTCCTGGTTCCTGCTGCTCTTCCGGCACTACCCGCAGCTGGTGGAGTATTTCTATCGCTATGAATTTATTGATCGCATCGCCACCAACGTGCACAAGCGCAGCGAACCGTTCTGGTTCTATTCCAAGATGTTGGTCGGCACCCTGATGCCCTGGACCTTCATCGTGCCGCGCGTGGTGCGAGATGGGTGGGCGCGCGTGCGGGCCCGCCGCTCGCCGGTTTTTTGGCTGTGCGCAGGCTGGTTTCTGCTGCCGCTGATCATCCTGCATGCGGTGACCTCCAAGCTGCCCACCTATCTGCTCCCGCTGTATCCGCCGCTCGCCTTGATGTTGGCCCACGGCTGGCACAACCGCCCGCACTGGGGCGCAGAAATCCGCTGGCTGGCCGGGACCATGGCCGTTCTGCTGGGCATTGCACCCGTGGTGCTGTGGGCATCCTGGCTGAGTTATCGCGGAACCGCAGTCGGTGTAACCCTGTCCTTCGTGGTCTCCTGCTCCTTGCTCAGCACGGGCTGGCTGATGCTGTGCCTGTTCGCGCGCCGCGACACCGAGCAGAACCGCCTGCTGACCGGCACGGCGGGCCTCATGCTGCTCACCTTGTTGGCCCTGGTCGGTCACGTGGACCATGTGCTGCGTGGCGGCAACGCCAGCCTGCGCCCCATTGCCGCCGCTATTCGCGCCGAGGAAGCCGCTCACGGCCCGGCCCGCGTCTTCTCCAACCACATCCAGGCCTACGGGCTCGACTTCTATCTGCAACGCATCATCAGCCGCACCGTACCCGATGCCAGCCGCGTGCTGCCCACCCCGCCCGACATGGTACCGCTGGTGGTCAACGATGCCGCGGCCTTTCTCCGCGACCAGACGGATCCGCATTTGCTGGTGCTGGTCAAAGCCAACCACGTGGACGAAGACCCGCGGTTCGCGGGCTGGCGCCTGATCGCCCAATCGGGCAGCATGGCCCTGGTGGGGCGCCCGCCCGGAGACGGGTAATTGGGCAAACTGGCCCCTTGACGCCAGCGGGTTCTGACCGGATACTGGCCAACCTTTTTTGAGGTATACTAGTCGTCGTCTGCCCAGCCCAAGGAATACTGCATGTCCAAGTCAGCTCCCGCCAAAAAGAAGACCGCGGCCGCGCCCCGTAAAGCCCTACCGGCCAAGGAACTGGATATGGATTCCGAGGCCATGATGGAAGCCCAGGCGGATATGGCAGCCAAAGCGGCCAAAGGCGGCAAACCCGTCAAAGCGGGCAAAGCCGGAAAGGGCGGCAAGGCCGAGGCCAAGTCCGGCGAAGGCGACGACGTCAGCCTGGTCGTCAATCGCGAAGAACGGCAGACCAAGATCCGCGAACTGGTCAAGCTGGCCCAGGAACAGGGCTTTGTCACCTACGACGAAGTCAATGAAGCGATCCCGGAAACCGTGGTCAGCCCAGAAGAATTTGACGCCATCCTGATCCTGCTTAAAGGACTGGACGTGGAAGTGGTGGAATCGGCGGACGACGAAGTGGCCAAGGCCAAAGCCGAACAGGCGGAGGAAAAAGCCCGCGCCGCCGCCCGGGTGGACGTGCTGGACGATCCGGTTCGCATGTACCTCAAGCAGATGGGCCAGGTCCCCCTGCTCACCCGAGAGCAGGAAGTTGAAATCTCCATGCGCATTGAGGAAGCGGAGATCAACGCGCGCAAGCTGTTCAGCATTTTTGGATTCGCCACCGGGGCCTACCTGTCGGTGGTCCAGCGCCTCGAGGAGAGCAAGGAGCGCTTCGACCGCATCATCAGCGACAAGCACGTGGACAGCCGCGAGCGCTACATGAAGGCCCTGACCAAGCTGCGCAAGGATATCATGCGCCAGCACGATGCGGTGGAAACCAAGTTCGTGGATCTGCACAAGGGCACCGAGAACAAGGCCGCCCGCGATCGCAAGCGCCGCAGCTTCGACCAGACCCGCGATAAGCTGTCCCACCTGTTGGACCAGCTGTTCTTCAAGCAGAAGGCCATCGAGGATTTTGTCACCGTGGCCGACGACCGGGCGCATCTGATGCGCGGCCTGTTGGACGAGTTGAAGCGTCAGGGCTCCTCCAAGGCCAAGAATGCCGCGGAGCTGATCAAGGAAACGCGCCGCAAGCTGCACCAGTTTGAACTCGACGAGCGCATGAC
>CAYTVN010000158.1:0-7919 GCA_964441655.1 uncultured Verrucomicrobiota bacterium | reverse complement strand
GCAACAGGTCGAGTTGCTGATCCACCTCCTTGCGCGGCACCGCCACCAGCAACCCGGCGAAACGCGAAGCCGAGCCCGCCACAGGATTTCGCTGGTGATTGAGGTGCCAGTCCAGGGCGATCTGATTGCGCGGCAATTGCAGGCTGTCTTCCGCCTCCAGACCCAGGGCAGACACCAGTTCCACCCGGTCCATGGCGGGGTAGGAGAAATAGCGAACGATGGCCGACCGGCTGCGCAGGGACGCGCAGACGGTCCGGGACGGGAGGCTGGCCGACCGCCACACACCACGTATGGCGGTGGCCAGCTCTCGTTCCGAAGCGCCGGGTGCGACCGTGGTCCACCCGGCATTCAACAGACGCAGGCTTCCTTTGGAAGACGCCGCCAAACGCGCCGCCGAGATGACGCCGTTGGACATATCGAGTCCCACCACGTCCTCGTTCCTGCTCGTTCGGCTTTTTTTCGCGTCCATGTCAAGCCTTTCGCATCTGTTTATGCTCCGATATACACAACCGCTCCGCTTTACATGCCGGCGTACGTAAACGTGCCATCCTGATTCAACGTGATGGTGATACCACTCACCACGCCCGTGGTGCCCACCACCTGCACGGTGTAGTTGCTCGCGCTGACCGAGGTAACGGTGTAATTCGCATCCACGAAGTACTTGCCGTTCAGGTCACCCGCGGAAACGCCGGGGACGTTGCCCACAGCCGCCGCAACGTTGATGGCCCCGCCGTTGAGGTTCTGATTGTAGACGCCCTTTTCCGCATAGATGGCGCGGAAGCAACTGCGCAGGGTGCCCAAACCGGCCTCGCCTTCCGTCGCTGCCGCGCGTTTCTTGTTCGCGCTCATCAGCGGAATAGCCACCGCGGCCAACAGGGCCACGATGATGGCTACCACCATCAACTCAACGAGCGTAAAGCCCGCTTTGCTACTCATGATTCTTTTCATACCTACTCTCCCTTTTCCTTTGTTCTCTCTTGTCACCATGACAAGACAATCAACGCCTATTTGATGTTGCTCGACATGGTGAAGACCGGCAGATAGACGGCCATGACCATGAGCAGCACCAGGGCTCCAAAAAACACGATGATGAAGGGCTCCAACAGGGCGGTGACCACGCTGATGGAACCGTCCACCTGGCTCTCGTAGGTGTCGGAGACGCGATCCAGCGTCTCGGGCAGGCGACCGGAGTCTTCGCCAATGCTCACCATGCGCACCAGCAGGCGCGGGAACACCTTGTGCTGGGCCAGGCTGGAGCCGATGTCGGCCCCCAGCATGATGCGCTCGCGGGCGGTCAGCAGCGCCGCCTCGATGACCTTGTTTTCCACGATGCTGGCCGATATTTCCATGGCCGACGCGATGGGCACCCCGCCGCGCACCATCATGGCAAAATACTTGCTGAACCGGGCCATGGATATCTGGCGGAAAAGTTCACCAAATCCCGGCACCGCCAGTTTGAAACGATCCAGTTGCAGGCGTCCATAGGGCGTACGACGGAACATGACAAAGCCGACCACCAGCAGGACTGCGCCCAGCAATTCCCAGAGAACATTGGAAATCAGGAACTTGTTGACGGCAAACACCACCTGCGTCAACACCGGCAGCTTGGCATCCCATTCGGCAAAAATGTCCTGGAACTGCGGCAGGATAAAAAACGTCATGATGGTCATGATCACGACAAAGAAGCCGGCCACGAACATCGGATAGGCCATGATGCTGTTGATCTTGCGGGTCAGGGCGTCTGCCTTCTCCAGCGTGGTAGCCAGATCATCCAGCGTCTTGGCCATGGTGCCCGATTCCTCGGCGGTGCGCATCAGGGCCAGGCTCAACTTCGGGAAAACATTACCTTCTGCGATGAGGGTCTGCGAGAACGCCTGACCTTCCTGCAAGCGGTCGGTGACGCGCTGCAGCACTGCGCGCAATTTGGCGTGGTCCAGATCCTCCAGGATGGATTCCAACGATTCGCGCAACGGCATGCCGGCGTTTACCGAGACGGCCAATTGCCGGAAGAAGGTGGTCAGATCCTTGGGCCGGATGCGGCCATAGCGCATGCGAAAGCGCTGGGCTTTCGGCACGGGAGGCGGACCCTTGCCAGATCGACGTCCGGATCCGGTCTGTTCGTCAAAGGCAACCACCACGCCGGCCACCCGCTGTTGCACGAGGGCCAGGGCGCGCGCGCGATCCGAGGCTTCAATGGTGGAGTCCACCACCTCGCCTTCATGGGTACGCACTCTGTACTTGTACGTTGGCATAGCCGGTTACCGGGATACCTTCATTTCGCTCAACGGAGCGACGCTCAATACCTCTTCCACCGTGGTCAGACCTTTTTTCACCAGGCCCAAGCCGCTGGCCAGCAGGCTCTCCATCCCTTCTTCCTTGGCCTTCTGCCGCACAGCCACCGTGCCTGCGCCGTTCATGATCATCTCGCGAATGGGATCGGTGACTTCGAGAAACTCGAAAATACCCATACGCCCCCGGAAGCCGGTGTGATTGCATTTGGGGCAACCCGCGCCCTTGTAAAAGATCCATTCCGCGGCACGCTCATCCACCAGGGACGCAACTTTGATTTCTTCCACCGTGGGCTTGACCTCGTGCTTGCAGCTCTCGCACAGCACCCGCACCAGACGCTGGGAGATCACCAGGTTGAGGGTGGCGGCGATCAAATAGAGTTCCACCCCGATGTCGCGCAAACGCCAGAAGGCGGAGGGGGCGTCGTTGGTGTGCAGCGTGCTCAGCACCAGATGCCCGGTCAGGGCGGAACGCATGGCAATCTGTGCCGTTTCCACGTCGCGTATTTCGCCGATCATGATGACATCCGGGTCCTGGCGCAGGATGGCGCGCAGGCCGCTGGCAAAATCCAACCCAATGCTGGACTTCACCGCCATCTGGTTGATGCCCCGCAGCTGGTACTCCACCGGGTCTTCCACGGTCTGGATGTTGACCTCGGGGGAACGGAGGAAGCTAAGCGCGCTGTACAAGGTGGATGTTTTGCCGCTACCCGTGGGGCCGGTGAGCAGGATGATGCCGTGCGGTTCCTTCAGGATGCGATGGAAGCGGGCCAGCATGTCATCATCAAAGCCGATATCCTTCATGTTCACGCGCAGGGCATCGCGGTCGAGCAGACGCAGCACGATTTTTTCACCAAACACTTCCGGCAGCGAGGAGACGCGCACATCGATCACCCGCCCGTGCACGCCGAATTTGAAACGACCATCCAGCGGGAGCCGCCGTTCGGAGATGTCCATGTTGGACAGGATCTTGATGCGGGTCACCACCCCGGAGTAGAGCGCCTTGGGCGGCGGGGTGACTTCATGCAGCACGCCGTCAATACGCAGGCGGACCTTGATCTCGGTCTCGTGGGGTTCGAAATGCACGTCGCTGGCCCGGTCGCGCACCGCCTGCATGAGCAGTAGATTGACGAATTTCACCACCGGAGCGTCATTGGCCAGCAGGCGCAGCTGCTCGGAATTGACCTGATTGCCGTCCACCCCGGTGACCACTTCCTCCACCTCGGCATCAGCAATTTCACGCAGGTTGCGCTCGATGTGCGCTTCCTCGGTGTAGGAGCGATCAATGACCGATTTGATGCGATCCGCGGTGCTGACGGCTTTGATGACATCCAGTGAGGTCAGGGAACGTACGGTGTCGAGCGCATGCAGATCCAGCGGGTCACTCATGACCAGGGTGATGCTGGTCCCCTTCCCTTTCCACAGCGGTACCACGCCAAAGCGACGGGCCACCGATTCGGGGATGAGTTTGACTTCCTCCCGCTCCAGGCGGAATTCCTCATCGAACTCGTGGTACGGCACGTCGAGCTGAATGGCCAGGGCACGCGCAATGTGGTCATCGGTGACATACCCCAGTTCACGCAGGGTTTCCCCCAGGGGCGCGCCGGAACGATCCGGGCTCCGGAGGACTTCCGAAACCTGCTCCAGGGAAACAAACCCCTGCTCTACCAGAATGTCACCCAGTCGTTTCATGACGCGTTCAGATCGCGGCAACGTTCCACAATCAGACCTTTCCAGCCTTGGAAGATTTCACCGGTCGCTGGCTTTGCGGCCCCGGTTTCCCCTCCGGGGACGGAACCGGTTTTTCCACCGCCGGTGCAGGCGCGCCGTCAGTATGGATGGACGCAGGAGCCGGTGCGGTTTCCGGACTGAAGACCTCGGGCGAGACCGGAGCTGGTTCTGGAATGGGCGACGCTTCGACAACAGGCGCGGCCGGCACGGGATCAGGCACCACCACGACCGCCGGCACCGCGGAGGCGGCATCATTCACCGCAGGTGCCACCGGCGCTTCCATTTCCACCGGGGCGGTGGTCTTCATGGCGGACGGGGTGGCCACACTGGCATCCGTCACGCTGGCGGAAGCGGGCGACACCACGGCCGGTCCCCGGGCCAGGCTGTTCACATTGGTCAGGATGAGGGACGAACCCTCCGCCGGCACCATGGTCGCGGTCAGGAAGATCAACAGGTCGATCTTCTCGTTTTGAATGGTTTCCCGCCGGAACAGCCAGCCCAGCAGGGGTATGTTGCCCAGGAAGGGAACCTTGATGACGGTCTTGGATTCGCGATCTTTCAGCAACCCACCGATCACGATGGTCTGTCCGCCCTGCAGCACGACCTGGGTCTCCGCCTCACGGGTGGAGATGACCGGATAGTCGGTCAGCGCCGTCACTTCACCCGACACGGTCTTGCCCGAACGGGTGCCGATGAGCTCCCGCACCGAAGGCCGCACGATCATGCTGATCAACCCGTTGTCACAGAGCTGGGGCAGCACGTTCAACTGGATGCCGATGTCCTCATAGCCCCGCAGCGAGGTGGTGATGGTGGCGGCACCACCGCCGGAAGCGGACGATGCATCGGAATTGATGATGGGATACTTGGTGCCTACGATAATGGAGGCTTCCTGGTTGTTCAGGGTGAGGATACGGGGGGAGGACAGGGTGTTGGCCGAGGAATCTTCCTGCAGGGCGTGCAGTAGAATTCCGTATTGAATGTCGGTCAATTTCTGGAAGGCCAGGTTCAACCCCGCGTTGAAAGGCGTGGTTGCCGACAAGGTGGGTGTGCTGGCCGGACTGAAATTGGCCGGGGCCACCTCGGCGTTGACCTGCTGTGCGCCGTATCGATAGGCGTTGCCATTTTGCGCATAGCCACCGCTGGTGCCGAATTCCAGCCCGATATCCCGCAACACGCGCGGGTTGACCTCAATAAAGCGGGCTTCAATTAGAATCTGACGCGGCGGTACATCCACTTCCGCGAGGAAGGCGGAAATTCGATCCAGCACGCGCTGGTTGTCGGTCACTACGATGGTCTTGCTCTTGGTGAGTTCCTTGTCCTCCTGAATACGCTGCCGCTTGCCCATGGTATCGCCGCCCGCCACGCTGGTTCCGCCCGATTGGCTGGCATTGGCCCAGCTCTGACTGCGCGTGGTTACCTTGGTCAGCTTGCCCTGGGGGCTCAGCATGCCGCGGATGGTGTCTTCCAAATCCCCGGCATCCAGATGCTTGATCTCAAACACCCGGGTGTCGGACGGAGTAACCGTGGTCACCACCGTGGCCTCGCCCTGCTCGTAGTGCACGTAGCCAAACGGCTTCAATACCGCATCCATGGCCTCGCTCCAGGAAACATCGTTCAAGCGGACCGTGGTGCGCTCGGTGATGCCGGGGCCGATGACGATGCTGCGCCCGGTCTGCCGCGAGAAGGCGTTCAGGATCTGGGTGACCAGGGCATCCTCCACATTCAAGGTAACCCGCAGATGATGGACCTCGGCCGGAGGCAACGCGGGCTTGCCCGGTGCGGGCGCATCCAGGGCGGCGGCCGCAGTGTTTGACGCTTCGGCATCGGAACGCCGGAGCGAAAGTCCCAGGGTCACTAACGCGATCAGGGCCATGGACATCCAATAGACTCGTATTTTCATGCTCGTACTCCTGCGGGGCGTTGCAACGTCTCCAACATGCGGGCCATTTCCTTCGGACGGGGAGAGCGCATCATGGCCACGGACGGATCCAGCACGCCGGTGGCGCACAACTGGCGGAGGGTGTCGTTCATGGTCACCATGTGTTCAGCGCGACTGGTCTGGATCACCGCGTAAATCTGCTGGGCCTGCATCTCGCGGATCAGGTTGCGGATGGCGGAGTTCACATTCATTACTTCATAGGCCAGCACACGGCGCTTGCCGTCCGCACTCTTCAGCAGGGACTGGCAGATCACACCCGAAAGCACCATGGACAACTGGGTGTACACCTGCTGCTGGTGCGCGGGCGGGAAGGAGTCCACAATGCGGTGGATGGAATGCACGGTGTCCTGGGTGTGCAGGGTGGCCAGGATCAAATGTCCGGTTTCCGCCAGGGTCAGGGCCAGCTGCATGGTTTCCAAGTCGCGCAACTCGCCGATCATCACCACATCGGGCGACTGGCGGAACACGCTGCGCAACGCTTCGCTGAAGGAGTGGGCGTCCTCCCCGATCTCACGCTGATTGACCACGCTGTTGCGATTGGTATGCAGGTACTCAATGGGGTCTTCGATACACACCACATGCAGGTGCCGGTGGGTGTTCATGTAATTGATCATGGCCGCCATGGTGGTGGACTTGCCGCTGCCCGCGGGCCCGGTGATCAACACCAGACCGTGGGGGCGCAGGGCGAAATCACGCACGATTTCCGGCAGGCCGAGTTCCTCGAAGGAGGGAATGACGGAGGGAATCAAGCGGGCCACCAGCCCCATCGCGTCGCGCTGGAAAAAGGTGTTAAAACGAAACCGCCCCAAATGGCTGTACCCGCGGGAAAAGTCAGCCGTGCGCGCGACTTTGAACTGCTGCAACTGTTCTTCCGTCATCAAAGACGCGACCAATCGCTCGGTGTCCGCTGCGGTCAGATACTCCGTTCCGATCGGCTGCAAACTGCCCAACACCCGGATCTGCGGTGGCGCCGCAGTAGTAATGATCAAGTCGGATGCCCCTACCTCCGACATTTTCCCCAGAATGGCTTCGATGGTCCACATCATTGTTCTTCCTACGGCTCCATTGAGTGACTTCGCCGTACCGTAGAAAGCGATTGTCGTGCCAACTTATTATGAAATGGGATGTTTTAAGTCAGAAATGAAGGAAACCGCTTTTCTCGATACAACCATCGCGCCCACCGAACAGCCCCCCATTTGCTGATGATCTGTTGCGTTCGCTTCTGAACAAAAATGCGCACAAGGCTGCACAACTCACCGCTGACGGATTTCGATTGATAGTGATTGAACCGCAATTCACTTGCGTATGCACTATATGCATGCCCATGCCCTATGGCAAGTTACAACAACGCCACCGTTAATCGCCAAATTTGCAAATCCGCGACGCCTTGGGAAATTACGGCTCGTAGCGTTTGCCATTTTCTTACTTCTGACAAAGCAAAGGGTAGATGTTTTTAGTTCAGTTTGCTGGCTTTTACGGATAAATTGACCGCCATCATGCAACTCGATGCGCAGCAACTTTTTGAACAAATGGCGATCGCGATCAAGCGTGGCCAGTCCGCCCAATATTTTTTCGGCGACAATCTGGAGGGCTTCTACGAGGGGTATACCCATCGTTACGCCCATGGGGCCGGCTACATGCTCCATCGGAGGCCTCTGTTCCGGGATTTCCTGAGTTGGTGCGGCGAGCGCCTGAATGACCGCGAAGCCGCCGAGGGTGCGCTCATCCTTCCCTACGGCGTACGCCACAACCACGGCCCCAGCTGGTGGGATGAGTTGATGTTGCTCCGCCGACGCCGCGCGGTGGCCCTCCGCGTCTATTCCCGCCGCCAACAGCTACTGGCCCTGGCCCCCCTGCTGGACGTACCGCGCGAAAAAATGACCATTTATCCCGCCGAAGGCGGGGTCGTGCTCAAACACGAGGACCTGCCGCTTCATGTTGCAGTTTCCTCCAGCCAGCCC